>JANYGW010000154.1 GCA_025359245.1 Massilia sp.
GTGCCAGTCCCCCCTGCTCCAAGCGCCGCGAGTTAATCCACGATCCGCAAGGAATAATCCGTCGCGTGCACGTCCTTGGTCAGGCCACCAATTGATATCCGGTCCACGCCAGTTGCCGCAATCTCCCGCACCGTTTCCATATTGATCCCGCCGGACGCTTCCAGCAGCGCGCGGCCGGCCGTGATGGCGACGGCTTCACGCATCTGCGCCAGTTCGAAATTATCGAGCAGGACCGACACGGCGCCGGCGTCGAGCGCTTCCTTCAACTGGGCGATGGTTTCCACTTCGATCTGCACCGGCTTGCCGGAACCAAGTGCGCTGGCCGCTTCCAGCGCCTGGCGCACGCCGCCGGCCGCGGCGATGTGGTTTTCCTTGATCAGGATGCCGTCGAACAGGGCCATGCGCTGGTTCTTGCCGCCGCCGACGCGCACCGCATATTTCTGCGCCTGGCGCAGGCCTGGCAGGGTCTTGCGGGTGTCGAGGATGGCGGCCCGGGTCCCTTCGACGAGATCGACAAAACGGCGCGTGGCGGTTGCCACGCCCGACAACAGCTGCAGGAAGTTGAGCGCGGACCGCTCCGCCGTCAGCAGCGACCGGGGCGCAGCTTCGATGGTGCACACCACGCTGCCCGCCATCATGCGCTCGCCCTCGGCGTAGTTCCAGCTTACTTCGGTCGACTGATCGAGCGCCTGCATGACGCCGTCGAACCACGGCGCGCCGCACAGCACGGCTTCCTCGCGCACGATGACGCGGGCGCGCACGCGGCTATCGGCCGGCACCAGCAAGCCAGTGAGATCGCCCGTGCCGACGTCTTCCAGCAAGGCAGCGAGGATGTTCGCTTCGAACGCCGACTGCAGCGCCGCATCGAAGGTGTTGTGGGGATTGCGCAAATTGCTCATGCGGGGCCAACTCCGGAAAACAGGGTGGATTCTTGTTCAAGCGCGCCGATGGGGGCGGCACGGGCTTTTTTCGCGGCGGCGAAATCGAGCATGCGGTCGATGGCACGCACGGCCTGCTGGCCGACCGCGGGATCGACCACCACCTCGTTGTCCATATTTTCCAGCACAGCGGCCAGGTTGCGCAGGCCGTTCATGGCCATCCACGGGCAGTGCGCGCAGCTTTTGCACGTTGCGCTGTTGCCGGCAGTGGGCGCCTCGATGAAATGCTTGCCGGGCGCAGCGGCGCGCATCTTGTGCAGGATGCCGTTGTCGGTGGCGACAATGAAGGTCGTCGCCGCCATCGACCGGGCCGCATCGATCAGCTGCGTGGTCGAGCCGACCACGTCGGCCAGCGCCACCACGTTGGCGGGCGACTCAGGGTGCACCAGCACTTTTGCATCCGGGTAGTCGGCCTTGAGCAGATCGAGTTCGACGCCCTTGAATTCATCGTGCACCAGGCACGAGCCCTGCCACAGCAGCATGTCGGCGCCGGTTTTTTTCTGGATGTAGGAGCCCAGGTGGCGATCCGGCGCCCACAGGATCTTTTTGCCCTGGGCGTGCAGGTGCGCCACGATATCGAGGCCGATCGAGGACGTGACCATCCAGTCGGCGCGCGCTTTCACGGCGGCGCTGGTGTTGGCGTAGACGACGACGGTGCGATCAGGATGCTGGTCGCAAAAGGCGGCGAATTCGTCGGCCGGGCAGCCCAGGTCGAGCGAACAGGTCGCATCGAGATCAGGCATCAAAATGCGCTTTTCGGGCGACAGGATTTTCGCCGTCTCGCCCATGAAACGCACGCCCGCCACCACCAGGGTCGTGGCGGGGTGATCGCGCCCGAAGCGGGCCATCTCGAGCGAATCGGAGACACAGCCGCCGGTTTCCTCGGCCAGGTCCTGCAGGTCGGCTTCCACATAGTAGTGGGCCACCAGCACCGCTTCGCGCTCTTTCAGGAGCTTGCGGATCTTGTCCTTCAGCGCTGCCCGCTCAGCCGCTTCCGGGGCTTCGGGCAGTCTCGCCCAGGCTTGTGCGGTGCAGGACAGGCCGGCCTGGGGGTGGTCGTACTCGACCTTCTTGATTGGCGTGACGATCATGCCGGTTCCTTTAAGCGATGCCCTGGCTGCTCAGGTAGTCTTCGTAATTGCCCTGGAAATCGACGATCTCGTTTTCCTTCACCTCGAGGATGCGGGTGGCCAGCGACGAGACGAATTCACGGTCGTGCGACACGAACACCAGCGTGCCGGCGTACTTGTCGAGGGCGATGTTGAGCGACTCGATCGATTCCATGTCCATGTGATTGGTGGGTTCGTCGAGCAGCATGACGTTGTGCCGGCCCAGCATCAGCTTGCCGTACATCATGCGGCCCTTTTCGCCACCGGAAAGCACCTTGACCGATTTTTTCACTTCGTCGCCGCCGAACAGCAGGCGGCCCAGGATCGAGCGCACGGCCTGGTCGTCGTCACCCTCCTTGGTCCACTGGCCCATCCAGTCGGTCAGCACTTCGCCGCCGGCGAATTCTTCGGTGGGGTCCTGCGGCATGTAGCCGACGTTGGCGTTTTCCGCCCATTTCACGCGGCCCTGGTCGACCTTGAGGCCGCCGCTGGCGCTCATGTCGCTGCAGATCGAGCGCAGCAGCGTGGTCTTGCCGGCGCCGTTGGCGCCGATGATGGCGATGCGCTCGCCCGCCTCCACCGCGATACTGAAGTTTTTAAACAGCTGCGTGTCGTAGGCCTTGGAGATGTTTTCCACTTCGACGGCGAGCCTGTGCAGCTTCTTCTCGCCCTCGAACCGCACGAACGGATAGGCGCGTGAGGACGGCTTCATGTCCTCGACCTTGATCTTGTCGATCATCTTGGCGCGCGAGGTAGCCTGGCGGGCCTTCGACTTGTTGGCCGAGAAGCGGCGCACGAAGTCCTGCAGTTCGGCGACCTTTTCCTTGGCCTTGGCATTGTTGGCCAGCAGCTGGTTGCGCGCCTGGGTCGAGGCGAGCATGTATTCGTCGTAGTTGCCCGGGTAGATCTTGAGCGTGCCGTAGTCCATGTCGGCCACGTGGGTGCACACCTGGTTGAGGAAGTGGCG
>JANYGW010000156.1 GCA_025359245.1 Massilia sp.
CCGTCGCCAGCGCGGCGCTGGTGGGGGCCCGGGCCCCGTTCGCGGCCGGCGCATTTGCCGGCGCGGGCACCGAATTACTGTTCGCCATGGCGCTATTCCTGGTGGCGCGCAGCGAGCGCGGTGTTGCCGCGTAGCTCAGCCGATGTGGACGACTGGCACTAAATCGGTTAAAATCGCAGGTTGATAGTGCAAAAGATATCATTTTGCACGTACGGTACCGACTACCACTTACCATCGCCACCATGAAAAAATTCTTTGCACTTCTCGTGCTCGCCGGCGTCGCGAACAGCGCCGCCGCAGCGGATATCGTTGGCAACGCCAAGGCCGCTAAAGTTGAACAATGTATCGGCTGCCACGGCATTGCCGGCTACAAGGCAACTTTCCCTGAAGTCTATCCGGTGCCGATGCTGGGTGGCCAGTCCGCCAAGTACATCGAAAATGCGCTGAACGACTACAAAAAAGGGAACCGCAAGCACCCGACCATGCGCGGCGTGGCAAGCAGCATGTCCGACCAGGACATCGCCAATGCGGCGGCTTACTACTCCCAGCAGAAGAAATAAGGACAGCCCCATGAAAAAATTGATTATCGCCCTGTTCTGCGGCCTGGTGTCCTTGAGCGCTGTCGCTGGCGGCAACATCGCCAACGGCGAGCAACTGGCCAAGAAGAACAACTGTGCGGCGTGCCACGGCGCCGACTTCAGCAAGCCGGTCGACCCGGCCTATCCGAAACTGGCCGGCCAGCACGCCGAATACCTGGAGCACGCACTGAAAGCCTACAAGCGCGGCGACGCTGCCAACGGCCGCAACAATGCGATCATGGGTGGCCAGGTCAAGCCGCTGTCGAACAACGACATCGCCGACATCGCCGCCTACCTGCACAGCCTGCCTTCCGAGCTGGTCCTGAAACGCTGATTTCCCGCGATTCCGGCATGGCCGAAAATCCTTTCAGCCCAGCGTTGTCATGCTGGCTTGAAAGGATTTTTGCATTTCGGGGCCCCTTGCCTTGATCGATACCGCCCTGTCCTGGCTGTTCCTGCTGGCCATCGGCCAGGCCGGCTTCCTGGTGCTGGCGCTGCTGGGCGCGCGCCAGTGCGAACTGCGCAGTGCCAACCGGCTGCTGTCGCTATTGCTGCTGGTGTGCGCCGCCGTGATCCTGCACGCGTGGCTGGGACTGAACCACCTGTACGCGGCCTGGCCGCACAGCGCCAACGCGATCGTCACGCTCGGGCTCTTGGTCGGCCCGCTGCTGTATCTGTATCTGCGTGCGCTGCTGTTCGGGCAGGCGCTGGGCTGGCGCGCCCTGCTGCATTGCGGCCCGTTCGCGCTGGCGACGCTGGCCTTGATGCCGTTTTACCTGCAGCCGGCCGCCGCCAAGCTGGCCTGGCTGCAGCACCGTACCGCGCTGCCCTGGTATATCGGCCTGGCGGCGGTCGCCAAGCTGGTGTTGTTCCTGTTCTATGTGGCGGCCTGTTTCAGGCTGATGCGGCAGGCGCAATCGAGCCCGCTGGCGCCCGGGCTGCGCCGGCTAATGCGGATCTGGCTGGTCGGCGGCGTGCTCAGCGTCGCCGCGCTCGGCATCGAATTTGCCGACGTCGCCCTGCCGGTCTCGTCGGACGCGATTGGCGCAATCGTCCTGCTGATGTTCGTTTACGCCACCGCGCTGATGGCCGTCCGCTTGCCGCTCAGCTACCGGCCGGCGCCGCCAGCGCCGCCCAAGCCACGCTATGCCAACAGCATGATGTCCGACGAGCAAAAGGCGGCTTTCCTGGCGGTGTTGAATAAAAGCATGGAAATTGACCATGCCTGGCGCGACGGCGACCTCAAGCTGGAACAGCTCGCTTCCATGACGGCGATGACGCCGCATGAACTGTCGCAGCTGATCAACGACGCCTGCGGCACCAATTTCCAGGATTACCTGAACCGGCACCGGGTCGAGGCGCTGAAGCTGGCGCTGCACTCGCCGCTGCGCGCGGCCGCCAGCATCCTCGAGCTGGGCCTCGAATGCGGCTTCAACAGCAAAAGCGCGCTGAACCGCATTTTCAAGGGCCAGACCGGCATGACGCCCAGCGAATTTCGCAAATCCGGCACGTCCCAGATCATGATCTGAGGCGCGTTTCCCCGGCGTAGGGCGGAAACTGCAGTGATCGGACCGCGGTCCTTCATCCTCCTGAATGGAAATCCCATGCAACGCTTCCTGCTCGCCGCCAGCCTCAGTATTGTGTTTTCGACCCCGTGCGCCGCCGCTGCCGGCGACCTGTGGATCAGCAATGTCAAGCTGGTCTCGCCCGAAAAACTCGACCAGGTCGTGCCGGGCAGCGTGCTGGTGCGCGATGGCCGGATCGTCGCCGTCGAACGCGGCGCGGCGCACAAACGTCCGGCCGGCGCCGCCGTGGTCGACGGCAAAGGCTATTACCTGGCGCCCGGCCTGATCGATTCCCATGTCCACCTGCACGGCGTGCCCGGCATGACGCCCGAGATGTCGAAGGCGAAAAAGGATATGGCCGGCGCATATTTCCGCCAGCTGCCGCGCTCCTTCCTGTATTACGGCTACACCACCGTGATCGACCTGGCGCTGGCCGACCGCTCCGTCATCGCCGACTTCAATGCCGCGCCGCTGCACCCGGACGTGGTCCATTGCAGCGAACCGCTGGTGATCGCCAACGGCTATCCGATGTCCTACTTCCCGCCCGACAAGCGCTTCGAGGTGTTCCCGAACTTCGTCTACGACCCGGCCCAGGCCGCGTCCATCCCGGCCAAATACCGTCCCGAGGACTACACGCCGGCGGCCGGCGTGGCCCGCGTCAAGCAGGGCGGCGGGATCTGCGTCAAGACCCACTTCGAGCACGGCTACGGCGCCGACCACAACCTGCCGGTGATGAGCGGCGCCATGTACGGCGAAGTGCGCAAGGCCGCCAGCGCGCAGGGACTGGTGCTGGTCACCCACGCCAACACTTTCGAGGCACAGCAGTTCGCCGTGGCCGGCAAGGCCGACGTGATCGCGCACGGATTATGGAAGTGGGGCCAGTTCGACCAGCGCAGCGAGCTGCCGGCCGAAATCGCCGCCATGCTCGACCAGGTGGTCGCCCAGGGCATCGGCTACCAGCCGACCATGCAAGTGCTGTACGGCCTGCGCGCGTATTTCGATCCGGCCTACCTGGTCAATCCGGGCGTGCGCAAAGTGGTGCCGAAGTCGCTGGCGAACTGGTTCGGCACCAACGAAGGCAAGTGGTTCAAGGAAGACCTGGCCGAGAATGAATCGGACATCGACGTGTTCAAGGGCTTCGATGCGCCGCTGCGCCGCTCGCAGCAGGTGCTGGCCTACCTGGCGGCGAGGGATGCCAACTTCCTGCTGGGGACCGATACCCCATCCGGTCCGACCTACGGCAACCTGCCCGGCCTGAACGGCTACCTGGAAATGCAGCACCTGCGCGAAGCCGGCCTGTCGCTGGCCCAGGTGTTCCGCGCCGCCACGATCAACAATGCGCGCACCTTCAAATTGGACGGGCAGGTCGGCTCGATCGAAGTGGGCAAGCGCGCCAACCTGGTGCTGATGAAGCTCTCACCGCTGGCCGACATCGCCGCCTACGACAGCATCGTCACGGTCTGGGTACGCGGCCAGCCGGTGGCGCGCGAGACGCTCGCCGCGGCTAACTAGCGCGCTTGCGCACGCAGTCGACGTAGGCCACGCCGTCGGGCTGGACGCCGTCGCGCTGCGATTTCCAGATCATCTCGCCGAGGCACTCCATGATCTGGTGGTGCGCTTCGTGCGGGCCCAGGCGCAAGGTCAGGGCGGCGCAGGCGGCGCGGATGCCGGGCGGCTGGTCGATCGACACCTGCTCGGCGATCGACAAATGCATCGACAGGTGCAAGAAGGGATTGGCCTGGCCGCCCTCGACCGAATAGTCGCGTGCAATGGCGCTGTCGGCGTCGGACAGGACCTCGTGGTATTCGGGATGCTGGGTGATCCAGTCGGCCGCGATGGCATCCATCGGGCTGAGGATGTCGCCAGCGCGCTGTTTGCGGAAGGCTTCGCAGAAGAAGCGCCGCACGTCATTCGAGGAAGGTGTGAACATGGCGTATTTTATCGCACCGACGAAAAAGGGCGAAGGCCGGCGGCGCCGGGCTTCGCCCTTCATGTAAAACCAACTACTCTTTCGGCGCCAGCACCAGTTGCGGTTCCGGCCCGCATTCCTCGACCTCGGCGCCGATCGCCGGGGACTGGGAGCTGCGCGGCGCGTGCGGCTGGCGCAGGTAACGCGCCGTATGGCGCCGTTCCTGTGCATGTCCGCCGCTGGCCGGCCAGGTCAAAAAGCGCGACAACTCCTGCAGCGCGCGCTGGTACACATCGCGCTTGAATTCGATCACCACGTCCAGCGGCACCCAATACTCGTGCCAGCGCCAGGCGTCGAACTCCGGGTGGTCGGTCAGGCGCAGGTTGACGTCGTTGTCGCGCGCGCACATGCGCAGCAGGAACCAGATCTGCTTCTGCCCGCGATAATGGCCGCGAATTTCGCGCTTGATGAAATGGTCGGGCACCTCATAGCGCAGCCAGTCGCGGGTGCGACCGACGATCTTGACATGCTCCTGGCGCAGCCCGATTTCTTCCTCCAGCTCGCGGTACATCGCTTGTTCCGGTGTCTCCCCATATTTAATGCCCCCTTGCGGGAACTGCCACGAGTGCTCGCGCACCCGCTTGCCCCACCACACCTCGTTATGGGCGTTGAGCAGGATGATGCCGACGTTGGGCCGAAACCCTTCACGATCGAGCATAGTGCACCTCGAAACTTTCTGCTAAGCGTGCGCCTTCTTACATTTTTACCCACAAATTCTGAAGCCCACCAGGTTTTCGGGGTACGAAAACGGCGGGAATCACATCAAACGGGCCCATTTGTATAAAGATTGGACGCATCAGCCAGCTAATCCTTTAAAATTAGGTTGATTATAACCCTCTCTTTTTAAAAAGAATTCACCGATATGCGCGCCTCACGTTTTTTTATTTCCACTTTGAAAGAAGCGCCTTCCGACGCTGAAATCGTCAGCCATCAGCTGATGATGCGCGCCGGCATGATCAAGCGCCTCGGCTCCGGCATTTACACCTATATGCCGACCGGCCTGCGGGTGATCCGCAAGGTCGAAGCCATCATCCGCGATGAAATGAACAAGGCGGGCGGTATCGAACTGTTAATGCCGCTGGTCCAGCCGGCCGAGCTGTGGCAGGAAACGGGGCGCTGGGAAAAAATGGGCCCCGAATTGATGCGCGTCAAAGACCGCCACGGGCGCGAATACGCGATCCAGCCGACCTCGGAAGAAGTCATCACCGACGTGGTGCGCGGCGAGATCAAGTCCTACCGCCAGCTGCCGCTGAACTTTTATCACATCCAGACCAAGTTCCGCGACGAGCGCCGGCCGCGCTTCGGCCTGATGCGCGGGCGCGAATTCACGATGAAGGACGCCTACTCGTTCGACCGCGACGAAGCCGGCCTGAAGGCGTCGTACCAGATCATGTTCGACGCTTATACGGCCATTTTCAACCGCTTTGGCCTCAAGTTCCGCGCCGTCGCGGCCGACAACGGCGCCATCGGCGGCTCCGGTTCGCATGAATTCCACGTCATTGCCAGCACCGGCGAAGATGCGATCGTGTACTGCCCGACCTCCGACTACGCGGCCAACATGGAAGCGGCCGAGGCGCTGGCGCTGGCCGCCGAGCGCGCCGCCGCCGGCGCCGCGCTGGTCAAGACCGCCACCCCGGGCGCGACCAAGTGCGAGACCGTGGCCGAATTCCTCAAGCTGCCTTTGAGCCAGACCGTGAAAACCATCGCGCTGACGGTCGAGAAGGAAGTCGCCGGCAAGCAGGTCACCGAAAACTGGATGCTGCTGATCCGCGGTGACCATGAGCTGAACGAAGTCAAGGTCGGCAAGGTGCCGGGCCTGGCGGCCCACCGCTTCGCCACCGAAGCCGAAATCCTTGCGTGCTACGGTTCGATTCCCGGCTACCTGGGACCGATCGGCGCCAAGCTGCCGGTCACCGTGGTGGCCGACCGCACCGTCGCCAACATGGCCGACTTTGTCTGCGGCGCCAACGAAGAAGGCTACCACTACACGGGCGCCAACTGGGGCCGCGACATCGCCGAGCCGCTCGTGGCCGACCTGCGCAACGTGATCGAAGGCGACGCTTCGCCGGACGGCAAGGGCGTGCTGGCGATCGAGCGCGGCATCGAAGTGGGCCACGTGTTCCAGCTCGGGACCTCGTACTCGGCCAGCATGAAAGCCACCTTCCTCGACGAAAACGGCAAGCCGGCGCCGCTGCAGATGGGCTGCTACGGCATCGGCGTCACGCGCATCCTGGGCGCGGCGATCGAGCAGAATTTCGACGACAAGGGCATCATCTGGCCGGCCGCGATCGCGCCGTTCGAAGTGGTGCTGTGCCCGATGGGCATGGACCGCAGCGAGATGGTCAAGACCGAAGTCGAGGCGCTGTACGCGGCGCTGCAGGCAGCTGGCATCGACGTCATCCTCGACGACCGCGGCCAGCGTCCGGGCGCCATGTTCGCCGACTGGGAACTGATCGGCGTGCCGCACCGGATCGTCATCGGCGAGCGCGGCCTGAAGGAAGGCAACCTCGAATACCAGGGCCGGCGCGACACCGAAGCGACCGCCGTTCCGCTGGACGGCATGCTCGCCTTCATCCAGGCCAAACTGGCTCAGTGAAGCGCGTCTTGCACAGTGTGAGGGCGCTGGTTCCGGCACTGCTGGTGCTGGCGGCGCTGGCTGTTCCGGGCGCGGCCGTGGCGGGCAACCAGAAAGAAGAGGCGATTGCCGATTCGGTCCGGCCGGCGCTGGCCAACGCCATCAAGGATGCCCGTCCGCCGCAGCCCACGTTTCGCGAGGAGGGGGCGCGCCTGCGCTACCAGCTCTGGCTGGCCGAGATGTCCGGTCGACTCAAGCGCAAGCTGCCCGACGACCAGGTGCGCCTCGAATTCCTCGAAGCTGCCTGGTACGAAGCGACCCGTTCCGGCCTCGATCCTGGCATGGTGCTGGGACTGATCCAGGTCGAATCGGCCTACCGCAAATACGCGGTGTCGATGGTGGGCGCGCGCGGCTACATGCAGGTGATGCCGTTCTGGACCGGCGTGGTCGGCGACAACGACCGCAGCAAGCTGTTTCACATGCAGACCAATTTGCGCTACGGCTGCGCGATCCTGCGCATGTACCTCGACATGGAAGGCGGCAACCTGTATCTGGCGCTGGGCCGCTACAACGGCAGCCGCGGCAGGCCGGAGTACCCGAACTCGGTGCTGTCGGCATGGAAGAAGTGGGAGTACCGCTAAGCACCGGGCTGCGGTCGACCCTCACGCGGTGTAGACTGGTTTTTTTCCGTGAGCGGGGGTTCTCCATGCGATTGACCGTAGCAGCGGCCGTATTGACGGCGGCACTGGCCGGATGCGCCAGCGTCCCGGCCACCCGGGCCGTGGCTGGCCACCCCAGGAACATCATCTTTTTTCTCGGCGACGGCATGGGCATGAACACGCTCACGGCGGCGCGCATTTATGCGGTCGGCGAGGACGGCGAACTGACCATCGATACGCTGCCCGAATCGGCCTTCGTCAAGACGTTTGCGAACGACGCCCAGGTTACCGACAGCGCCGCTTCGATGAGCGCCTACATGACCGGCAAAAAGGTCAACAACGGCGTGCTGTCGATGAGCAGCGACACGCCATCGATCGCGCCGGGCGCTGACGCTGGTGGCAACAAGACCGTCGGCCGTTGCAGCGGCGGCCGCCCGGTTGCGACCCTGGCCGAACTGGCCAAACAGCGCGGCATGGCGGTCGGCGTGGTCACCACTACCCGCGTCACCGATGCCACGCCTGGCGCGGTGTTCGCGCATGTCTGCAATCGCGGCATGGAAACCGACATCGCTGCGGCCCTGGTTCCCGGCGGCGCCGGCTACAACAGCGCGCTCGGAGCGCACGGGATCGACGTCCTGTTCGGCGGCGGCACCCGGACCTTCGCCGGCATTGGCCAGGGCGGCATCCGCGCCGACGGCCGCGACCTGCTGGCCGAACTGCGCGCGCACGGTTTTCGCAGCGCCTTGAACAGCGCCCAGTTCAACGCCGTCGACGCCGCATCCGGCGCGCCGCTGGTTGGCCTGTTCGCGCCCGAGAACCTCAGCTACGACCGGGCGCGCGATCCCGCGCGCGAGCCCGGCCTGGCCGCCATGGCCAGCAAGGCGGTCGATGTGCTGTCGCATAATCCGAACGGTTTTTTCCTGGTGGTCGAGGGCGGGCTGATCGACCTCGCGCTGCACGACACCCAGGCCAAGCGCGCCTTGCAGGAAGTGGTCGCTTTCGACGAGACCATCAAGGCCACCATTGCCCGGATGCGGGTGCTCGATCCGGGTCTGAAGAACACGCTGATCGTCGTCACCGCCGACCATGACCACACGCTGCTGCTGAACGGCTACGCGCGCCGCACCGGCAAGACCACGCCGACCAATCCGGGTGTGCTGGGACTGGCGCGCAATGTATCGGACGGCGCGCTCCGGCTCGACGCGGACGGCGTGCCGTTCACGATCATCGGCTTCGGCACCGGCGAACATCGGGTGCAGGGCAAACGCAGCAGCGTTCCAGCGCTGACCGACGCCGCCGTCACTGCCGACGATTATCACCAGGAAGCGGTGGTGCGCACCGATGCCGGCGATGGAACCCATGGTGGCAGCGATGTTTTCCTCGGTGCGATCGGCGCGCGCGCCGACAGCTTTGGCGGCACCATCGACAACACGCGCGTATTTGAACTGATCAAAGCCGCCGCCGGCTGGGAGAACTGAGCATGAAGACTGCCCGACTTTGCGCGCTGCTGCTGGCTGCATCCTGCGCCGTGGGCGCTGGCGCTACTGCCGCGCCGGCCGCCAGGAATGTGATTTTTTTCCTCGGCGACGGCATGGGAGCGACCACGATCACCGCGTCGCGCATTTACAAATACAAGGAAGAAGGCTTCCTGAACATGGAGGCGCTGGAGCACACGGCGCGCGTCAAGACCTATTCGAACGACGCTCAGACCACCGACAGCGCGCCGTCGATGGGCGCCTACATGACCGGCATCAAGATCAACAACGATGTCATTTCCATGGCCGATGCGAAGCCGCTCGCGCCGGCAAAGGACGCCAACGGCAACGCCACGGTCGACCGCTGCGAGCCCGGTAACGGCCGCACCGCGCCGACCATCCTGGAACTGGCGAAGGCGCATGGCATGTCGGTGGGCTCGATCACGACTACGGAATTGACGCATGCAACGCCGGCGTCGACCTTCGCGCACGTCTGCCATCGGAACGCCGCCTACAGCATCGCTGCCCAGATCGTGCCGGGCGGCGCCGGCTACAACCCGGCGTTGCAAGATGGCGTCGACGTGCTGATGGGCGGCGGGCGCAACCACTTCACGCCTTTTGATGCCGTGAGCAACAAGAAAGGGCGCAGCGACGGACGCGACATGCTGGCCGAGTTTGCGGCGCGCGGCTACACGGTGGCGGCCAACGCGACAGAGATGGCGGCCGCGCAGCCAGGCCGCAAGTTTGTCGGCCTGTACAGCGCCGAAAGCCACATGGACTTCGATATGGATCGGCGCGCCGAGCAGCCGGCCTTGTCGCAGATGGCGCTCAAGGCAGTCGAGCTGCTGGCGCCGAATCCGAGCGGCTTCTTCCTGATGGTCGAAGGCGGCAAGATCGATCATGCGCTGCACGATACCAACGCCAAGCGGGCGCTGGTCGAGACCATCGCCTTCGATGATGCGATCAAGGCGGTGCTGGAACGGATGCGCGTGCTCGATCCGGGCTTGCGCAATACGCTGATCGTGGTCACTGCCGACCATGACCACACGATGGTCATGAACGGCTACGCCAAGCGCGGCAATCCCATCCTCGACATCGTACGCAATTACAGCGACGGCATGCCGGCCAGGGATGCGGACGGCAAGACCTACACGACGCTGGTGTTCGGCAATGGCCCGAATCGCAAGGACACGCGGGTCGATGTCGACAGCGCGCAAGCGCAGGGCGACGACTACCATCAGGAGACCGGGGTGCGCGGGACCAGCGAAACCCACGGCGGCGGCGACGTCAAGCTGTTCGCCACCGGCGCCGGTTCGGGCGCGTTCAAAGGGACGATGGAGAATACCAAGGTGTTCCATCTGATGAAGGCGGCGTTCGGGTTTTAGCAGCCCCCCACCACATCGCCCTTGCGCAGGCGAGGGCGATGTACTTGTACGCCACAAACACAAAAGCCCCGGTCTTGCGATCGGGGCTTTCTGCGAATTCGGCTTGGACAGCTAAATTTTATTTCAGGTGATCGGAAATGAGTTTGGTCATTTCGAACATCGATACCTGAGCTTTGCCGCCGAAGACAGCTTTGAGCTTGTCGTCTGCATTGATCATGCGGCGGTTCGCTGCGTCCTGGAGATCAAGCTTCTTGATGTAGTCCCAGACTTTCTTGGTCACTTCGGTGCGTGGCAACGGGGTTGCGCCAACTACTGCTGCCAGGGTCGCGGAAGGAGTCATCGCTTTCATGAAAGCGGCGTTCGGCTTGCGTGGGGCTGCTGGTTTTTTGACTGCTGCTACTTTTGGTGCTGCTGCTTTAGCTGGAGCCGCTTTCTTTGCTGCTGGCTTTGCCGCTGCGGCTGGCTTGGCTGCTGCTGCCTTTTTTGCTGGCGCTGCTGCTGGGGTTTTTTTGGCTGTTGCCATCTTCGAGCCTCCTTAACGAACACATGGGAAATTGCGCAATTGATCGCACGGCTTATATTGGTGGGGATTTACTGATGACGCAAGTGTTTTTCAAGAATTTTTACCCTTTTTGAGAGGGAAAAGCCCGATCTACGCCCCGGAGCGGCTTGGCGCCCCGGATTTTCACCATCCCCGTGCATATAGGGCGCTGGGCCTCTTTCAAAAACCTTGGGCCAACACAGCACGAATTCCCTGCTCCGCCAGAAGAACCTTTGGTGCTCAGGAGGCCTGCCTTGCAAGGCAGGCCTCGTCCGCAGGCGCGCGGCTGCGCCGCACGAATTCCCTGCTACCGCATACCGCCCGGCATCATGCCTTTCATCCCGCGCATCATCTTCATCATGCCGCCGCCCTTGAGCTTTTTCATCATGCTTTGCATCTGGTCGTACTGGGTCAGCATGCGGTTCACTTCCTGTACCTGGACCCCGGCCCCGGCCGCGATGCGGCGCTTGCGGGTGGCCTTGATCAGTTCAGGCTTGGCGCGCTCCTGCGGCGTCATCGAGTCGATGATGCCGACCATGCGCCGCACCTGCTTGTCGGCCTGGTCCATGTTGGCGCCGCCGGCGGCCTGCTGGAACTGGGCCGGCAGCTTGTCGATCAGGCTGGCCATGCCGCCCATTTTTTTCATCTGGCCCAGCTGCGACTTGAAATCGTTCATGTCGAAGCGTCCGCCCGACTTGATCTTGTTGGCCATGTCGGCCGCGGCCTTGCTGTCGACGCCCTTGCGCGCTTCTTCGACCAGCGCCATGATGTCGCCCATGCCGAGGATGCGGTTGGCCATGCGCTGGGCGTCGAACGCTTCCAGACCGTCCAGCTTTTCGGACACGCCGGCAAACTTGATCGGTTTGCCGGTGATGTGGCGCACCGACAGGGCCGCGCCGCCGCGCGAGTCGCCGTCGAGCTTCGTCAATACGATGCCGGTCAGGGGCAGCGCGTCGCTGAACGCCTTGGCGGTGTTGATCGCGTCCTGTCCCAGCATGGCGTCGACCACGAACAGGGTCTCGATCGGGTTGACCGCTTTGTGGACCGCGGAGATCTCCTGCATCATCGCTTCGTCGATGCCGAGGCGGCCGGCGGTGTCGATGATCAGCACGTCGTGGTAGTGCTTCTTGGCCCAGTCGAGCGCGGCCAGCGCGATGTCGACCGGCTTGTCGGTCGCCGACGATGGGAAGAAATCGGCGCCGACCTGCCTGGTCACCGATTCGAGCTGGGCGATCGCGGCAGGGCGGTACACGTCGGCCGAGACGGTCAGGACCTTTTTCTTTTTCTCTTCCTTGAGGTACTTGGCGAGCTTGCCGACGGTGGTGGTTTTACCCACGCCCTGCAAACCGGCCATCAGGATGATCGCCGGCGGCTGCTGGGCGAAGCTCAGTTGCGACGCTTCGGGGCCGAGGTCGGCGCCCATCAGGATGGCCAGCTCGCGCTGGACCACGCCGACCAGCGCCTGGCCCGGGCTGAGCGAGGCGATGACTTCTTCGCCCAGCGCTTTTTCCTTGACGCGGCCGATGAACTCGCGCACGGCGGGCAGGGCCACGTCGGCTTCGAGCAGGGCCAGGCGCACTTCGCGCAGCATCTCGGCGGTGTTGGTTTCGGTCAGACGCGCCTCACCGCGCATGGTCTTGACGACCTTGGCGAGGCGTTGGGTTAAGTTATCGAGCATGGCAGACCTGACTAATATATATATAGAGGCGATTCGGCGCGGGGCCGGAGGTGGGCCATTTTACCCTAACGGACAGCGATGGCGGACCGCGCCGCGCCGCAGCGGGGGGCAGGATTTTCCGCGGTTCCCGGCCGGCGCTGAACTATCATGTAGCGGCCAGCGCAATCGTGCCTGGCCTTGGCGTCAGCGCCGCACGCTCGGAGAACCATATAGGACCGCCCATCGCTGAATGCGCGCAACACGGCAAAGCTTGCGCTGGACGTTTGACAGCCTGCCGCTGCGTGCCTTATATTTCCTTGTGGAAATATTAAACGGAGTGCTATGTTGTGCGCGCTATTTTAAATGCATAATCTCGCGGTGGTACGGATCGAACAGCAACCCTTACGGAGAAATGCATGACGACGAACATCATCAGGAACACATTGGCCGCCGCAGCCTTGCTGCTGTTGGCAGGCGCGGCCCAGGCGCAGGAAGTCATCCGGCTCGGCAACCTCAAATTCGCGCATTACGGCGCGGTCTCGTATATCAAGGAAATCGCTCCCAAGTGCGGCATCCAGGTCGATGAAAAGGTCTTCGCCAAGGGCCTCGACGTGATGCAGGCGATCATCGCCGGCGAACTCGATGTCGGCACCACGGCCTCGGAGGCGGCCATTTCGGGGCGTGCCAGCGGAGCGCCGATTTTCGTGGTGGCCGGTTTCGCCAAGGGCGGCGCGCGGCTGGTGGCGCGGCCCGGCGTGAACATCAAGGGCATCAAGGACTTGAAGGGCAAGAAGGTGGGCGTGACGCGCGGCGGCATCCAGGAAGTGTTGCTGATGGCCGAACTGCAGGCGGCCGGCATCAGCGCCGACAGCGCGCCGGGCAAGGACGTGCAGCTGATCTATCTGCCGTTCGCGGACCTGAACCAGGCGCTGATGGGCAAGAACATCGACGCCATGATGCAGTCCGAGCCGCAGTCTTCGCAGGCCATCAACAAGGGCTTCGGGGTCGAGGTGATGAAACCGTACGACACCCCGATCGGCGAACCGGTGCGCACCATGGTCATGACCGAGAAGTTCTACAATACCAGGCGCGAGCTGGCCGAAAAATTCATGCGCTGCTTCGTCCAGTCGACCAAGACCTTCATCGACAACAAGGCACTGGCCGAGAAGTATGTGCGCGAAGTGATCTTCAAGGGCCAGATCAGCAGCGCCGACTTCAACGACGCGATCAGCAATTCGCCGTATTCGTACGACATCACGGCGCAGCACATCCAGGTTACCACCGACATCATGGTCAAGACCGGGGTGGGGCGCATGGCCACTCCGCCGCTGGCGAAGGACTGGGTCAAGACCGACCTGCTGGAAGCGGCCAAGAAAAGCCTTGGCGTCAAATAGCACACTGCGCTGACATGAGGAGCGGGAATGGCAAAATCGAATCTGCGTGAAATCGGCACCGGCATGGTGGTCCCGGTTGTCATCATCGTCGCCTGGCAGGCGGTGGCGATGCTGGGCTGGGTCAATCCGCAGGTGCTGCCGTCGCCGCTGGCGGTGGTGCGAAAATGGTTCGTCTACCTGCTGCCGCTGCAGCCGTATGCCGAAGGCAGCTGGCTTAAATGGGCGGTGTCGGGCGAGCTGCTGCTCGATTCCTTTGCCAGCATGTACCGGGTGTTGCTCGGTTTCGTGATCGGGGCCGGCCTGGCGCTGCCGCTTGGCCTGGCGATGGGCGCGAGCGCGCGCGTCTACGCCTGGTTCAATCCGCTGGTCCAGTTGCTGCGCCCGATCCCGCCGATCGCCTACATCCCGCTGGCGATCCTGTGGTTCGGCCTGGGCAATCCGCCGGCCGTGTTCCTGATCGCGCTGGGGGCCTTTTTTCCGGTGCTGATGAATACCATTGCCGGCGTGCGCCAGGTCGACGGCATCTACCTGCGCGCGGCGCGCAACCTGGGCGCCAGCGGCAGCACCATGTTCCTGCGTGTGATCCTGCCGGCCTCGGTGCCCTACATCCTGGCCGGCGTGCGGATCGGCATCGGCACCGCCTTCATCGTTGTGATCGTTTCCGAAATGATCGCGGTCAACAACGGACTCGGTTTCCGCATCCTTGAGGCGCGCGAGTATTTTTGGTCCGACAAGATCATGGCCGGCATGATTACCATCGGCATGCTGGGCCTGGCCATCGACGTCGCCATGAACCGCCTGAGCAACTATCTGCTGCGCTGGCACCGCGGCCTGGAGCATTGACATGAGCGCAGCGCAGATACTGATCAGTGGCGTCAGCAAGGTGTTTACCACCGAAGGGCGCGAACTGCTGGCCCTGCAGGACATCAGCCTGGAGATCCCGCGCGGGCAGTTCACCTGCCTGCTGGGGCCTTCCGGCTGCGGCAAGTCGACCCTGCTCAACGCGGTGGCCGGTTTTGCGCCGCCCACCAGCGGCCACATCTCGGCCGAGGGCAAGCGCGTGACCGGCCCCGGCCCCGAGCGCGGCATGGTGTTCCAGGAATATGCCCTGTTCCCGTGGATGACGGTGGCCCAGAACATCGGTTTCGGCCTCGAAATCAAGGGCATGGACAAGGCCGCGATCGGCCAGCGCGTGGATACCTTGCTGGCGATGCTGTCGCTGGCAGATTTCCGCCAGCGCTTTCCCAAGGACCTGTCGGGCGGCATGCGCCAGCGCGTGGCGATCGCGCGCGTGCTGGCGCTCGATTCTCCCATCATGCTGATGGACGAGCCGTTCGGCGCGCTCGATGCGCTGACCCGGCGCAACCTGCAGGACGAGCTGCTGCGCATCTGGGCCGAGCTCAAAAAGACCATCCTGTTCGTCACCCACAGCATCGAAGAGGCGATCTACCTGGCCGACCGCATCGTGGTGATGACCTATCGGCCCGGCACCGTCAAGCGCGACCTGCTGGTCGAGCTGCCGCGCATGCGCGATCCGGCCTCGCCCGAGTTCAACGCCCTCAAGCGCGAACTGGACCAGCTGGTCATGGAAGAACAGCAACGCCACCATCATGACGAGCTGCGCGCGGCCGCCGTCGATTGATCTGTCGCGCTGGCGCGCGCCAATAGTGTAAACTTGAACGATGCAGACCTACTTATATATTGCAGCGGCGCTGATCTATGCCGTCTGCGCATTGCTTCCGACCCGCAAGGGCGTTCTGATCTCCGGCATCACCGCCGGCGCCTGGCTGCTGCATGGGGCCGGACTGTCGCTCGACATGTTCGCCAACGGCACCGTGCGCACCGGCTTTGCGCAGATGCTCTCGGCCGCGCTGTGGGTGTCGGTGGCGGCCTACTGGATCGAAAACCGCAATTTCGCGCTCGACAGCCTGCGCCGCCTGATCATGCCGTGCGCGGCGCTGGTGGCCGTGCTGCCGGTGCTGTTTCCGGGCAGCCTGCTGGCGCGCGAAGACATGCCGCCCGCCTTCGGTTGGCACATCGCGGTCGCCATTCTCGCCTACAGCATCCTCACCATCGCCGCCTTCCATGCCGTGCTGATGGCGCTGCAGGAAGCGCGCCTGCACACGCGCCGCGCGCAGGCGGGCTGGCTGGCCTCGGCGATCGATCAGTTGCCGGCCCTGCTGACGATGGAAAAACTGCTGTTCCGGCTGATCTGGATCGGCTTCATCCTGCTCACGCTGACCGTCTTGTCGGGCATCGTGTTCTCCGAACAGCTGTTCGGGAGGGCCATGAAATGGGATCACAAGATCCTGTTCACGCTGCTGTCCTGGATCCTGTTCGCAGCCCTGCTGGCCGGGCGCCGCTGGCGCGGCTGGCGCGGCAAGACCGCGCTGCGCTTCACGCTGGCCGGTTTCGCCGCGCTGGTGCTGGCCTATGTCGGCAGCCGATTTGTGTTTGAAGTCGTGCTCCACAAGGCCTTCGCATGAGCCGCCTCCTGTTCTGGATCGCGCTGGCGATCCTGGTCGTGATGGCGCTGCGCAGCAAGCTGCGCGGCATGGGCGGGCCGGCGCAAGGGAGCGACCCCGGTCCCGGTACGGCGCTGGGCGAGGGCGAACCGATGGCCTGCTGCGCCCATTGCCATGTGTATTTCCCGGCGTCCGAATCGGTGCGCGCAGACGGCCTGGACTACTGCAGCCCGGCGCACGTCCGGTTGCCGGCCCAATAGCCCGATGAGACGCTGGGTCGATCTTTCGCGCGAATCGCGCGACACCTATTGGCGTTCGCTGTATGCGATGAATGCCACCCGGGTGGTGATCGCGCTGGTGCTGCTGCTGTACCTGACCTTCGACCGGCCCGGCCAGGGCAGCGGCTACCGGCTGTACGCCGAAACCTGCATCGCCTACCTGGTGGCGGCGGTCGCTTTTGGCGCGCTGGCCTATTATGTGCGGCGCCGCTTCCTGCTCCAGGTCGTGATCCAGGTGCTGACCGACATCGCCGTCGTTTCGCTGCTGTACCTGGCCGCCGGCGGCTCGCGCAACGAGCTGGTGATCCTGTACCTGTTCCCGCTGGCCGGCGCGGCGATCCTGACGCCGCTGGTCATGGCCCTGTTTTCGGCCTCGCTGGTGACGCTGTTCCTGCTTGGCCAGACCATTTATCGGGTCGTCATGGACGGGCGCGAGACGCCGGTGATGCAGGCCGGCCTGTATGGCGTGGCGTTTTTCGCCATCGTGATCGTGGTCAACCGGCTGGCCGCCAGGCTGATCGGCCAGGAGGAGCTGGCCTCGCGCCAGGGCCTGGCGCTGCAGATCCAGCAATCGATCAACCAGATCGTCATCGCCGACGTCGAGGATGGCATCCTCGTGGTCGGGCGCGACGGGCGCGTGTTCGCCGCCAATCCGGCGGCCCTGTTCATGCTCGGCCTGTCGACCCAGGACGGCGAATTCACGCTGGCCGAAATGGCAGCGCTGGAACCGGTCGCGCATGCGTTTTCGTCGTGGCTGCACGAACGCGGCGCCGATGCGGGACGCGCCGCCTTCGTCACCGTCCGGCCGTATCACGACATCGCCGGCGAAGTGCGGATCGCCGCCTGGAGCGGGCGGCGCGACCTGGCCGCGCACCTGAAACTGCGCTTCGCGCGGGTCGACACCCCCGACGAGGCGGCCGAACGCTGCGTCATCTTCATGCAGGACGTGACGGCCATCGAAAACCAGGCCCAGGAACTCAAGCTCGCGTCGATGGGGCGGCTCACCGCCAGCATCGCCCACGAGGTGCGCAACCCGCTGTCGGCGATCGGCCACGCCACCGCGCTGCTGGCCGAGGACCTGCATTCGGCCACCCACGCGCGCCTGCTCAAGATCGTCGCCGACAATGTCAGCCGCGTCAACCGCATGGTCGAAGACATCCTGCAGCTGTCGCGCAAGGTCCAGCCCAACAGCGAGCCTTTGCAACTGGCCCGCTTTCTCGCCGAGCTGAAGGCCGAATTTCAGGAAACCCACGGCCTGCGGGATGATATAGTGTGCCTGGGCAATACCGAAGCGGCGCCGGTCCGTTTCGACGGGCTGCACCTGCGCGAGGTCGTGGTCAACCTGCTCACCAATGCGGTGCGCTACGCCAGCGGATCCGTGTGCAGCATCCGCATCGATGTGGTGACCGACGCGCTGGGGCGCATGGAGCTGCACGTGCAGGACGACGGTCCGGGCATTACCCCGGAAGTGCGGTCGCACCTGTTCGAGCCGTTTTACACGACGTCGAGCAAGGGGACCGGGCTGGGCCTGTACCTGGCGCGCGAACTGTGCCTGAACAACGATGCGACGCTCGATTACGAATACCGCTTCGATGCCAGCGTGGCCGGCGCCTACAAGGCCAGTGGCCGGTTCGTCATCACCTTCGCGCAACCGCTGGCGCTCTGACGCAGGCACAAAAACAGAAAGGCGGTTGTATGGCATCACCCCGTATCCTGGTCGTCGACGATGAAGCGGACCTGCGCGAGCTGCTCGAGATCACGCTCGTGCGCATGGGCCTGGACGTCGACAGCGCCGCCACGCTGGCCCAGGCGCGCGCCTTCCTGGCGCAGGCCGAGTACGCGCTGGTGCTGACCGACATGCGCCTGCCCGACGGCCTCGGCCTGGAGCTGGTGCGTGAAGTGGCCGCCGCCGGCAAGAACACGCCGATCGCCGTCGTCACCGCCTACGGCAGCGCCGACAATGCGGTCGTCGCGCTCAAGGCCGGCGCCTTCGATTACGTGTCCAAGCCGGTGGTGCTCGACGAATTGCGCATCATGGTGCAGTCGGCGCTGCGCCTGTCGATGCCGGCCCAGGAACAGGGCGGCGCGCCGGGCCCGGAACGGCGCCTGATCGGCGACTCGGCCATGGTGCAGGCGCTGCGCGCGCAGATCGCGCGCCTGGCCCGCTCGATGGCGCCGATTGCCATCACGGGCGAATCGGGCAGCGGCAAGGAACTGGCGGCGCGCGAAATCCACGCCCAGAGTTCGCGCGCCAGCAAGCCGTTCATCGCGGTCAACTGCGGTGCGATCCCCGAAGCGTTGATGGAGGCGGAATTTTTTGGCTACCGCAAAGGCGCGTTCACCGGCGCGGCGGACGACCGCGACGGCTTCTTCCAGGCCGCCAACGGCGGCACCCTGATGCTCGACGAGGTGGCCGACCTGCCGCTGGCGATGCAAGTCAAGCTGCTGCGCGCGATCCAGGAACGGCGCGTGCGCAAGATCGGCGCCACCGCCGAGGAACCGGTCGATGTGCGCCTGATCAGCGCGACCCACCAGAATCTCGAGCAGTGCGTCGAGGCGGGCAGGTTTCGGCAGGACTTGTTCTACCGGCTCAATGTGATCGAGCTGAGCGTGCCGCCGCTGCGCGACCGGGTCGACGACCTCGGCGCGCTGACCGGCGCCATCCTGGCGCGCCTGGCCGGTTCGGGCCAGCGCGCCTCGCTGGGGCCGGGCGTGCTGGCCACCTTGCACGCCTACGCGTTTCCCGGCAATGTGCGCGAACTGGAAAACATCCTCGAGCGGGCGCTGGCGTTTGCCAACGACGGCATGATCGAAGTGGGCGACCTGTCGCTCAAGGGCGCGCGCGTGAGCGAACCGGTGGCGATGGCGCCGGTCGCCGCGGCCGTGGCCATGGCGGAGCCGGCGGCGGCCGGTGCCGTGCCCCTGCCCAACAGCCTGCCCGATTACCTCGAGCAGGTCGAGCGCGACATCATCCTGCGCGCGCTGGCGCAGACCAATTTCAACCGCACCCAGGCCGCGCAGCTGCTGGGCATCAGCTTTCGCCAGTTGCGCTACCAGATGCAAAAGCTCGACATCCACGAACCCGAAACCTGAGTCGGAAAGTGCGCGGCAGCGTCCATCCCGGCGTGCCGTGTTAGTGCTCGCTAACCGCGCACAGCGCCTTGTGCCCTGACTCCAGAAAGTCAAGGCTGAGGACGCTAAAAAATATCAAAAAAATTAGGTTATTCGTTCCAGTTAGCTATTGCGTGCATATCGGCTAGCCACTACAATTAGTTCTCACAATTGATTAACGCACTAGATGTAGTGGTGCCAAGAGAACTTCATCCAATATGCATGACACCGCTTACTTTGAAGAAATTGCCCAAAAGATAGCGGTTTTTACCCCACAATGACGACATAATCCCGCCAGATTCGCTTGGCGGGATGGTCTGCTTTTGGGCGTTTTAGCTGGTAGAACGGGCGGCCCGAACCGGGCAGTCCACTTAATATAACAATCGGCGCAGCACGACTGCCAGCCGTTCCAGGAGGTCCCATGCAGACAACCCAAGAATCATCAATCAATCCTATGCACGTTACACCTGGAGCAGCAGGTTCGCCTGTTGAGAATACCCCGGCGGCGATTGCCGCCAGCGGCGACTACCGCATCATCCGCCGCAACGGCGCCGTGGTCGCGTTCGAGCCATCGAAGATCGCCATCGCCGTCACCAAGGCATTTTTGGCCATCAACGGCGGCCAGGGCGCCGCCTCCGCGCGCGTGCGCGAACTGGTCGAGCAGCTCACCAACAACGTGGTCGCCGCGCTGGTGCGGCGCCAGCCTTCGGGCGGCACCTTCCACATCGAAGACGTGCAAGACCAGGTCGAACTGTCGCTGATGCGCTCCGGTGAGCACGACGTCGCGCGCGCCTATGTCCTGTACCGCGCCAAGCACATGGAAGAGCGCCGCCTGCAGAAGGAAGCCCTGGGTGGCTCGGCCGACATCGCCGCCCCGCAGATCCACGTGACCGACAACGGCGTGCGCCGCGCGCTCGACATGCAGCAAGTGCGCGACCTGATCAACGCCGCCTGCGTCGGCCTGGAAAAGCACGTCGACGCCGACGCCATCCTGGCCGAGACGGTCAAGAACCTGTACGACGGCGTGCCGGTCGAAGAGCTGCACAAGTCCGCCATCCTGGCCGCGCGCGCGCTGATGGAAAAGGACCCGGCGTACTCGCAAGTGACCGCCCGCATCCTGCTGCACACGATCCGCAAGGAAGTCTTCGCCAAGGAAGTGCCGCAGGCGAAAGCGGCAGCACACTATATAGAGTACTTCCCGCAATACATCGCCAAGGGCATCGAGAATGAACTGCTCGACCCGGTGCTGGCCACCTTCGACCTGGCCAAGCTGGCCAAGGCCCTGGTCGCCGACCGCGACCTGCAGTTCGGCTACATCGGCCTGCAGACCCTGTACGACCGCTACTTCCTGCACGTGCGCGACGTGCGCATCGAAATGCCGCAGGCGTTCTACATGCGCGTCGCGATGGGCCTGTCGCTGCGCGAAGAAAACCGCGAAGTGCGCGCGATCGAGTTCTACAACCTGCTGTCGTCGTTCGATTTCATGAGTTCGACCCCGACCCTGTTCAACGCCGGCACCCTGCGTTCGCAGCTCTCGTCGTGCTACCTGACCACCGTGTCGGACGACCTGGAAGGCATCTACGACGCCATCAAGGAAAACGCGCTGCTGGCCAAGTTCGCCGGCGGCCTGGGCAACGACTGGACGCCAGTGCGCGCCCTGGGCGCCCACATCAAGGGCACCAACGGCAAGTCGCAAGGCGTGGTGCCGTTCCTGAAAGTGGTCAACGACACCGCCGTCGCGGTCA
The DNA here is from genome assembly GCA_025359245.1 of Massilia sp. Taxonomy (GTDB): domain Bacteria; phylum Pseudomonadota; class Gammaproteobacteria; order Burkholderiales; family Burkholderiaceae_D; genus Telluria_A. The sequence goes on from JANYGW010000156.1 coordinate 21,398, forward strand.
ACCAGGGCGGCAAGCGCAAGGGCGCCGTATGCGCCTACCTGGAAACCTGGCACATGGACATCGAGGAATTCCTCGACCTGCGCAAGAACACGGGCGATGACCGCCGCCGCACCCACGACATGAACACCGCCAACTGGATTCCGGACATGTTCATGAAGCGCGTGATGGAAAAGGGCGACTGGACGCTGTTCTCGCCATCGGACTGCCCGGACCTGCACGACAAGGTCGGGCGCGCGTTCGAAACCGCTTACCTCGGCTATGAAGCCAAGGCCCAGGCCGGCGAAATCCGCGTGTTCAAGAAAGTCGCGGCGCTCGACCTGTGGCGCAAGATGCTGTCGATGCTGTTCGAAACGGGCCACCCATGGATCACCTTCAAGGACCCATGCAACATCCGTTCGCCGCAGCAGCACACCGGCGTCGTGCACAGCTCGAACCTGTGCACCGAGATCACGCTCAATACCGGTCCGGACGAAATCGCCGTCTGCAACCTGGGCTCGGTGAACATGCCAGCGCACATGAAAGAAGGCAAGCTGGACCCGGTCAAGCTGCAAAAGACCGTGCGCACCGCGATGCGCATGCTCGACAACGTGATCGACATCAATTACTACGCCGTCGACAAGGCACGCAACTCAAACATGCGCCACCGCCCGGTCGGCCTGGGTATCATGGGCTTCCAGGATTGCCTGCACATGATGCGCACGCCGTACTCGTCGATCCAGGCAGTCGAGTTCGCTGACCGTTCGATGGAAGCCGTTTGCTACTACGCCTACCTGGCGTCGACCGAGCTGGCCGAAGAGCGTGGCCGCTATGCGTCGTACGAAGGTTCCCTGTGGAGCCGCGGCATCCTGCCGCAGGATTCGGTGCGCCTGCTGGCCGAAGAGCGCGGCGGCTACCTCGAAGTCGATGCGTCGTCGGCGATGGACTGGACCGTGGTGCGCGAGCGCATCAAGCAGTTCGGCATGCGCAACTCGAACTGCGTGGCGATCGCCCCGACCGCGACGATTTCGAACATCATCGGCGTGTCGGCCTGCATCGAGCCGACCTTCCAGAACCTGTACGTGAAATCGAACCTGTCGGGCGAGTTCACCGAAATCAATTCCTACCTGGTGCGCGACCTCAAGGCGCGCGACCTGTGGGATGAAGTGATGATTTCGGACCTGAAGTACTTCGACGGCTCGCTGGCCAAGATCGACCGCATCCCGCAAGACCTGCGTGATATTTACGCAACAGCCTTCGAAGTGTCGCCGAGCTGGCTGGTGGAAGCAGCATCGCGCCGCCAGAAGTGGATCGACCAGGCCCAGTCGCTGAACATCTACATGGCTGGCGCGTCCGGCAAGAAGCTTGACGAGACCTACAAGCTGGCATGGCTGCGCGGCCTGAAGACCACCTATTACCTGCGCACCATCGCCGCGACCCACATGGAGAAATCGACCTCCAAGACCGGCGCGCTGAATGCGGTGGCAGTCGATGGCAGCATGTCGGCCCACGCAATGGGCGTGGCGGCGGACAGCGCTTCGGCGGCGGCAGCAGCAGCGGCGATCACGGCCGAAGCCGACGGCGCGGCATGCTATTTGCGTCCCGGCGACGACGGTTTCGAGGAATGCGAAGCCTGCCAGTAACACGCTCGCCGTGGCCGGAAGGCCACGGTGTCGCCGCAACGATTGAATTGAATACGAACTAAAGGAATACCACTATGTTGTCCTGGGATGAAGAAGCCAGCGCGCCAGCCGCGCGCCCACCGGTGCCGATGGGCGCCACCGAAGCCGCAGCGCCGGCCGAAGCGATCGCCAAGCGCGTGCACGCCGACGACAAGCGCATCATCAACGGCAAGACCGACGTCAACCAGCTGGTGCCGTTCAAGTACAAATGGGCCTGGGACAAATACCTGGCCGGCTGCGCCAACCACTGGATGCCGCAGGAAGTGAACATGCAGCGCGATATCGAGCTGTGGAAGAACCCGAACGGCCTGACCGACGACGAGCGTCGCCTGGTCAAGCGCAACCTGGGCTTTTTCGTCACCGCCGATTCGCTGGCCGCCAACAACATCGTGCTGGGCACCTACCGCCACATCACGGCGCCCGAGTGCCGCCAGTACCTGCTGCGCCAGGCGTTTGAAGAAGCGATCCACACCCACGCCTATCAGTACATCGTCGAGTCGCTGGGCCTGGATGAAGCCGAGATCTTCAACGCCTACAATGAAGTCAAGTCGATCCGCGACAAGGACGAGTTCCTGATCCCGTTCATCAATACCCTGACCGATCCGGCCTTCACCACCGGCACCACCGAAAACGACCAGAAGCTGCTCAAGTCGCTGATCGTATTCGCCTGCCTGATGGAAGGCCTGTTCTTCTACGTCGGCTTCACCCAGATCCTGGCGCTGGGCCGCCAGAACAAGATGATGGGCGCGGCCGAGCAGTACCAGTACATCCTGCGCGACGAGTCGATGCATTGCAATTTCGGCATCGACCTGATCAACACGATCAAGATGGAAAACCCGCTGCTGTGGACGCCGGCCTTCCGCGAAGAGATCAAGGCGCTGTTCCTCGAAGCGGTCGACCTCGAGTATGCGTACGCCGAAGACACCATGCCGCGCGGCGTGCTGGGCCTGAACGCGACCATGTTCAAGGGTTATTTGCGCTTCATCGCGAACCGCCGCGCGCAGCAGATCGGCCTCGAGACCTTGTTCGCCCAGGAAGAAAACCCGTTCCCGTGGATGAGCGAGATGATCGACCTGAAGAAAGAGCGCAACTTCTTCGAGACCCGCGTGACCGAATACCAGACCGGCGGCGCGCTGAACTGGGAATAAGCACGGCGTCACACGACGCACGCAAAAAAGCCGCCGGCGAGGTCAGCTCGCCGGCGGCTTTTTTGTGCCTGTTGACCGTCTGCGGTAGATCAGCAGGGCCCACACGCAAATGAGTAGCTCGACCGCGAACGACCAGTGAAAGATGAAGTTCAGCCACCACGGCTTGAACCGCGCCGGCACGGTGAAAAAGGCGTACGGCTGGTCGACGAAGGGCGCGAACCACCAGACGTCGCCGACAAAGCTGTCGAGCACCACATGCAGCACGGCGCCGAGGCAGAAGACCAGGAACAACAAGGCCGTTGTCGAGCGGGTGGCAAGGCTGCGCCATACGATGGCGACGGCGAGCAAGGCGATCCAGGCGAGCGGCCAATGGCTGATGTATTTGTGATGAAGGGTCTGGCGATGATCGACCAGATAGAAATACAGCAGGTCCAAGTCCGGCGCCAGCGCGCCGAGCATCCCCGCAAGGACAACGGCAAAGGCGGTTGCCGGCGCGGTGCGGATCCGTTCGAGCACGGTGACGGACAGGATGTATCCCGAGGGGAGGTGGGCGATAAACATGGTGCGATCATAGCCGAGGACCGCCGTCCCAGTGATGATGTCATTTTCCGTCGCACGAACCCACGTCGTCCTCGCGAAAGCGGCGGTACGACGTGGGTTTAGTGTGTCAGGGACGGCCAGGGCGCGACTTCTGCCCTGGCCGTGGTTCCTACTTGCGCTCGATGCGGTACGGCGTCACGCGGCTATAGCTGCTCACCCGGATCACCCGCAGGTACACCGTGCGCGCCGTGCTGCCGTTGGTATAGCTGATGTTCTCCGTGGTGCCGGGGGCGGTCGACGACGCCAGCACCGCGCCGGTACTGGTCTCGAGCGACAAATCGTAGTTCTGGCTCGACGCGGTCGGCCCGGTCATGGCCAAAACCAGCTTGGCGTTGGCCGCCAGCGGGAAGGCATACCAGTCTTCATTGTCGGACGCGGAAGGGAAATAGCCGACCATGGTGGTGGTCCCGGCCGGCCACGCGGTGGCGGTGGCGCGGCTGTCGTTCGGTTCCTGCTCGGTTTGTTCCACAATGACCGGGGTGACGGTAAAGCTGGCCGCCGCCGACAGGCCGCTCTTGCCGGACGCATCCCACACCTTGACCTGGGCGCTATGCTGGCCGGCGCCGAGGCGGCTGGCGTCGTACGCCTGGTTCAGCACACCGCTCTTGACCGGCATGGTCGGCGCCTGGCTGGCCACGACCACGCCGTCGATCAGGAAGTCGGCACGTGTTACGCCGACGTCGTCGCCGACCTGGGCCACCAGCGCCATGCCCGCGCCGCTGCCGCTGATGCTGGCCGAGGCGGTCGGGGTGGCCAGGTCCTGGACCGGCGGCACGCCGCCGCCGTCGACCAGCAGGGTGAATGGCAGGCCCGCCTTGCCCGCTTCGCTGACCACCTGCGGCTGGGTCATCGTATCGAGGCCGCCCGCGTCGCCGCTGACCGTGTAGCGCAGGCCGTCGGTGCTGATCAGGATGTGGCCGATCACGAAGCCGCCGTTGAACATGCGGCTGTCGCTGAGCAGGCCTTCATCGGTCTGCAAGACCTTGACCTTTTTGTCGAGCAGCGGCTGGATCGCTTCGGCGTTCGGCAAGCCGTGCGGCTGGTTCGGGCCCACCGACACCAGCGCCACTTCGGCCCCGGTCAGGTCCAGATAGGTCGGGTTCGAGCTGGTGCGCGAGCCGTGGTGGCCCAGGTGCAGCACGTCGATGCCCTTGGGCGGAACGTGCAGCTCCGGCTCGCTGGCCAGCAGCAGCGCGGTAATGACGGGCGTCTCGAAGTCGCTCTGGCCATTCTGGACGTTGCCGCCCATGTCGCCGCTGACCAGGTAGTCGAAGCCCTTGTACTTGATCAGCATGACGATCGAGGAGTCATTGATGGCGGTGCAGGGCGGCATCACGTAATCGGGCTGGGTCAGGCGCAGCTTGGCGATGACCTCGGCCTGGTGCACGATCCTGCAGTCGGCCGCCACGGCGGTCGCGGTGGCGCCGTCGCCCAGGTCGATCTTGTAGCCGAGCGGCATGGCGATCGGGGCGGGCATGCTCACTTCCTTATATGAAGAGAACCAGTTCTGCATGAACGAGGTCGTCATGTTTTCCTGGGCGCCGCTGTAGAACGATTTTTTCGGCTTGAGCGCGCGCACGACGAATTCGGCCGAGCCGCCGTGGTCGGCGTGGTTGTGGCTGACGATGAAATGGTCGAGCTGGCCGATGCCGCGGTTCTTCAGGTAATTGATGACGACGTCTTTTTTGGTGGCCAGGCCGGCATCGATCAGCAGCGTGGTGCCGTTCGGGCCTTCGACCAGGACCGCCTGGCCCCAGCCGACGTTGATCGCATGGATCTTCAGTTCGCCGGCGACGGCAGCGGACGTCAAGCCCGCAAAAAGGGTGGCAAGGGCAAGCAGGCGCATGTGTTTTCTCCGTAACGGACCTGCCTCTGCGGGCTGATGTCCGGCTGACTTCATGAATGGATGGGACTCACTGGAATGAGGTGGCCCATGCTGCGCGGAATGCGACGAGCTTGCTTGAAGCTGGCGGAGGAATTGCCTGAAGAATGCTGAAGGTTTTCTGAAGGTCCATGAATTCAATGACTTAGCATGGCGGCGCACAGGCGGCTGTGGCGTATGTACGGCATTCTTGCAGGGCTGATCGGTTCGGTTTAGAATCGCGCACCAGCTGTTTTCGGACGCACCATGCCCGCACCATTTCCCGAGTCGTCCACACTGCCTCGCCGGTTTCGACTCGGCGAATGGGTCGTCGACAGCGATGCCGGTGAACTGGTCGGGGTCGCCGGGCGGGTTGCGCTGAACGGTTTGTCGATGGCCTTGCTGCTGGCGCTGGCGCGCCGGGCCGGCCAGCTGTGCGACACCGACACCCTGATCGCCGAGGTCTGGGAGCGCGGCGAAGTGAGCGACGCCACCTTGCAGCAGCGCGTCAAGCTGGTGCGCAAAGCCTTGAACGACGATAGCGATACCCCGCGCTTCATCGCCACCGTGCGCGGGCGCGGCTACCGCCTGCTGATGCAGCCGCAAGCGCTTGAGGACGACCGGGCCGCGCCGCCGCCCGCGCCCGAGGCGCCGCCGCCGGCGCTGACAGCGGCGGCGCGCTGGCCGCGCATCCTTTTCGGCGCGCTGCTGGCGCTGGCCCTGGGCCTGGCGCTATGGACCGTGCTGCGTCCATCCCTGCCGGTTGCCGCCAAACCGCCCGCCAACCGGCTGGTGGTGCTGCCCCTGACCCAGACCACCAGCGCCGGCGACGACGCCCAGCTGGCCGACGGCCTGACCGAGCAATTGATCTGGAGCCTGGCGCGCGTGCCGGGCCTGGTCGTGATCGGGCGCAGTTCGAGCATGAGCTATAAGGGCGTACGGCGCACGCCGGCGCAACTGGCGCCCGAACTGGTGCGCATGCTGGGCGTCGGCTCGCTGCTGCACGGCGACATACAGCGCGACGGCGACCGCCTGCGCGTCACGCTGACCCTGGTCGACACCGGCAGCCTGCGCGTACGCTGGAGCGAGCGATTCGATACCAGCGACGACAGCCTGACCAACTTGCATGGACAGGTCGCGCAGCGGGTCGCGCAGGCACTCGGGGTGCCGCCCGACAAAGCGGTCCAGCCGGGCGGCGACGGCGATGCCTACACGCTGTACTTGCAGGGCCGCCAGCACTACCTGCGCTACAGCGCCAAGGACAATGCGGCCGCGATCGACCTGTTTCGCGTGAGCCTGGTGCGCTCGCCGGCCTACGCGCCGGCGCTGGCCGGCCTGTCGGACGCGTATGCGCAGGCGGTGTACCAGTTCGGCGCGCCCAGCAACCAGCTCGACGACGCCTTGCGCTATGCCGACGCCGCCGTCGCGCTGGCGCCGCAGCTGGCCGAGGCGCACAAGGCGCGCGGACTGGCGCTCGACCTGCTGGGGCGGCGGCGCGAGGCGGCCATCAGCTACCACAATGCGAGCGCCCTGAACCCGAACTACAGCGATGCGCTGATCAACGAAGCGATCCTGCACTGGGAGGGCGGGCAGCTGGCCGACGCCTACCGGCTGGCGCTGCGCGCCACTGCGCTCGATCCGCTCGATCCGTATGCACACCTGATCACGGCCCAGGTCCTGACCAGCGGCGGCTTTGCGGCGGCCGGGCAAGCCATCCTCGACCGGGTCCAGCAGCACGCGCCCGACAACAGCATGGCGCAGACCATCGTCTGCGCGCACTGGCTCGAAATCGGCCAGGGCGAGCGCGCCGAACGCGAATGCCAGGCGCTGATCAAGCAGCATCCCGAGTACGAGGCTGGCTGGTCGCTCAGCGGCGATGTGGCCTTGATCAATGGACAGACTCAGCTGGCCGTGCAGCGCTTCGGCACGGCCGCCGGTCTCGGCGCGGGATCCGATGCGTTCTATGCGCGGCTGCGCCTGGCGATCACCGGCGGGCCGGCGCAGCAGGCCGCCGTGGCGCCCTTGCTCGAAGAGGTCAGGCACAAGATTGCGCAGCACGATGAAGATCCTGAACTGCAGCTGCACCTGGCGATGCTGCTGGCGGCAAGCGGACAGGTCGACGACGGCATGGCCGCGCTGGAGGCGGCGGTCAGTCATGGGCACAGCGACCGCCACTGGCTCGAAAGCGATCCGGTGCTGGCGCCGCTGCGCCGGCACGCGCGCTACCCCGCGTTGCTGGCCAGGCTGGACGCGCACCTGCGCGTGGAGCACGACAAACTGCAGGTCCTGTTGAAAGTGCAGGGCCGTCCCTAAGCGGACCTCGGGCGCGCGCCGCATGCGCATCGGCGACACAAAAAAAAGCCGCGCGCGCGATCGTTTCGCCGCCGGCTTTTTCTTTTTAGCGCGGCCGCGCGCGCGCTCATGCGCGTCGCTTGCTTCAATTGTGGAAAAATCCCAACGCTTTAATCAGTCGATCGCAACATCGCGCGATAAATAAATTTGGACGCCGATGCGGCGCGATCGAGGCAAAGAAAATGTCGCCGGCGGACGCCGCGGCGACTGACGTTTTTTGTCGCCGCGCGCATTTTTTGGCGCGCTTTTCTTGTGCGCCGGCGCGCGCGCGGAGCGCTTTTTTTTCACCCGTTTCGGCGCCGCGATGGGGCCTGCCGATCCGCATCGCGGCGCAGCAGCACGTGCCAAAAAGACGCGGCATGCGCACCTCGGATGCGCTGTATGGATGCCGCAGGCGGCACTACGTGCATGCGTCGGGCCACATCCTCGGACCCGATTGCGCCCTCGCTTTGCTGCGCTGCGCGCTGCGCCGATGCGCGCGCGAAGCGCTCCGCGCGCGCATCGGCGCGTCGGGAAAATGCGCGCACCCGAAGCGGCCGCGAGAAATTTTTCGTGAGGAATCAATGCATTGCAATGACAAAGCCAATTTCATCAAGTCCGGCGCGCCGGCAAAATGGTGTGCGTACTGGACCGTGTTGAACGCGCCGGCATGCGCTTCATCGGCGAGGCGTGCGACGAGAAAGCGGCGACCGGCGCGCGCACCGCGCCGCATTGCGCGGCACTTCGGCGCGGCGTTCGCGCGCGCGCCGCGCCGCCATTTTCTATCGTCCGCGGCGCGCTGTTTGCGCGCCGAAAAACGCGTGCGCACGGCGCCGAAAATCGGCGCGCGCGCGACCTCGGCGCGGCTGACAAAAAACGGCGCGCGCGCGCCGCCTGACGCGCGATTCGGCGGCCGCGCTGCGCGCTCAAATCGCGATTTTTAAATCGGCTTGCGCGCGTTGAAGCGCGCCGCTGCAAAAAAAAGTAAACGAATCGTCGCGTGCAGGTTGCGCACTGACAAGGTTTTCGTGTACTTTACGTGATTGAATTTGTCAAAACGTGAATGCGAAGATGTGGACCGCGCGCTGAGACAAAAAAACAGATCTAAATGGGACGCTGATTCAAACAGATATGCACTTAAACTTAACGAAAAAAATAAGCCGCACTGCCTGATTCTGTTCAGGCATGGCGGCTTTTTCTTTTCGGCTTAGTGCAGTTTGGTGTTGTGGACAGCGTTCTGGATTACCGATTTTGTCCTCCCTGGTTTCGGGAAGGACTATGGCTGAAGTGCTGCAAACGTGAGGAGTTGCAGCAGTTCAGCTGGTGCCGAATTCATTAGCATAAACAAGGAACACGTTTGTGCCGATGAATAATTCGCCTGACCTAGTTACGGGTCGGACGGGTTTTAATCTTGTAGCGTGATTTTTTCCCATCGCAGATGAAGGAGAACCCAAATGGCAACAGCCGCTAAGAAACCCGCAGTAAAGAAGCCAGCCGCGAAAGCCGCTGCCGCAAAACCAGCAGCGAAAAAAGTCGCCGCTAAGCCAGCAGCGAAAGCCGCAGCCAAGCCAGCCACCAAGGTGACGAAGCCAGCAGCCAAAAAAGCCGCAGCCAAGCCAGCAGCGAAGCCAGCAGTGAAAAAAGCCGCAGCCAAGCCAGCAGCGAAAAAAGCCGCAGCCAAGCCAGTCGCGAAAAAAGCCGCAGCCAAGCCAGCAGCCAAAAAAGCCGCAGCAAAGCCAGTAGCGAAAAAAGCAGCAGCGAAGCCAGCAGCGAAAAAAGCCGCAGCCAAGCCAGCAGCCAAAAAAGCCGCAGCCAAGCCAGCAGCCAAGAAAGCCGCAGCAAAGCCAGCAGCCAAGAAACCAGCAGCATCTAAAGCAGCAGCAAAGCCAGCAGCGAAAGCAGCAGCCAAGCCAGCCGCAAAAAAGGTGGCGGCTAAGCCAGCAGCAAAAAAGCCAGTTAAGGCTGCGGCTAAGCCAGCAGCCAAGCCGGCCGCCAAGCCAGCCGCAGCACCTGCTGTAGCAGCTCCGGCAGCAGCCAAGCCCGTCGTCAAGAAAGCCGCTGCGCCGAAAAAGCCAGCAGCACCAAAGGCGGCAGCACCGGCACCGAAGCCAGCAGCAGCTCCTGCACCAGCAGCAGCGGCCGCTCCAGCTCCGGCACCGGCAGCGAAAACTGTGTTGGCTCCCGCAGCAGCATGGCCTTTCCCGACCAGCAGCCGTCCGTAATATCGGCAAGCTGTGCCTGGATCAGGCAAAATACCGCTGTGTGATATGTTTCACACAGCGGTTTTTTTTAAGGAGTCGTCGTGTTTGTCGTCCTATTGATCGTTAATACGGTTACCAGCATTCTGGGCGGTGCCTTGTTGCTGCGTTTCTGGATGCAGGCAATTCGCGTGCGGCCTCCCGCGCCCGTGGCAGAATTCACCTTTACCTTGTCGGACTGGCTGGTGCGCCCCTTGCGCCGCATCGTTCCCGGTTTCGGCGGCTATGACTGGGCCAGCCTGATTGGCGCCTTCCTCGTGGTGCTGCTGGCCGTATCGGTCAGGCTGATGTTCGGTCTGAGCGTACAACTGCTGGCCATGACGGCGCTATTGGTCTTCTTCACCTGGATACTGTGGGGGCTCATCATCTTGCTGATCGTTGAAGTGATCTTCAGCTGGATCAACCCGCACGCCCCCATGGCGCCCTTCGTACGCGCGCTCAACGAGCCGCTGCTGCGTCATTTGCGCCGCGTGGTGCCGCCGCTCGGCGGGCTCGACTTGTCGGTGCTGGTCGCGCTGATTCTGTTGCAGATCGTCTTGTATTACGTTGGCGAAATTTTTGGAATGTTTGGCATCCGGTGAGCCGGAGCTGGTGTTCGGCGCTGCCAGGCGCCATCCGGCTGGCAGTCCAGATCACGCCGAAAGCAAAGAAGACCGAAGTGATTGGCGTGCTCGATGACGCACTCAAGCTTAAGCTGCAGGCCCAGCCGATCGAAGGCAAGGCCAATGAAGCGCTGATCAAATTCCTGTCGAAAGCGCTGGATGTGCCGCGCAGCGCCGTGACGATTACGCACGGGCAGACCAACAAGAAGAAGCTGCTTGAAGTAGTTTCGGCGACGTTGACGCCTGAAGAGGTTGAGCGTCGCTTGATGCCGGGCAGCTGACGCCGATAGAAAGTCGCTGAATCACAGCGCCAAAAACATGAGCCAACGTCTTCCTCGGGAACGCGGGGATCCATGCTGAGCAAATTCAGTAGGGATCCCCGCATTCGCGAGGATGACGTCTAGTGTCCTGCTAATTTTCGCAATTAGTAGCGGTAGCCGAATTCGGTTTCGAAACGGTCGGCGATTTGCGCCGCTGTCGCCACGTGATTCTGGCCGCCCTGATGCGCGATCTTGAGCGCGCCCATCAGGCTCGCCAGGCGGCCGGTGGTCGGCCAGTCGTAGCCATTGACGATCCCGAACAGCAGGCCGGCGCGGAACGCGTCGCCGCAGCCAGTCGGGTCAACCACGGCTGCCGCCTGCACGCAGGGTATCTCGTGCCGCTCGCCCTTGGCATACACTTCCGAACCCTTGTCGCCGCGCGTGACGATCAGCGCTTCCAGGCGCCCGGCCATGTTCGCCAGGGTCAGGCCGGTACGGTCCATCAGCATCTCGAATTCGTAGTCGTTGGCCGCCACGTAGGTGGCCTGGTCGATGAACGTGATCAGCTCGGCGCCACTGAACATCGGCAGCTGCTGGCCCGGGTCGAACATGAACGGCACGCCCAGCGTGGCGCAATCGGCGGCATGCTTGAGCATTCCGTCGCGCCCGTCCGGAGCGATGATCGCCACCCGCAGCGGGCCGGCATCAGCCACGCTGTTCTCGTGCGAGAACTGCATCGCGCCAGGGTGGAAGGCGTTGATCTGGTTGTTGTCCAGGTCCGCCGTGACGAAGCATTGGGCCGTATAGGCATGCGCGATCTTGCGGATCGCGCGGGTAGAGATGCCCAATTCCTGGAAGCGTTCGAGGTATTCGCCGCCGTCCTGGCCGATGGTGGCCATGATCAGCGGATCGCCGCCCAGCATGCTCAGGTTATAGGCGATATTGGCGGCGCAGCCGCCGTATTCGGTGCGCAAGGTCGGGACCAGGAACGACACGTTGACCTTGTGCAGCTGGTCGGCCAGCAGGGTCTCACCGAAGCGGCCGTTGTACTGCATGATCTTGTCGAAGGCGAGCGAGCCGCAAATCAGAGTGGTCTTGGACATGGTGGGCCTTATGGGTAGAAAACCGCGATATGGAAGCCGGAGGCTTTGAGCTGCTTGAGCTCGAAATGGATCTTGACCGGCTGTTCGCTGTGCGCGCCGAAGCCTTTGGCCGGCGCCACGCCCTGCGGCAGATATTGGGGCGGCGTGAAGACGCGCCGTACCAGCGGCTTGTCGTTGCTGTCGATCAGCTCCAGTTCGATGTACGGCCAGGCTTGCGTCAGGCCGCTTTCGTTGCGCAGCAGGGTGGTGTATTGGAAGGTGTTGGTGCTGATTGTTTGCAGTTCGCCTGTTTCGATGGCCAGGCTTTCGATCTGGGCCGGCAGCTCGACCTTGCAACGCAACAGAGCGCAGCCGGCGACCAGGGCTGGCTTCAGGGCCGGGTATTTGGCCGCGATGATATTGCGGTAGGTCGTGATGCCCTGGACCAGCAGCACCAGCATCAGCAGCGCCGAGCCGGCGCCCATGGTCAGGCGGCGGCGCCGCGCAACTTGTTCCTTGGCGCGCCCGAGCCGGACGAATTCGGGCTCGTCATGCTCCGGCTCGGGCAGCGCCACGTCGACTGGCGCGTATTCGGCGGGGATGTCGTCGGCCGATGCGCGCAGCAAGGGCAGGGGTCCTGTTGCGAGGGCGGGCGGCGCATCGGGCGTGCCGCGCGCGCCGTCGGCCTGGCTGGCTGCGGCGCCGTGGTGTTCGCCGTCGTCGTGCACCGGCGGATCGAATTCAGGATCGTTGAGGCGTTCAAATTCGAAGTCGTCGTCCATCGACGGCGCGAACTGGGTCGCCGGTCCGGAAAAATCGTCGAAATCGACAGGCGCTTGCGGCGCGGGTGCGCGCGCAGGTCCGGCCACGGACGGCGGCGGCTCGGACAGGTCGTAGTCGAGTACATACCCGGGCGGCATGACGATCGGGCCCGCGGCCTCGATGGCGGCGATCTGGTCGTCGAAGGCGTCGCTGGCTGAGTGGCTGGGCGTCGGTACGATTTCTGGCTCTGGCTCTGGCTCTGGCTCTGGCTCTGGTTCAGGTTCAGGCTCAGGCTCAGGTTCAGGTTCAGGTTCAGGTTCAGGTTCAGGCTCAGGCTCAGGCTCAGGCTCAGGCTCAGGCTCAGGCTCAGGCTCAGGCTCGGGCTCAGGCTCAGGCTCGGGCTCAGGTTCGGGCTCGGGCTCAGGTTCGGGCTCCGGCGCAGGCGCGGGTTCCGGTTCGGGTTCTGGCTCAGGTTCCGGCTCCGGCGCAGGCGCGGGCGCGGGTTCCGGCTGTTCCATGTCCGTCAGCAGATCGCGCTGCGCCGCCGGCGCAAACGAGATCGGCTGTTCTTCCAGTGATTCCGGCTCGGGTACGGGAGTTGGAAGTTCGATCGCATCGAGGTCGAGCAGCGATGCATTGCCGTCGAAAACCTGGCTGCAGGTGCCACAGCGGACTATGCCCCCTCGCAATTTCAACTGATCCGAAGCGACCCGGAAAGTCGTCTTGCAGTGGGGGCAGCGAGTGGCGAGCGCCATGCCTTTATTGACCGCGCGCGGCAGGGACGGTGTCGCTGCCGAGGCGGCCATGCAGGGCGACCCAGCCGTCCTGCTCAGCCCACACGCCCAGTTTGATGTAGGGCGCGTACGCTTCGGCCACTTCTTCGGCCTGGCGCGCGAGCACGCCCGACAAGATCAGCGCGCCGCCCGGAGCGACCCGGCCGGCCAGCATCGGCGCCATCAATTTCAATGGGCTCGACAGGATGTTCGCCACGACGATGTCGAAGCGGCCAGTCGCGTGCTGCGGCTTGGCCGACACGGCAAAGCTGTCGGGCAGGTAGAAGTCGATCTCGCACTGGTTGCGGGTGGCGTTGTCGTGCGCCGATTCGATCGCCTGCGGATCGATGTCGACACCGGCCACATCGCCCGCGCCCATTTTCTTGGCGACCATCGCCAGGATGCCGGAACCGCAGCCGTAATCGAGCACGCTGGCGCCGGGAGCGGGATGCGCTTCCAGCCATTCCATGCACAGGCGGGTGGTCGGGTGGCTGCCGGTGCCGAACGCCAGGCCAGGATCGAGTTCGAGGATCAGGGCGGTCGGATCGGGCGCTTCGTGCCAGCTCGGCACGACCCAAATGTTCTTGCCAATATGAATAGGGGCAAACTGCGACTGGGTCAGGCGCACCCAGTCTTCATCGGCCACGCTGCGCACGCTGAACGCGGGCGGCGCCGGCAGCTTGATCGCTGCTGCCGCTTCGGCCACGATGGCGGCCTGGTCGGCGTCGACATCAGTCAGCGCGACCACCCGGCTGCGATCCCATGCCGCTTCGGTCGGTACCATGCCGGGTTCGCCGAACTGCGGGTTTTCCTGCTCGGTGCCTTCGTCGGCATCCTCGACGGAGACGGACAGGGCGCCCGCTTCCATCAAGGCGTCGGACAGGGCCTCGGCATGTTCGCGTGCGATCTCGATGACGACTTCAGTCCAACTCATGCCTGGGCCTTGGTTTCCGATTTGCTGGCGAGCGCGCCCACCTTCGGCAGGTCCGGCTTGTCGGCCAGTTTTTGCTCGAGGTAGTGGATGTTGGTGCCGCCTTCAATAAAGCGCGCATCGATCATCAGTTCGCGATGCAGCGGAATATTGGTCAGGATACCCTCGACCACCATTTCGGACAAAGCGATCTGCATGCGGCGGATCGCCTGCTCGCGCGTGGCGCCGTAAGCGATGACCTTGCCGATCATCGAATCGTAATGCGGCGGCACATAGTAGCCGGCGTAGGCGTGCGAGTCGACCCGGATGCCAGGGCCGCCCGGCGCGTGCCAGGCGATGATGCGGCCCGGCGACGGGGTGAACTTGAACGGGTCTTCGGCATTGATGCGGCACTCGACGGCGTGGCCCGACAGCATGATGTCGCGCTGGCGGAAACGCAGTTTTTCGCCGGCGGCGATGCGGATTTGTTCCTGGACGATGTCGATCCCGGTGATCATTTCGGTCACCGGATGCTCGACCTGGACGCGCGTGTTCATTTCGATGAAATAGAACTCGTTATTCTCATACAGAAATTCGAACGTGCCGGCGCCGCGGTAGCCGATCTTGCGGCAGGCTTCGGCGCAACGGTCGCCGATCTTTTCGATCAGCTTGCGCGGGATGCCCGGCGCCGGCGCTTCTTCGATCACTTTCTGGTGGCGGCGCTGCATCGAGCAGTCGCGCTCGCCCAGCCAGACCGCGTTCTTGTGTTCGTCGGCAAGGATCTGGATTTCCACGTGGCGCGGATTTTCCAGGTACTTCTCCATATACACTTCCGGATTGCCGAAAGCGGTGCCGGCCTCGGTCTTGGTCATCGCGACCGCGTTCAGCAAGGCCGCTTCGGTATGGACGACGCGCATGCCGCGCCCGCCGCCGCCGCCGGCCGCCTTGATGATGACCGGATAGCCGACCTTGCGCGCGGTCTGGATGATTTCCTTCGGGTCGTCCGGCAACGCGCCTTCGGAGCCTGGCACGCACGGCACGCCGGCGCGGATCATGGCCTGCTTGGCCGAGACCTTGTCGCCCATCAGGCGGATCGATTCGGAACGCGGGCCGATGAACACGAAGCCGGACTTTTCGACGCGTTCGGCGAAGTCGGCGTTTTCGGACAGGAAACCATAGCCCGGGTGGATCGCTTCGGCGTCGGTCACTTCGGCCGCACTGATAATAGCGGGCATGTTCAGGTAGGACAGCGTCGACGAGGCCGGGCCGATGCACACCGATTCGTCGGCCAGCTTGACGTACTTGGCGTCTTTGTCGGCTTCCGAGTGCACGACTACCGTCTTGATGCCCATTTCGCGGCAGGCGCGCTGGATACGAAGCGCGATCTCGCCGCGATTGGCAATAAGGATTTTTTCAAACATGGTCGTCGATCAGCCAATCACAAACAGCGGTTGGCCGAACTCGACAGGCTGGCCGTTCTCGACCAGGATCTTGGTCACGATGCCGGAAATATCGGAGTCGATTTCGTTGAGCAGCTTCATCGCTTCGATGATGCACAGGGTCTCGCCTTCCTTGATGGCCGAGCCGACTTCGACGAACGCGGCCGAGCCCGGCGACGACGAACGGTAGAAGGTGCCGACCATCGGCGACTTGACGATGTGGCCGGTCGGCTCCGCGACCACGGCGGCGACCGGCGCGGCGGCCGGGGCGGGCGCGCCATGGGCCGGGGCGTAGTGCTGCTGCATGCCTTGCGGCTGCATCATGACCATTTGATTCTGCGGGATTGCGGACGACTTGACGATGCGGACCTTGCTTTCGCCTTCAGTCACTTCGAGTTCTGCGATATCCGATTCGGCGACGAGATCGATCAGCGTCTTGAGTTTTCGTAGATCCATGTGAAACCCCTTGGAATTATTTTGATTTGTGTGTATGCGGCGAGCTCGGATAAAAGCGTAACCGCGCAATTGCTTGAAGATGCCAGGAGATTAACGCTTTTTGAGCGCGAAGTCGATGGCAAAACGATATCCATCCGTGCCCAGCCCACAGATGGTTCCCTGGGCGATTGCGGACAAGAATGAATGATGGCGAAACACTTCTCGTTTGTAGATATTTGATATGTGAACTTCAACGAAAGGTATCGCCACGCCTGCCAGCGCATCGCGCAAAGCGACGCTGGTATGGGTCAGGCCACCCGGATTGATGACGATCGCATCCACGCCGTCGATCTTGGCGGCATGTATACGGTCGATCAAGGCTCCCTCGTGATTGCTTTGAAAGCATTCCAGGGTCGCGCCCGCCGCTTCAGCCTGGGCCGAAGCAGCTTGTTCGATGTCGGCCAGTGTCTCCTTGCCGTACACCTCAGGCTCACGCGTCCCCAGCAGATTCAGGTTGGGGCCGTTGAGCAGCAGGAGCTTTTTTGCCATGTTGAGGGAACCGATTTACGCGAAAGTCACGCATTTTGCCGCCAACTGTTCTCATTGGCAAGCGAAAAAAAACGAGCGGTTGGTCGGTTAACGGTGGTGCCACTCGACACGCATCAATGCCGCCATGCAAATTCAGGACTTCAGACTGGCCAGGTCGGCCTTCAATTCGTCGAACTTGAGCTTGCCGATATACGTCTTGATGACTTTGCCGTCGGCGCCGACCAGCACGGTATACGGCAGGCCGCCGGCGCTGTTGCCGAACTGGCGCGCCAGTTCGGTGCCGCTCATGCCGGCCACGTACAAAGGATAGGCGATTTTCAGCCTGGCCGCGAATTCGGCGATATTGGCAGGCGTATCGATGCCGATGCCGATCACGTTGATGTTCTTGACGGCGCTGGCGACGGCCAGCTCGCTCAGTTCAGGCATTTCCTGGACGCAGGGACCGCACCAGGGCGCCCAGAAGTTGATCACCAGCGGCTTGCCCTTCCAGCGCGACAGCGAATGGTTGGCGCCGGAGGCGTCGTTCATCGATTGGGCGAACAGGGCCTCGACCGGGCCGGCGGGGGCGGCAGCGACCGGCGCGGCCACCGGCGCCGGCGTGTGGCGCAGACCTAGCCAGGCGCCGACGGCGCCGAATAACAGGGCGACCACTGTATACGTAAGGGCATTCTTTCTGGTCATGCTGGTTCCTGGGTAAAGTTCTTATAAGGAGCGACAAATGCACGTCGTCCTCGCGAACGCGGGGACCCATACTGCATATGCTCAGTATGGGTCCCCGCTTTCGCGAGGACGACGTTGGTGAGGCGCGCGAAAGGCACCCGTGTCGGTTTCTGGCGCCACTTGTTCCATCAGCGCACGCAGCGCGCCGGCATCGGCCCGCTGCGCCCGGCCGTCGGCGCGCGGCTTGAGCGCGCCGCGCAAATCGTCCAGGCCATATACCTCGGCATGCACGCCTTCCTTGTGCCACAGGAAGCTGACGGTCTCGACCGGATCGAAACGGGCGCCCTTGAAGTGCGGGGTTTCCGAGATATCAATGTCGACTTTCTTGTCGAGAAGGAAAATCTGCACGTCCTTGGCGCTGTCGGCAAACAGTTGCAGCCGGATGTCGTCGTGCTCGCCGGCGGTGCCGTTCAACACCGGCCCGGTCAGGTAAGGCTTGAAGTCGCCCAGCGCGTCCATCACCTGCAGCGCGATGGTGCGCAGGCGCTGCAACCGTGCCGGCTGGCTGTCGCCCTGGAACAGGGCCTGGTAGCGGCGCACTTCTTCTTCGACCTCGGCATTGTCGGGCAGCAGGTTCGACGCCGGCATCTGATCGCCCAGCACCTGGCTGGCGGCCTTGCGCTTGGCCACGCCGTAGTCGGCGCCATCCTGCGCGACCAGGCGTGCGGCGACCGCGGCGATTTGCGCGCGCAGCTGCTGCAGTTCGTCGTTCGGGGCAGGCGTCATGATCGAGATATTACTCTGGAATCGAAAATGGCATGGCGTCGGGTAAAATCGCGTATTCAACCAATTGGTCAGCGGTCAACATCATGCATATTCATATACTCGGCATTTGCGGCACCTTCATGGGTGGCCTGGCCGTCCTGGCCAAGGAAGCCGGCCACAAGGTCACCGGCTGCGACGCCAATGTGTACCCGCCGATGAGCACCCAGCTCGAAGCCCAGGGCATCGAACTGATCCAGGGTTTCGGCGCCGACCAGGTCGCGCTCGCGCCCGACCTGTACGTGATCGGCAACGTCGTTTCGCGCGGCAATCCGCTGATCGAAGAGATCCTCAACCGCAGCCTGCCTTATATGTCGGGCCCGCAATGGATCGGCGAACACATCCTGCGCAATAAGTGGGTGCTGGCCGTGGCCGGCACGCACGGCAAGACCACTACCTCGGCCATGCTGGCCTGGATCCTGGAAGACGCCGGCTATTCGCCGGGCTTTTTGATCGGTGGCGTGCCGATGAACTTCGGCATTTCGGCGCGCCTGTCGGGCGCGGCCGAGTCCGATTTCTTCGTCATCGAGGCCGACGAATACGACACCGCCTTCTTCGACAAGCGCAGCAAGTTCGTCCATTACCACGCCAAGACGGCCGTGATGAACAACCTCGAATACGACCATGCCGACATTTTCCCCGACATCGGCGCCATCGAAACCCAGTTCCACCACCTGGTGCGCACGGTGCCCGGCATCGGCCGCCTGATCGTCAACGGCGACGAAGCCTCGCTCGGGCGCGTGATGAAGCGCGGCTGCTGGAGCGAGCACGAAAGCTTCGGCGTCAGCGACGGCGTCAGCTGGACCCTGGTCGAGCATCCGGGCGGCAGCTTCGACGTGGTGTTCGGCGGCGCCACCGTGGCCACCGTCGACTGGGGCCTGACCGGCAAGCACAACCGTTTCAATGCGCTGGCCGCCATCGCCGCCGCACGCCACGTCGGCGTGCCGGTTGCCCAGGCGGCCGAATCGCTGGCGCGCTTCGAGAGCGTCAAGCGGCGCATGGAAGTGCGCGGCATAGTGAAAGGCATCACCGTCTACGACGACTTCGCGCACCACCCGACCGCGATCGCGACCACCGTCGGCGGCCTGCGCCAGAAGCTCGGCAGCGGCGCCGGCAGCGGGCGCATCCTGGCCGTGCTCGAGCCCCGTTCGAACACCATGAAGCTGGGCGCGATGAAGGATGCCTTGCCGGGCAGCCTGAAAGACGCCGACCTGGTGTTCGGTTTCGGCAGCCAGCAGGCGCTCGGCTGGAGCCTGGCCGACGCCTTGAAGCCGCTCGGCGCGATCGCCCACAGCTTCGACCAGCTCGATTTCCTGGTCCAGGCGATCCTGGACGCGGCCCGTCCGGGCGACCATATCCTGATCATGAGCAACGGCGGCTTCGGCGGCGTGCACCAGAAACTGCTGGAGGCGCTGGCCCAATGATCTTGTACCTGCACGGTTTTCGCTCTTCGCCCAAATCCTACAAGGCGCGCGTGGTCGGCGTGCGCATGCTCGAGCTGGGCTTGTCCGACGAGCTGCGCTGCCCGCAGCTGCCGGCCTCGCCCAAGGAGGCGATCGCGCTGGCGCTCAAGCTGGTCGAGGGCGTGCCGGCCGACGGGCTGGCCATCGTCGGCTCCTCGCTGGGCGGCTACTACGCCACCTGGCTGGCCGAGCAGCTGGGCTGCCGCGCGGTGCTGCTCAATCCGGCCATCGTGCCGCTCAAGGACCTCGACCAGCACGTCGGCGTGACGACCCAGTTCCATTCCGACCAGCCGTTCGAGTTCAAGCGCGAGTACATAGCCGAGCTGCGCGCGCTCGCGGTCGACAAGATCACCCGGCCGGAACGCTATTTCCTGATCGCCGCCACCGGCGACGAAGTGCTCGACTACCGCGACATGGTGGCCCACTACGACGGCGCGCGCCAGCACATCATCGACGGCAGCGACCACGCGATCCCCGAATTCAAGCAGTATGTGGACGAGGTACTGACGTTTTGCCTGGCGGCGCCGGACGCGCCCCTGTGAGGATCGCGACGCTGCGCCAGGCGCTGTGGCATGCGCACGTGAACGCCGTCAATGCGCCGGCCGCCATGCGCGCCTGGCTGACCGCGACCGGTTCGCTGACCGCGCGCCTGAGCGCGCACAGCAGCGCGTTCCGGGTCCAGCGCCTGCACCAGCGCACCGCCAAGTGCCTGTTCGACGAGGCGCGCGCGGTCGGCCTGCAGCGCCCTGGCCGCGTGTGGGAGCGCGAAGTGCTGCTGCGCTGCGACGGCGCGCCGGTGGTGTTCGCGCACACGGTGGTGCCGATGTCGGCCACGGCCGCCGACTGGCCGCTGTTCAGCGCGCTGGGCGAGCGCTCGCTCGGCAGCACGCTGTTTTACGATCCGCAAGTGTCGCGCGGCGAACTGGAATTTGCGCGCATCCGCGCCGGCCACCCGCTGATGCAGCGCGCGCGCGCGGCACTCGGCGCGGCCGACAATACGATTTTTTATGCGCGGCGCTGCCTGTATCGCCGCCATCGGGGAACGCTGCTGGTGACCGAGGTCTTCTTGCCCCCGGTGCTGGAACTGGCGTCACGCACCACTTACAATACAAAGTAAATCATGAATCTATTTTTTGAAGAGTCCGGCGATTTCAAGGTCGGCAGCGTACTGTCCCAGGCGGGCGAGGCCTACCAGGTTGAAATGCCGAGCGGCAAGCGCACCAAGGTCAAGGTCAAGGATGTGCTGGTCCAGTACGAAAAACCGTCCGCCCAGGAACTGATGGACGGCGCCAAGGCGATCGCCGCCGACGTCGATTTCGAATTCCTGTGGGAAGTGGCTGGGCAGGACGAGTTCGGTTTCGCCGAGTTGGGCGCCGAATATTTCGGCCATGCGCCGCAGCCGGTCGAATCGGCCGGCCTGATCCTGGCGCTGCACGGCGCGCCGATCTACTTCTATAAGAAGGGCCGCGGGCGCTACAAGGCGGCCCCGGAAGCGTCCTTGCGCGCGGCGCAGGCCGGCATCGAAAAGAAGAAACAGCAAGCGCTGGTGCAGGATGGCTATGTCGCCGAACTGAAGGACAACAAGCTGCCTGCGGCCATGGCGGCGCTGGTGCAGCAGCTGCTGTTCAAGCCCGACAAGAACACCATCGAGTACAAGGCGCTCGAAGCGGCTTGCAATGAGTTGCACACGACGGCGCCGCGTTTGATGCTGGCCACCGGCGGCATCGCCTCGCCCAAGGCGCTGCATATGGCGCGCTTTTTGTTCGACAGCTTCCCGCGCGGCGCCGGTTTCCCGGCCGTGCCGGTGCCGGCCACCCCGTCCGGCCTGCCGCTGGCCGACGTCGCCGCGTTCTCGATCGATGACGTGACCACCACCGAAATCGACGATGCGTTCTCGGTCGCGACCCTGCCCGACGGCATGGTGCGGGTCGGCATCCACATCGCCGCGCCGGGCCTGGGCATCCGCCCGGACGACGCGGTCGACAAGATGGCGCGCAGCCGCATGTCGACTGTGTATATGCCGGGCGACAAGATCACCATGCTGCCCGACGAGGTGGTCAACGCCTTCACGCTGGCCGAAGGCAAGACCTGCCCGGCGCTGTCCCTGTACGCGACCCTGAACCCGGCCGACTGGAGCATCGTCTCGACCGTCACGCGCGCCGAAATGGTGCCGATCAAGAGCAATTTGCGGCATAACGACCTCGACGAGCTGGTCAACGAGGAGACGCTCGCCAGCGGCGCGGGCGAGTATCCGCACAAGGCCGAGCTGGCGCTGCTGTGGCAATGGGCGCTGCAGCTCGAAGCGGGGCGCATGCAAAAGCGCGAGGGCTTCGGCCTGAAGCCGGAGCAGAACAACCGCGTCGATTTCAACTTCTATGTCGACGACGACGTGGTGTCGGTGGTGCGCAGGAAGCGCGGCGCGCCGCTCGACAAGATCGTCGCCGAGCTGATGATTTTCGCGAACAGTACCTGGGGCAAGCTGATGCACGATTCCGGCGTGCCCGGCATCTACCGTTCGCAAGGAGCCGGCAGCGGGGCCGGCTGGGCCGCCAAGATGCAGGTGCGCATGGTCACCCACGCGGCCCCGCACCAGGGCCTGGGCGTGGACCAGTACGCGTGGAGCACCTCGCCGCTGCGCCGCTACACCGACCTGGTCAACCAGTGGCAGATCCTGGCCTGCGCCGAGCATGGCGTGACCGCGCCCCTGGTGGCCCCGTTCAAGCCGCGCGACGCGAATCTGTTCGCGATCGTGTCGGCCTTCGACGCCGCCTATGCCGCCTACAACGACCACCAGCAGAACATGGAACGCTACTGGTGCTTGCGCTGGCTCGGCCAGCAGGGCGCCGGCCAGGTCGAAGCGGTGGTGCTCAAGGATGAAGTGCTGCGCCTGGTCGACATTCCGCTGATCATCCGCCTGCCTGGCATGCCGGCGGTGGCGCGCGGCGCCCAGGTGACGCTCGATATCCTGCGCTGGGACGAAGTCGACCTGACGATCGAGGCGCGCCTGGTCGCCATTCCGAGCACCGATGCGATCGCCGCCGACGCCGACCTCGAGTATGAGGAAGACGAGGCGCCCGGCGCGCCCGACAGCGGCCAGGCCGCGGCGCAGGAAGTGGTCGAGGCCGAGGGCATGGTTGCGGTGGTCACGCCGGAACCCGAGGCCACGTAGCAGCCCCGGGGCGGCCATTAGAATGTAGAATGGCCGTTCTTTGATTCAACGATCCGTCGCCTTATCGCGTGAAGTCTTTCAGCCAACTTACTCCGCTCAAGATCGCCATCTTCGCTTCCGTGCTGCTGCACGGGGCCTTGCTGATGGTGCGCTTCGTCGCCCCGGAAGCGTTCCAGCTCAAGCCGGCCGACCCCGGCCTGGAAGTGATCCTGGTCAACGCCAAGCACGCCAAGGCGCCGCTCAAGGCCGATGCGCTGGCCCAGGCCAACCTCGACGGCGGCGGCAATGCCGACACGGGCCGCTCGGTGTCGCCGCTGCCCGACCTGCACCGCAACGAGGCCGGCGAGAGCTTCGAGGCCAAGCAGCGCCGCATCGCCGAGCTGGAAGAGTCGCAAAAGAACTTGCTGACCCAGACCCACAAGTCGCTGTACACGGCGCACCCGGTGGCTGACCAGGACAAGCCCGACCCCAACCGCAGCGGCGCCGACCTGGTCGAGAGCAGCAAGATGCTGGCGCGCGCGGCCGCCGAGATCGGCCAGCGCATCGAAGACCAGAACAAGCGCCCGAAAAAGACCTTCATCACGCCGAGCACGCGCGAAGTGGGCTATGCGATGTATTACAAGGACATGCAAAAGCGCGTCGAAGAAATCGGCACGCTCAATTTCCCGCAGCACAACGGGAAAAAGATGTACGGCGAGCTGGTGGTCTACATCCCGATCTTCCAGGACGGCACGATCTACCAGAAGGATGGCGGCGTGCGGGTCGAGAAAAGTTCGGGCAACCCCGACCTCGACAAGGCGGCGCTGGCGATCGTGCGGCGCGCCGCGCCGTTCGGCCGCTTCCCGCCCAAGATGCTGTCGTCGGACAAGGACGACCTGTGGGTCATCATCACGCGCTTTAACTTTACCCGCGAAGAAAAGCTGGAAGCCGAACTGCGGGGCCAATAATGCGCGATCGCTATTGTGTGATCGGCAATCCGATCGGCCACAGCAAGTCGCCCGCCATCCACGCCGCCTTCGCGCTGCAAACCGGACAGGACCTGGTCTACGAGCGCTGCCTGGCGCCGCTCGACGGCTTCGACGCCACCGTCGGCGCGCTGGTCGCGGCCGGCTGCAAGGGCGCCAACGTCACCGTCCCGTTCAAGCTCGCGGCCGCCGCGCTGTGCGGCACGCTGTCGGCGCGCGCCGACGCCGCCGGCGCGGTCAACACACTCACTTTTGCCGACGGCCAGATCCGCGGCGACAATACCGACGGCGCCGGCCTGGTGCGCGACATCGGCGTCAATGCCGGCTTTGCGCTGGGCGGCAAGCGCGTGCTGCTGCTGGGCGCGGGCGGGGCGGCCAGGGGCGCGATCCTGCCACTGCTGGGCGAAGCGCCGCGCGAGCTGGTCATCGCCAACCGCAGCCGCGCCAGCGCCGACGCGCTGGTGGCGCGCTTCGCCGGCCCCGGCCGGCTGTTGTCGGCCTGCGAATTCGTGGACCTCGACGGCCCCTTCGACCTGGTCGTCAATGCCACCTCGGCCAGCCTGGCGGGCGCCATGCCGCCCTTGCCGGCGGCGATATTTACCCCGCACACGCTGGCATTGGATATGATGTACGGAAATCAACCCACGCCCTTCATGGCGTTTGCCAGCGGCTGCGGCGCCATCGCGCGCGACGGCCTTGGCATGCTGGTCGAGCAGGCAGCCGAAGCCTTCGCCCAGTGGCGCGGCGTACGACCGGAAACGGCAACTATTTTGGAACGCATGCGTAGCAACTCTTTATGACGACATCCCGCAAGGCCGGCACGGCCAAGACCAGCACCAGCCGGCGCTGGATCAAATGGCTGTTCCTCGGCCCGCTGCTGATCGTGTTCCTGGTCCAGCTGTATTTTTTGCTGATGGTGTGCTGGTATGCGCAAGTGAACCCGCGCATGACCAATATGATGAGCGACCAGCTCGCCGCGCTGCGCGAGAAGGACCCGAAAGCCGAACTGGTCCAGCAATGGGTGCCGTACAACCGCATCTCGGCGAACCTGAAGCGCGCGGTGATCGCCTCGGAAGACGCCAATTTCGCCGACCACGACGGCGTCGACTGGGAAGCGCTGCAAAAGGCGTACGAGAAAAATAACAAGAAGCACAAGGTGGTTGGCGGCGGTTCGACCATTACCCAGCAGCTGGCCAAGAATTTGTTCCTGTCCGGTTCACGCAACTATGTCCGCAAGGGGCAGGAGATGATTATCGCCTTCATGCTCGAAACGGTGATGAGCAAGGAACGCATTTTGGAACTGTACCTGAACGTGGTGGAATACGGACGCGGCATCTTCGGCGCCGAAGCGGCGGCACGCCACTATTTCAATGTCAGCGCGGCCAACCTGGGCAGCGCCCAGGCCGCCAAGCTGGCCGTGATGCTGCCCAATCCGCGCTATTACGACCGGCACCGCGACACCAATTACCTGGCGCGCCGCACCAACCTGATCGTCAACCGCATGAGCGCGGCGGAGCTGCCATGAGCCCGGCAGGCGAGCGCGGGGCCCTGAATCTGTATGCGGTCGGGATCTTTTCGGTCCTGCTGGCGGCGGCTGCGATGGCGCTGCTGTTTTCGATGCGCAGCGAGCGCAACCTGTTCACCGAAGGCGCGGCCAAGGTCGGCAAGCTGGTCACCGACAGCCCGGCCGGCGGCGTCATCGAGGCGGCCAAGACCAGCCTGAAGGGCACGGAGGGCCAGATGCGCACCTGCGTAATCCATGGCAAGAAGGTCATTTCCAACACCGATTGCACGGACCAGAACAAGTCGACCAAGGTGATGGTGATCCACGACACGCGCGGTTTCGAGGCGCCCAAGAAGGCCCCCGAACCGGTCAACGCACCAACGTCCGACAAAATGATCGATAAAATCATCGAAAAACAGTTGCAGTAGGGCGAAATCGTCGTTTCGGGGTGGCCTGACAAATGCCTAACGAGTACACTTGCGCTGTTTCGAATCCCGGCCGAGAAAGCGCATGATCAACGTATTCGTTTTACAGAATGGCCGGCTGAACCAGGTTCCGATCGACAGTCGCGAGGACCTGGAAAACGTGGCGCCGGTATGGGTCGACCTGACCGACCCCAACGACGACGAGCGCGCCTGGGTCAAGACCATCTACGGCGTGATCTTGCCCGGCGAAGATGAAGTCAAGGATATCGAAGCGTCGGCCCGCTACTACGAAGCGGAAAACGGCGACCTGCACCTGCGCACCGATTTCTTGCTCGAAGAAGACGACGGCCCGTCGCGCGTGATCACGGTGGCCTTTATCCTGGCCAAGAAAATGCTGTTCTCGGTGCACACCGACGACCTGCCGGTGTTTCGCCTGGTGCGCATGCGCGCCCGTTCGCGGCCCGGCTCGATCGCCGACTACATGGACGTGCTGCTCGACCTGTACGCCACCGACGCCGAGTATTCGGCCGATGCGCTCGAAGGCATCTACCAGGACCTGGAAGAGGTCAGTCGGCGCGTGCTGCAGAAAGAATTTACCGACCAGGACGCTGCGGCGGCCCTGAATGCCATCGCCCGCGAGGAGGACTTGAACGGGCGGATCCGGCGCAACATGATGGATACGCGGCGCGCGGTCAGCTTTCTGATGCGCGGCCGGCTGCTCAATGCCGAGCAGTTCGAGGAAGCGCGCCAGATTCTGCGCGACATCGAGTCGCGCGACGGCCACACGTCCTTCTTGTTCGACAAGATCAACTTCCTGATGGACGCCACGGTCGGCTTCATCAACATCAACCAGAACAAGATCATCAAAATCTTCTCGGTCGCATCGGTAGCGTTCCTGCCGCCGACCCTGATCGCGTCGATCTATGGCATGAACTTCAAGGGCTGGTTCCCCGAACTGGACTGGTCGCTCGGCTATCCGTTCGCCTTGCTGCTGATGGTGACGTCGGCGATCGCGCCGTTCTGGTACTTCCGCCGGCGCGGCTGGCTCAAATAGGGTTCGGTTTGCCTCTGCAAAATGCAAGGAAGTTGCGGCCCGCATCAATCCGCAGCTGGAAGCGCTGAAAAGAAGAGTCTGTTATTTGTTCCGGCGCAGGTTCGCCTGGCGCAGTCGGCTGCGAGGACGACACTGCCCGTTTGCATTCCAGTTTCCAAGCGCCCATGCAAGGAGAATAACGTCTTCGATGACTTGCGGTCGTCCGTGCAGGCTCGCGTGGTTAGCGAATGATTACTCCTTCTTCGGAGTGCTCGGTTCCGGTTCCGGCGCCGGTTGTGGGAAATCGCTCTTCAGTTTTCCTATGGGCTTGGGACCGTCCTTACAAACGTAGTCGCATATCTCTTTGTCCTTGAATTGTTGCATGCAGGCCTTATAGCATTTTTTTGGATCCGTTTCCTGGGCAAAGGCGGCTGCAGAAGTGAACACGGTGACGGCGATGAAAATGGCTAAGTATTTCTTCATTATTTTCTTCCAAAAAATGGCGCTAGTAGTTCTATGGTTTGGCGCTGGCGGCCGCCAGCTCGCTATACTCGTTTTCAATAAAGCCGATGACCAACTTCTTATCGGAAATGAGTACAGGTACGCCACTTTCATTGAGCTTTGAGAACAGGTCGCGTGCTTCTATCGATTTATCGACGATGCGATCATTGAACGGTATGCCTGCATGGATTAGGTAGGCCCGCGCTTTGGCGCAGTATTGGCATGTCGAAGTTCCATACAGGGTCAGGCGATGGGGCTGGTTTGCCACATGCACTGCAAAATCCCCGGAGCGACTGTGGCCTTTCCATTTTTGATATAGCTGCGGCGCCTGGCTTCCAATGGCGATCGCTGCAGCGATGGTGACGGCCATCAGCATGATATTGGTGAGGGTACTCTTGATGCTTGCTTTCATGTATTCCCCTTGGTTTTTCCGGCGGCTGCCGATTTCATAATTTGGTATCGAACCGCACGCTCAGCGTTGTGTACTTTCTAGTGTCAGCGTATTGGCGCACCACCTCGTCGTGCGTGATGTATTCATTGATCTGTTGCTGCGTGCGCGGGGACTGCGTCTTGAAAGACATGACCACGCGCTTATCTTTGTCGATGGCCCAGTTCGCGCTGGCATCGAAGGCAAAGCTTCGTGGCATGGCGATGCGTTCGGACAGGCTGGTGCGGACCCACGCCGAGGGACTCCAATCTGCATCGACATCGAACTTGAGTGGGGTCGTTGGCATGGCATAACTGACGCCAAGCTTGGCAGTCCACGGTGTTTGCTTGTCCAGGCGATTGTCCGGGCCAGGCAGGCTCGATACGCGTGACGTGGCCAATCCAGCACTGCCGCGCAAGGTGATTTTTGGTGCGATCTTGGACAGATCGCGTAGTGCCAGTTCCATTTCGAGGTCGATGCCTGCCGTGCGGGCGGTCCCCAGATTGGCGGGGCGCGATACATACCGCGGCGACGTGGACCAGGGCACTGTATCGAGTGCGATGTCGGTGCCGATCTTGCCGGCGATTTGACGTGCAAAGACTTCCAGCGTGATTTGGCTGTCGTCTCCTAAGCCGTGTTCGTATGATAAATTCAGGCCAAGGGCACGTTCGGGGCTCAATCCCAGATTGCCCGACTTGTCGGCCGTGTCAATCGTGTTGGCGCCGCAAACGCCGCTCGCAGCACATGGGGCCAGTGGATTGATCTCCGGCCGCAGTGTGTAATTGTCAACCTGGGGCGCTTTGAAGCTTTGTGCCAGGCTGAGGCGAAGCTGGCGCTTGTCGTCATCCCCGATTTTTTTTGATACATGGAGTGACGGCGACCACATACGAAAACTTGTTTGACCGCGGTAGAGCGACTCCGCCACGTCAATCGTGCTTTCCTGGCCCGACACGCCGGCGTTCAAGGCCCAGCCCTCGCTGATGCGCCATTCGTCCTGCAGATACAGCTGTACATGTTTGCTCAATGATCGCCGGTTCGTTCCTAGCGCCGCCAATGCAACGTCCGGCTGGCCGTTGATGCGGTAATCGTAGTCGACGTCTGATGTGCTACGGCCATAGCTGGTACCTGCCTTGAGATCGTGACCGCCTTCCAAGTTCACCCGGTAGGCGAGTTCGATATTGTTAGTGCGGCCATCGGACTGTTGGCTACTGTTGCGCAGGGTTCCTGCCTGCGCGGAAGTGGCATCGACGCGTGCCGAGCTACTGTCCATGCGTGACAAATGGGTTCGAGCGCTCAATTCCAGCTGACTTTTCTTGCTGGGCTTAAATATCCATTTGAATGGCAGCGAGAACATGGTGAGCGACCCTTTGGACTCTTGTTGGACGCTTGATGTCGTGCCATCCGACCACCGTCGCGATTCGGCCCCTTCGCTTGGCCCTTGTGCAGCGAAAAAATACGGCGACAGACTGATCGCCTCATCAGGCCCCCGCTGCCACGTGACGTTGGCACTGCTCGCCACATTCGGGTTGCGTGATACGGTTCTAAGCACCGCCTGTGACTGCTCCTGTTCGCCCTGGACCGGGACAGTAAGCGTCTGCCTGACGCGGCTGTCGCTGAGACTGGTCGCCTGGCTGGCGGACAGGTTGGCGCTGAACCGCAGGGGCGAGCCTTCCGTGCTCTGATTGTGCGACAAGGACAGGCTGGCGCCTGGCTTGCCCGCATTGCTGCTCAGCCCGGTGCTGAGCTGGGTACTGGTCTTGCGAACGCTCTTGCGGGTAACGATATTGATCGTGCCGGCGATCCCGAAAGGGCCATACTCGGCAACGCTGGATTTAATGATCTCAATTTTTTCGATATGGACGACGTCGAGCTGGCTTGGGCGTTGCCCCGCCATCGGCGCTTGACCATCGACCAGCACTTGCGTATAGCCTGGCATATTGAGCAAGCCGATGCGCCCGTCGCCACTAACCGTCACGGCAGGTTCGCGCTTCAATAGTTCTTCGACAGTGCGCACGCCGCTATCTTCGATGCGTTCGCGGCCAATGATGATTTTGCCGGCCACGAAGTCGCGTCGTGCTGCCGTATCAGTTAGCCTTCCCGTCACGAGAACTTGCGTATCCGGAGTGGTTTTTTCAGGCTCCTGAGCCGCGCCGGTAACGGCATGCGCGACCAGTGATGCAAATAAAAAGGGTTTGAATTGTAATTGCACAGCCTGTTTTCCCGCATCTTTTCGGACGCTATGGCTCGCCGCCATAGCGCTTGCTACAACTAAATATTAATTTGCTTGGGTGGTATAACCACAAACGTCCATGCATTGCGAAAGCGTTGACCCAGAGATTTGACCACAGCGATACATGCACTGGAGTTGATTGATTGCGAAAGCAGGAGCCGCGGTGGCACTGAGAACAGCAAAAAATGCAAAGGTAAGTGTTAAGCGACGACCCATATTGTGACTCCTTCATTAAGTTGGTGAGCCCCGAACGTTACGGAGCATCTGAAATATTGTCAATAGGAACTTATTGCAATTAAGTAAATAATGGGAGATGTTGTTTAATATGCACACGCGCGCCCTGGCGCAGCTGTCGCCTGCGCACAAATTAAGGCGGTGCAAGTATTTTCCCGTCGCGCGGCGTCACTTGCGCGCATGGTCCGCACGTTTTCATGGCTTGGCATTCCAGTGCCACTTCGAGGCTGAGGCTGGCTGTGCACGCGTCTTCCATGAGGCGACGTAATTCGAGCGTGAATTGGCTGTCATCGCCGCTGCTTGCTCAGCGCAATAGCAGGAGAGTATTTGGAGACCGAAGAACTAACGCGATTGCAGTTGTCCGGATTGCGCGTGCAAAACGATCAGCTTGGCTCCGCAAGCGCCACCCGCTGCACACGGGGCAAACCGATTGATCTGTGGCCGTGCCGTGCACTTGTTATCCTGGGACGCTTGGCCGCCGCAGATGAGGCAAAATTGGCAATTTGGCACGAAAGTGCATCGTGTTTGCTTGAACAATTGCCACTAAATATCGCCCTTGCAAGTGTCTTGCAAGGGCGATCAGCCTTATTTCATGCTTGCAAATACCCTGCGCGCCGCGGCAATGGTCTCGTCGATGACCGCGTCGTCGTGCTGGGCCGACACGAAGCCCGCTTCGAACGCGGCCGGCGCGAAATACACGCCTTCATCGAGCATGGCGTGGAAGAAGGTGTTGAAGCGCGTTTTGTCGCCCGCCATCATCTCGGCGTAGGAAGTCGGTACTTCTGCGCTGAAGTAGATGCCGAACATGCCGCCCACCGAATCGGCGCAGAACGTCACGCCCGCCTCCTTGGCCGCCGCCGTCAGGCCCGCCGCCAGCTTGGCCGTTTGCGCCGCCAGGCGCGTGTAGAAGCCCGGTTCCTGGATCAGCTTGAGCGTGGTCATGCCGGCCGCCACCGCCACCGGATTGCCCGACAAGGTGCCGGCCTGGTAGACCGCGCCGACCGGCGCCATGTTCTGCATCAGGTCCGCGCGCCCGCCGAACGCTGCCACCGGCATGCCGCCGCCGATCACCTTGCCCAACGCGGTCAGGTCCGGCACGATGTCGTACAGTTCCTGGGCGCCGCCCAGGCCGACCCGGAAGCCGCACATGACTTCGTCGAAAATGAGGATCGCGCCGTGCCTGGTGCACAGCGCCCGCATCGCGCGCAGGAACTCCGGCGTGGCCTTGATCAAGTTCATGTTGCCG
This sequence comes from Massilia sp., assembly GCA_025359245.1. Classification (GTDB taxonomy): domain Bacteria; phylum Pseudomonadota; class Gammaproteobacteria; order Burkholderiales; family Burkholderiaceae_D; genus Telluria_A. Next base: position 52,745 of record JANYGW010000156.1, read on the forward strand.
GCCACCGGTTCGACGATCACGCAGGCGATGGTGTCGCCCATCGAGGCGAACGCGTCTTCGAGCTGGGCCACGTTGTTATAGTCGAGCACCAGGGTGTGCTTGATGAAGTCTTCCGGCACGCCGGCCGAGGTCGGGTTGCCGAAGGTGAGCAGGCCGCTGCCGGCTTTCACCAGCAGCGAATCGGCGTGGCCGTGGTAGCAGCCTTCGAACTTGATGATCTTGTCGCGCCCGGTGGCGCCGCGCGCTAGGCGCAGCGCGCTCATGGTCGCCTCGGTGCCCGACGAGACCAGGCGCACCTGCTCGATCGACGGCACCAGGCGGCAGATTTCCTCGGCCATCAGGATCTCGCCTTCGGTCGGGGCGCCGAACGACAGGCCGCGCTCGCACGCCTCTTGCACCGCCTTGACCACGGCCGGATGGGCGTGGCCGACGATGGCCGGGCCCCACGAGCCGATGTAGTCGATGTAGCGCTTGCCGTCGGCGTCCCAGAAGTAGGGGCCTTCGGCGCGCGTGATGAAGCGCGGCGTGCCGCCCACCGATTTGAAGGCGCGCACGGGCGAATTGACGCCGCCCGGCGTGGTTTTCTGGGCGCGCGCGAACAGGGTGTCGTTGCGCGAGGTGTCGGAAGTAGTCATGTCGGGTTCAATCCGTGAAAAGAGTGAGCGAAAAATTTGTTGGGAACCAGCTTGCCCATGCCGAAGCGCTGGGCGTGGGCCAGCGCGCCGGCGGTAAAGTCCTGGGCCGCGCGCGCCGCCGCGAGCGGATCGCGCCCGTGCGCCATGTAGGCCGCCAGCGCGGCCGACATGGTGCCGCCGGCGCCGACGAACGGCCCGGCCAGGTGGCGCCAGTCGAAAGTGGCGAGCACGCCCTCTTCGCCGAACAGCGTATTGGTGCGCAGCGCGGCCGCGCCGCTGCCGGAGGCGCCGGTGCCGGTCACCAGCACGTAGGCGCAGCCGGCGCCGGTCAGTTCGGCCACGTCTTCGATCAGCATGTCGCCGCCGCCCTCGCGCCAGGTCTCGGCCATGCGCGCCAGTTCCACCTGCGACAGCAGCAAAATGGTGGCCTGGGGCGCCAGGATCTGGCGGATTGCGCCCAGCATGTCGTCGTCGGCCAGGCCGGAATCGGGCAGGCTGGAAAGGAAGGGGTCGAGGATGAAGGGCAGGTCCGGGTAGTCGGATATGATTTCGGCGATCGCCGAAGCCTGCTCGATGCTGGTCAGGGCGCCCACCTTGAAGGCGGCCACCGGCATGTCTTCGAGGATCAAACGGGCCTGGTCGACCAGCCAGTCGGCGTCGATGTCATAGGTGTCTTCGATGCGCGCGCTGTCGGCCACCAGCAGGGCCGTGGTGACCGACAGGCCGTGGCAACCGAGCGCCCCGAAGGCGGCTAGGTCGGACTGGATGCCCATGGCGCCGACCGGATCGGAGACGCCGAACGTAAGAATAAGGGGAGATGTTTGGTTTTGCACGACGGGTGGATTAAGATACCTGATTCGTCATTTTACTAGATAGAAGGATAGTTAACGTGAGTAGTCAAGAATCAGGCAGTGCATCGTCCGCCCCGTTCCAGACCTGGATGTGCCTCATCTGCGGCTGGGTCTACGAGGAGGAGCTGGGCCTACCGGACGAGGGCATCGCCCCCGGCACCCGCTGGCCCGACGTGCCGATGAACTGGACCTGTCCCGAGTGCGGCGCCCGGAAAGATGACTTCGAAATGACAGTTATCTAACTGGAACGCGGCGTTTTTAATACATAAGTTGAACGAATGCAACAGATATCGCACAAGAGCCTTGCCCTATGGTATCGTTCAGCTTCATGCCGAGTAAACTGAATATGACAATGACGACGCAACCGACAGTTTTGAAGATCATGGTCATCGACGACAGCAGTACGATTCGTCGTTCCGCCGAAATTTTTCTTACCCAGGCAGGCTACCAGGTGGTGCTCGCCGACGATGGCTTCGATGCGCTGGCCAAGATCAACGACCACCATCCTTCGCTGGTGTTTTGCGACATCCTGATGCCGCGCCTCGATGGCTACCAGACTTGCGCGCTGATCAAGAAGAGCGCCAAGTTCCATGGCACGCCGGTGGTCATGCTGTCGTCCAAGGACGGTCTGTTCGACCGCGCCCGCGGCGCCATGGTCGGTTCCTCGGCTTACCTTACCAAACCCTTTAGCAAAGACAGCCTGCTTGCCGCTGTGCGCGAGCATACGGCTGGCGCAACGTCCAAATAATCCAGGAGAGCCACGTGGCCATTACCAAAATTCTGATCGTCGACGACTCCCCCACCGAGCGTTACTACCTGACCGATATCCTGGTCAAGAACGGTTTTACCGTCACTACCGCCGAAAACGGCGAAGAAGCCTTCCTCAAGATCAAGGCCGACAAGCCGCACCTGATCCTGATGGACGTCGTCATGCCGGGCGCGAACGGCTTCCAGGTCACGCGCGCCATCTCCAAGGATCCGGAGCTGGCCGACGTGCCGATTATTATCTGCAGCAGCAAGAACCAGGAAACCGACCGCGTCTGGGGCCTGCGCCAGGGCGCGCGCGAATACCTGGTCAAGCCGGTTGACCCGGAACTGCTGCTGGCGAAAATCGCCGCACTCGGCGCCTGATGCCATGAGCTCCGCCGTCCACGCCGCACCAGAGACGCGCGTCCAGTCCGATGGGGCCGGGCGCCGTACCCGTTTACGCCAGTACCAGGTGCAGCTGCTCGAACGCATGCAGGCGGCGCGCAACAATGCCGGCGCGCGCATCAACCAGCTCGGCGTGATGATCGGCTCCGAGCGCTTCCTGCTCGACCTGACCCAGATCGGCGAAATCGTGCCGGCGCCGGCGGTGACGGTGGTGCCCCTGACCCAGCCCTGGTATCTGGGCCTGGCCAACATCCGGGGTAATTTGATCAGCGTGATCGACCTGGGGCGCTACCAGCTCCAGGGCGAGACCACAGTCGGCTCGGACAGCCGGGTAGTAACCTTTGCGGGCGGCCTCGGTTTCAACTGCGGGCTGCTCGTTTCGCGTGTGTACGGCCTGCGTCACGCAGCCGACATGGAAGTGACTGGCGACCGGCTGCGCGATGCCGAGGCAGTCGAATGGACGCCGCTGGACCTGGCGGCATTGGTGCGCGATACCCGTTTTTTACACGTCGGATTTTAAGCCACGCCACAAGTGGCATATATACCTTTGGGATTGGGAGCTGTAATGGGATTTGCTTGGAAAAGTGCGATGGGGTTTTCCCCCAAGGGTGGTGATGACAATGTGGGCGTGCTGGCTGCCCCCGACACCGAATTCGGTCCGGCCAGCGAGATGCCGGAGGACATAGTCGACGACCATACGGACGGCTTTGCGGCCGTGCCGGATGCGCCGGCCGACAGCGGCTCCGACTTGCTGGGCATGGGCGACGCGCCCGCGCTGCGCAAGCAGGACGAGATCCTGAGCGAACCGGAAACCCAGATGGTGCTGCCGTTCATCGGCCACCTGTCCCTTGGGCGCCAGCAGCGTATCCTGATGGGCGTGTTCGCCGGCGGCATCGTGGTGATCGTCGCGGCGCTGGCCATGAACACGGCCAATAGCGTCAAGTCATCCAACCAGACCCAGATCGCATCGGATGCGCTGATGCACTCGCAGCGTATCGGTAAAGCGGCGCCCAACGCCATCCAGGGTAACGAAGAGGCGTTCGCGCAGCTCGAAGAGAGCCGGGTCCTGCTGAACAAGGACTTGGTGCTGATGACCGCCGCCGCTCCCGCCAGCATGACCAAGAAGCTCAACACGGCCAAGACCAAATGGATTTCGACCGACAATTCGGCCGGCACCATCTTGAAGATGAAGCCCGAGCTGACCGGTTTTTCGAAGATCCTCAAGCAGCTCGACGCGCTGTCGCCGGAACTGCTGTCGATGACCGAAGAGCTGCTGAGCCAGAAGGTCCAGAAGGGCGCGTCCCCGAAAGAACTCGCCGCCATCGGCCGCCTGACCATGCTGACCCAGCGCATGTCGCGCAGCGCCAGCGAATTCCTGACCTCGGGCGGTATCCGTCCGGAGACCGCGTTCCAGCTGGGTAAGGACGCCACCACCTTCCGCGTCACCATCGAGGGCTTCCTGAACGGGAACGAGACGATGCAATTGAACGCGGTGCGTGACGTGGAGCTGCGCGCCCTGCTGGGCGAGATCAAGAATAAATTCGACACCTACCACGCCTTGGTCTCCACGGTGCTGGTCAACCTGCCAAAATTCACGGCCGCCAAGGGCGCCGAACTGTCGATTTTCTACGAGAACGAAGAAATCAAGCAGCTGCTGACGATCGTCCAGGGCGACTTCCGTAGCCAGCAGGATAGCGCCGGCATCTGGCTGTGGCTGACCGGTATTGCCACGCTGTTTACCGCCGCAGTCGCTGCGGCCATCGGTAAGGTCATGCTGCAGGATTCCCGTACCCGTGCCCGCGCTGCGGAAGGCCGGCGCCAGGAAGCGGACGCCATGCGTCAGCTGGCGCAGACCAAGGAAGAGGAAGCGAAAGCGACCAACGACCAGAACCAGGCCGCTATTTTGCGCCTGATGAACGAGCTGCAGGAAGTGGCGGACGGTGATTTGACGGTGCACGCAACGGTGTCCGAAGACATCACCGGCGCGATCGCCGACTCGGTCAACTACACGGTCGAGGAATTGCGCGGCCTGGTGGAACGGGTAACGACGACGGCCGAATCGGTGACCTCGGCCTCGACCAACGCACAGAATATTTCGACCGACCTGCTGGCGGCAACCGAGCAGCAGTCGCGCGAGATCCAGGACGCGTCCGAGACGGTGCTGAAGATGGCGAGCGAAATTACCGACGTGTCGAAATCGGCGAATGAGTCGGCCGAGGTGGCGCGCCAGTCGGTGGCTGCGGCGCACCAGGGTTCGACCGCGGTGGAAAACGCGATCAAGGGCATGCACGAGATCCGCGAGCAGATCCAGGAAACGTCGAAGCGCATCAAGCGGCTGGGCGAATCGTCGCAGGAGATTGGCGAGATCACCGAGCTGATTTCCGACATTACCGAACAGACCAACGTGCTGGCGCTGAACGCGGCAATTCAGGCCGCATCGGCCGGTGAAGCCGGTCGCGGCTTCTCGGTGGTTGCGGAAGAGGTGCAGCGGCTGGCAGAACGTTCAGCCGGCGCGGCAAAACAGATCGGCGCGCTGGTGCGTACCATTCAGACCGATACCCACGATGCGGTGGCCGCTATGGAAAAATCGACGCAGGGTGTGGTCGAGGGTGCCAAGCTGTCCGATGCCGCGGGCGCCGCACTGTCGGACATCTCGCGCGTGTCGAACCGCCTGGCCGAACTGATTCAGGGCATTTCGTTCGCTACCGAGCTGCAGGCAACGTCGGCCAACGGCGTGGCGCACAACATTCAGCACATCCTGTCGGTGACCGAGAGCACCCAGGACGGCACGCAACAAACCGCCAACTCGATTCGCCAGCTGACATTGCTGGCGCAGGAACTGAAAAACTCGGTGTCGCGATTCCGCGTTACTGCCTGAGCCAGGGCCAGCCGATAGATACAAGGTAAGCAAAACGATGACTGATTTTTCGCACGCGCCCCAATTCGACACTGGGCCGCTCGGCTGGGTGATGGGCGAAATTCGCGAGGCGCTGGGCAAGTCCGGCGCCGCGTTGAATGATGCTTCGGCCCTGGCGGGTGATGCCCAGGCAGACTCACTCAAGCATGCGAAAGCGTACTTGCACCAGGCCCACGGGGCCTTGCAGATGGTCGACGTCGACGGTGTCGGCGCCATGACCCAGGCGGCCGAGCACGCGCTCGACCGCTTCCGCGACGGCCTGCTCGAATGCAGCGTGGAGAACGCGAAAGCGGTCAACGCGGTGTACCAGGCGGTCATCGAATACCTCGAGGAGCTGCTTTCCGGCGCGCCCCAGCAGCCGGCGCGCCTGTTCCCGTATTACCGCGATCTGCAGGAAAAACTGGGCGCGGCGCGGATCCATCCGGCCGACCTGTTCTTCCCCGACCTGTCGCTGGCCGCCGTGCTGCCGGCGCATGCGGTGGCGGCCACCAACCCCGATTACGCGGCCTGCCGCGGGCGCTTCGAGAAGGCGCTGCTGCCGTTTCTGAAGAGCCCCGATGCGGCCTCCCAGCAGGCCACCGCGCAGGTCATGCAGGACGCGATCGCGCTGATCGCCGCCGGCCAGAAGGAAGCGCACGCGCGCACTTTCTGGGTCGCCATGCAATGCTTCGCCGAACTGGTCGCCAAGGGCCAGCTGGCCAGCGACCTGTATGTCAAGCAGCTATTCGGCCTGATCAACCTGCAGATCCGCCGACTGACGCAGGGCGAGGGCAGCTTGCCCGAGCCGATGATGCGCGACGCCCTGTTTTTCATCGCCGCCGCCCAGCATCCGTCGCCGACCGCGAAAGCACTGCGCCGCGCCTATCGCGTCGATAACGTGGTGCCATCGAACTACGACAAAAAACGCTACGGCCGCATCGATGCGGCAGCCCTGAAGACGGCCAAGGAAGCGCTCGCGCGCGCCAAAGTCAGCTGGGACAAGCTGGCCTCGGAAATCGACGCCGGCCAGGAAGCCGAATTCGAAGACCTGCTGGCTACCATCGCGGCCGCCAGCGAAAAGCTGGGCGCCCCGGCGCTGGCCAGGCTGCAGATCGATATCGTGCGCGCCACCAAGGAATCGATCGCCTCGGGCCGCAATGAACTGTTCAGCCTCGACATGGCAACCGCCATGCTGTTCGTCGAACAGGGCCTGGACCAGATCCGCCAGCTGCCCGACGACTTCGATGCGAACGCCGCCCTGGTCGGACAGCGCCTGCTGGCGCTCGCCGCCGGCCGGACCCCGCCGGACGCGCCGCAATGGCAGGGCGACCTGTCGCGCCAGATCCAGCAGGACCACACCGTCGCGGTGCTCGCCGCCGAAATGAAGAACGGCCTGCGCCAGGTCGAGAAGGTGCTCGACGATTATTACGCGGACGGCTCCAAGCGTCCGACCCTGAGCCAGATCGATCCGGTCCTGCACCAGCTGCAGGGCGCGGTCGCGATCCTCGACCAGGAAGACGCCATGCGCGCCGCGCTGCACGTCAAGGAAGCGGTGCGCGCGCTCGCCGCCGCCGAAGGCAATCCGGAACTGGAAGCGGCCTCGCTGCAGAACATCGCCCAGAACATCGGCGCGCTGGGCTTCTTCGTCGACATGCTGGCCAAGAATTTTGACGCCGCCAAGGACCGTTTTGCGTTCGATCGTACCGAGGGCATGCTGCGCGAAGTGCCGTTCGAAAAGCCGTCGGGCGAGACCCAGTTCGAGCCGGAACCGATCGTCATCGAGGCCGCCCCAGTGGCGCCGGTGGCCCAGGTGACCGAGGCGGCCGCGCCGCCGCACAGCGCAGCGCCAGTCGTGGCCGCGCCGGTCATGACGGCGCCGCCGATGCCGGTCGAAGGCGAAGTCGAAGCCGAGCTGCTCGAAATTTTCATTATGGAAGCGCAGGAAGTGCTGGAGCTGGTCACCGCCACGCTGCCCAAGCTGCAGCGCGAGCCGTCCAACCAGGAAACCATCACCGTGGTGCGGCGTGCCTTCCACACGCTCAAGGGCAGCGGCCGCATGGTCGGCCTGAACAATTTCGGCGAGGGCGCCGCCCTGGTCGAAAAAGTCATGAACCTGTGGTTGTCCGAAGGCCGCGCCGCAACGCCGGACCTGCTGGCGCTGCTGGGCTGGGCCAGTACCGACATGACCGCCTGGGTCGACGAACTGGCCGCAAGCGGCCATTCGCCGCGCACCAGCGATGCGCTGGTCGCCAGTGCGTCGCGCATGCTCGAAGGCGCCGCCTTCAGCATGGAAGCGGCTGCGCCGGTTGTTGTCGCCGAAACGCTGATACAGGTTGAAACCAAAGTGCGCGAGCCGGTGGTCGAGGCGCCGCCCGTGGTCGAACCGGTGCCGGAGCAGGACATCGTGGCCGAAGCGCCGCCCGAAGAAGAGGAAATCGTCGCCCTGCTGCCGTTCGAGGACGACGCAGAGACCGGCGCCGACGTGCCGGTCGAATTGCTGGCCGAGGACTTCCCGGAAGAGCCGGCGATGCCGGACGTGCCGGTGGTATCGGACTCGGTCGAACTGGACGCGATTGGCGCCGACACGCCCGCCGACGCGCCGGTCGAAGAGCACGTCGACGAGCACGTCGACGAGGTCATCGAGGCGGTCGAGGCGGCCGAGCCGGAACTGGCCGAGCTGGCTGCGCCGGGCAATGTCATCGATTTCCCCGGCAACGCGCGCGGTGCGACGCCTGCCGACGACAACACCAAGCGCATCGGCGATCTGGAAATCCCGCTGCCGCTGTATAACATCTACCTGGCCGAAACGGACGAAATCCTCCGCCTGCTCACGCGCGACTTCAGCGAATGGCGCCATGAGCCGCATCGCCTGGTGACCCCGGAAGCGTTGAAGGCGGCCCACACCCTGGGCGGCACCTCGGCCACGGTGGGCTTTAGCGCGCTCACTGAAATTGCGCACGCGCTTGAAATGGCGCTCGACACGCCGGCGCCGGTGCTGGAAGATGCCGAACGCGACCTGCTCGACGAGACCGTCGACTGCTCGCGCGAGATGCTGCAGAAGTTTGCCCTGGGCGAAATCGCCGCGCCCAATCCGGACCTGGTGGCGCGCCTGAATGCGCTGCGCCATCGCCTGGTGGAGCAGGAGTCGGCCATCTATCTCGGCGCCGAGAGTTCCGAAGTGAGCACGTCCGACGACGCGGCAAGCGCCGAAACGGTGCTGGAAGAAATGCCTGCCGTGGAAGACATCACAGCGCCGCTCGACGTGCTGGCAGAAATGCCTGCAGCCGAAGACATCGACGCCCCGATCGAAGCGGCCGAACCGGTCCTCGAGTCGTTCGACATCGCCGACCTGGAGCTGGCGCCGCCGACGGCCGAAACGGTCGATCCGGTCATCGAGCACACCGAGATGCCGGTCCCGGTCATGGTCATGGTCGACGACATCGTCGTGGCGGAGCCGGCGCCTGAACCGATCTCCGAGCCGCAGGCGTTCGCTGCCGAAGTAGCGGCGATCGAATCGGCGATCAGCGATTCGGCGGTCCAGAACGCGGTGGCCGAAGTCCCGTTCGGCGACGACCTCGATGCCGATTTGCTGCCGGTGTTCCTCGAAGAGGCGACCGATTTGCTGCCGGAACTGGGCAATGGCTTGCGCAAGTGGCAGGCCAACCCGTCCGACGTGGCGTCGGCCAAGGGCCTGTTGCGGATCCTGCACACCGTCAAGGGCAGCGCCCGGATGGCCGGCGCGATGCGCCTGGGCCAGCACACGCACGAGATCGAATCGCAGATCGAGAACATGGTCCACGCCGGAACGTCGACGCCAGCCGCGTTCGACGAACTGATGGCCAACTACGATCACGCGCTGCTGCTGTTCGAACAATTGCAAAATCCGGTCGATGCGAACGCCGAAGCGGCCGCCGGCGCAGCACCTGGCGCGGCGCCGCTCAACGTCGCTGCCGACGATGCTGCCGCGACCGTCGCGCGCACCCCGCTGGTGCGGGTCCGTGCCGACATTCTCGACCGCTTGGTCAACCAGGCCGGCGAAGTGTCGATCACGCGTTCGAAACTGGAAAACCAGGTGTCGACGCTCAAGTCGTCGCTGACCGACTTCTCGGAAAATCTGGCCCGCTTGCGGCGCCAGTTGCGCGAAGTGGAGATGCAGGCCGAATCGCAGATCTCGTCGCGCATGTCGATTTCGAGCGAGCGCGAATTCGACCCGCTCGAATTCGACCGTTTTACCCGGCTGCAGGAACTGACCCGCATGATGGCCGAGAGCGTGAACGACGTTGCGTCGTTCCACGAAAGCCTGACCCGCACGGTCGATTCCGCCACCGACGATTTGACGGTCCAGTCGCGCCTGACGCGCGACCTGCAGCGCGATCTGATGCGGGTGCGGATGGTGCCGTTTTCGAGCCTGTCGGAGCGGCTGTTCCGGGTGGCGCGCCAGACCGCCAAGGAAATCGACAAGCGCGTCAACCTCGATATCCGGGGCGGCGGCGTCGAAATCGACCGTTCGGTGCTGGAGCAGATGGCCGCGCCGTTCGAACACTTGCTGCGCAATTCCATCGTCCACGGTATCGAATCGCGCGACAAGCGCAATGCCAACGGCAAGGCCGACATCGGCGAACTGCTGGTGCAGGTCAGCCAGCAGGGTAACGAGGTGGTGATCCAGTTTAACGACGACGGCGCCGGCCTTGACCTGGACCGGATCCGCGCCAAGGCGCGCGAAAAGGGCCTGATCGAGAAGAATGCGACCGTCACCGACAAGGAAGCGGCCGACCTGATTTTCGAACCGGGCTTTTCGACCGCCGATGCGCTCTCCGAACTGGCCGGGCGCGGCGTCGGCATGGACGTGGTGCGTTCGGAAGCGACCGCCCTGGGCGGGCGCGTCTCGATCGTGACCGAAAAAGGCAAGGGCGCGCGGTTTACCATCAACCTGCCACTGACGCTGTCGGTCACCCAGGTGGTCATTACCACCAGCGGCAGCAAGACCTATGCGGTGCCGTCGATCCTGGTTGAACAGGTATTGCAGATCAAGGACGCGGCGCTGCAAAAGGCACGCGAAGCCGGCTTCGTCGAGTTCCAGGGCCACAAGGTCGCGCTGCACTTCCTGCCGACGCTATTGGGCGACAATGAGGCGCATCCGATGGTGCAGCGTTCGTGCCCGGTGCTGGTGCTCAAGCACGGCGCCGACCGGCTGGCCGTGCAAGTCGATGACGTGGTCGGCAACCGCGAGGTTGTCATTAAAAACATCGGCCCGCAGCTGTCGCGCATGATCGGCATTGCCGGCGCCACCGTGCTCGGTTCGGGCGAGATCGTGCTGATCCTGAACCCGGTCGCGCTGTCGCACCACATCGACCTGCATCCGCAGCTCAAGCCGGCTGCCATCGCGGCGGCGGCAGCGGCGCCGGAACCGACCAGGGCGCGCGACTTCGTGGTGATGGTGGTCGACGATTCGCTCACCGTGCGCAAGGTTACCCAGCGCCTGCTGGAGCGCGAAGGCTACCAGGTCATGCTGGCCAAGGACGGGGTTGACGCGCTCGAGCACCTGCAAGAGACCGTGCCCGACCTGATGCTGGTCGATATCGAGATGCCGCGCATGGACGGCTTCGACTTGACCCGCAACATCCGCGGCAACGACAGCACGGCCGCGGTGCCGATCATCATGATCACCTCGCGTACGGCGGACAAGCACCGCAACTACGCGCTGGACCTGGGCGTGAATGCCTACTTCGGCAAGCCGTTCCAGGAAGACATGCTGCTGGCCGCGATTTCGGGCCTGCTGAACCGGGAGATGCCGGTTACTCAGTAACCGCCAGCACCCACAAAAACGCCCCGCTTCAACGGGGCGTTTTTTATTGGCGCTGCCGAAATCAACCCACATCGCCCTTGCGCAGGCGAGGGCCTATGACTTGACGACGGCGTAGCGCTCGAGCGTCTTCTTGCGCGCCTCGTCGTGCATCACGATTGGTGGCGGATAGCCTTCCACTTTGGTCGCAGCCAGCCACGGCGCATGGATCTCCTTGTCCGACAACTTGACCAGCTGCGGCAGGTAGCGCCGAATGAACTTGCCGTGCGCATCGAATTTCTCCGACTGCGTGACCGGATTGAAGATGCGGAAGTAAGGCTGCGCATCGCAGCCCGAGGACGCAGCCCACTGCCAGCCGCCGTTGTTGGAGGCCAGGTCGAAGTCGTTCAGGTGCAGCGCGAAATACTGTTCGCCCCGGGCCCAGGCTATCCCCAGGTCCTTGATCAGGAAGCAGGCAGCCACCATGCGCAGCCGGTTGTGCATGTAGCCGGTCTGGTTCAGCTGCAGCATGGCTGCATCGACCAGCGGATAGCCGGTGCGTCCCTCGCACCAGGCGGCGAATCGCTTTTCGGCCTCGGGCCCGCTCTCCCATGCGATCGCGTCGTAGGCCGGCTTGAAGGCGCGCTCGGTCACGTGCGGATGGTGGAACAGGATCATCGCGTAGAACTCGCGCCAGATCAGTTCCGACAGCCATACCGGCGCGCCGTCGCCGCCGGCGCCGTTGGCGATCAGCGCGCTGACGGTGCGCACCAGGTGGCGGATCGACAGGGTGCCGAAGCGCAGGTGCACCGACAAATAGGACGGCCCCTTGACGGCAGGGTAATTGCGCGCTTCGCCGTAGGCTGCGATGCGGGTAATGAAGTCGTCGAACAGGGTGGCTGCGCCCGCCATGCCGGCCGGGACCGGCATGCTGGCCGGGCTGAAGCCGATCTCGGCCAGCGTCGGCAGCCGGTATGGCGAGGAAGGCGGCGCGAACTGCGCCGCGTGCGCTTCAATCGGCCACGGGGCCAGACAGTCCGGTTCGGCGGCGAGGCGCTTGAGCCAGGCGTTCTTGTAAGGCGTGAACACCGAAAACGTTTGCGCCGCCTGGGTCAGCACTTCGCTTTTTTCGAAAATGACCTGGTCCTTGAAGCTGGAAAAGCCGCGCCCATCGCTGCCGAGCCGCTGCGCCACGGCCTGGTCGCGCAGGATTGCCTGCGGCTCGTAGTCGCCATTGACGAACACGGCATCGACGTCCAGTTCGGCCGCCAGCGCCGGGATCGCGTCGATCGCGCTGGCATGGCGCACGATCAGGTAGCCGCCCAGCTGGCGCAGCTCGGCATCGAGCTCGGCCAGGCTGGCGTGGATGAAATCGACCCGGCGGTCGCTGCGCGGCAAGCCGTCGAGGATGTCGGTATCGTAAATGAATGCGCAATAGACGGACTTGGACGACGTTAGCGCATGATGCAGCGCTGCGTGGTCGAAGGCGCGCAGGTCGCGGCGGAACCAGACGAGGGATTTTCTTAAGATCAACGCGTGCTCAGGGTCAAGATAGGATGGTTTTTACAGTCTACCATCGAAGTTAGCTGCGCCCGGATGGGCCGCAGCGATGGCCGCAGCCGCAATTCAGTGTAAACTATCGAAAAGCCCATCGTTGCAGGCGGGATACTGACAAATCTCCAGGCTCGAGGAAAAGGACGATGAAGAAAAGCAAAATCGGCAGGGATCACCCCATGCCCGGCATGCCGCAAGATGACACTGGCGGCTTCGCCGGCGGCTTTGCGTCGTCGTCCGCCTCCACCATGAACCTGGCCAACCACTTCCTGATCGCGATGCCGTCGATGCAGGATCCGGTGTTCGGCGGGACCGTCGTGTATATCTGCGAACACAACGACAAGGGCGTGCTCGGGGTGGTCATCAACAAGCCGACCGACATGACCATGGAAATCCTGTTCGAACGGATCGACCTGCGCATCGTCGACGGCCTGCACAGCGCCGTCGTCAACGAGCCCATCATGTTCGGCGGACCGGTCCAGGACGACCGCGGCTTCGTGCTGCACACGCCCGGCGCCCATTACTCCTCCTCGCTGACGGTCACCGACGAAGTGGCCTTCACCACCTCCATCGACGTGCTCGAAGCGGTCGCCAACGGCGACGGCCCGCAGCGTCTGCTGGTGTCGATCGGCTATGCCGGCTGGAGCCCGGGCCAGCTCGAAGACGAGATCGGCCGCAACGGCTGGCTGACCGTCGGCGCCGACGCCCACGTGCTGTTCGACCTGCCGATCGAGGAACGCTACAACGCCGCCATCAAGCTGCTGGGGATCGACCCGATGATGCTGGCCTCCGAGGCCGGGCATGCGTAATGCTTGAGCAGGCGATTGACACGATACTCGGATTCGATTTTGGCATCAAGCGCATCGGCATCGCCGTCGGCAATACCCTGACCGGCCAGGCGCAGCCGCTGGTGGTGGTCCAGGCGATCGACAATGCGGCCCGTTTCAAGCAGATCGGCGAGCTGATCGCACTGTGGCGCCCGGCGCGCCTGGTGGTCGGCGAACCGCTGCACCCGGACGGCGCCGAGCACGAGATGACCTTGCGCTGCCGCCGCTTCGCCAACCAGCTGCACGGCCGCTTCAACCTGCCGGTGCACCTGGTCGACGAGCGCTATTCGTCGGCCGTGATCCAGGCCAAGCGCGGCGAGATCATCGACGCGAAAGCCGCCGCCATCATTTTGCAACAATACTTTGACGACCATGCCAACATCAACTAAGCAATTAGACGCCGAGGCCCTGTACCAGGTGCTGCTCGGCCAGGTGCGCGCCGGCCTTGCGGGCGTGCCCGACGCCGCCATTGTGGGCATCCATTCGGGCGGCGCGTGGCTGGCCGAACGGCTGGCAGCCGACCTTGGCCTGCAGGCGCGGCTCGGCTTCATCGACGTTTCGTTCTACCGCGACGACTACGCCAAAAAAGGCCTGCACCCCGACGTCAAGCCGACCCACATCGGCTTTAACGTCGATCGCGCCAACATCGTGCTGGTCGACGATGTGCTCTACACCGGGCGCACCACGCGCGCGGCGATCAACGTGCTGTTCGACTATGGCCGCCCGGCGCGCATCATGCTGGCCGCGCTGGCCGACCGCGGCGGGCGCGAGCTGCCGGTGGCGGCCGACTTCGTGGCCACCACGGTCGCGCTGGACCGCGAACAGTCGCTGGCGCTGGCGCGCGCGGCGGACGGACAATTCACGCTAACCATAGAACCAGACCATGCTTAATCCGCAACTGAATAAAAATGGCGAACTGCAGCACCTGTTGTCGATTGAGGGCCTGCCCAAATCGATCATCAACCATATCCTGGACACCGCCTCCAGCTTTGTCGGCATCTCCGACCGCGAAGTGAAAAAGGTGCCGCTGATGCGCGGCAAGAGCGTGTTCAACCTGTTCTTCGAGAACTCGACGCGCACCCGCACCACCTTCGAAATCGCCTCCAAACGCCTGTCGGCCGACGTCATCAACCTGAACATCCAGGCCTCGTCGGCCAGCAAGGGCGAGTCGCTGCTCGACACCATCGACAACCTGTCGGCCATGCACGCCGATATGTTCGTGGTGCGCCACGCGCAGTCGGGCGCGCCGTACCTGATCGCGCGCCACCTGATCGACAAGAAGCAGTCGCATGTCCACGTGGTCAACGCCGGCGACGGCCGCCACGCGCACCCGACCCAGGGCCTGCTCGACATGTACACGATCCGGCACTACAAGAAGGACTTCACCAACCTGACCGTGGCCATCGTCGGCGACATCCTGCACAGCCGCGTGGCGCGCTCGGACATCCACGCATTGACCACGCTGGGCGTGCCCGAAGTGCGCGCCATCGGCCCGCACACGCTGCTGCCGGGCGGGCTCGAACAGATGGGCGTGCGCGTGTTCACCAACATGGACGAAGGCCTCAAGGGCGTCGACGTGATCATCATGCTGCGCCTGCAGAACGAACGCATGCGCGGGGCGCTGCTGCCGTCGGCCCAGGAGTACTTCAAGAGCTACGGCTTGACGCCCGAGCGCCTGGCGCTGGCCAAGCCGGACGCGATCGTCATGCACCCGGGGCCGATGAACCGGGGCGTGGAAATCGATTCGGCGGTGGCCGACGGCGCCCAGGCGGTGATCTTGCCGCAGGTGACGTTCGGGATCGCGGTCCGCATGGCGGTGATGAGTATTCTGGCGGGAACCCAAGGATGAAATTACATATCAAGAACGGCCGCATGATCGACCCGGCCAACGGCATCGACAAGGTGCAGGACCTGTTTATCGTGGACGGCAAGATCGCCTCGGCCGGCGCGGCGCCGGCCGGCTTTGCGGCCGACACCACGCTCGACGCCACCGGCCTGGTGGTCGCTCCCGGCCTGGTCGACCTGTCGGCGCGCCTGCGCGAGCCGGGCTACGAATACAAGGCCACGCTCAAGTCCGAGATGCAGGCGGCGATGCAGGGCGGCGTCACCACCTTGATCTGCCCGCCCGACACCGATCCGGTGCTGGACGAGCCGGGCCTGGTCGAGATGCTCAAGCACCGCGCCGGCAAGCTGCAGCAGGCGCACGTGCATCCGCTGGGCGCCCTGACAATGGGCCTGCGCGGCGAAGCGCTGACCGAGATGGCCGAGCTGACCGAGGCCGGCTGCATCGGCTTCTCGCAGGCCGAAGTACCGATGGAAGACACCAACGTGCTGCTGCGCGCGCTGCAGTACGCCAAGACCTTCGGCTTCACGGTCTGGGTGCGCCCGCAGGACGCCCACATCGGACGCGGCGGGATCGCCCACAGCGGACCGCTGGCGTCGCGCCTGGGCCTGTCCGGCGTGCCGGTGATGTCCGAAACGATCGCATTGCACACGCTGTTCGAACTGGTGCGCGCGACCGGCGCGCGGGTGCACCTGTGCCGCATGTCGTCGGCGGCCGGCCTCGAGCTGGTGCGCGCGGCCAAGAAGGAAGGGCTGCCGGTCACTTGCGACGTCGGCGCTCATCACGTGCACATGACCGACGCCGACATCGGCTTCTTCGATTCGAACGCGCGCGTCACGCCGCCGTTTCGCAGCCAGCGCGACCGCGATGCGATCCGCGCCGCGCTGTTCGACGGCACGCTCGATGCCATGTGCTCGGACCACACTCCGGTCGACGACGACGAAAAGCTGCTGCCGTTCGGCGAAGCGTCGCCCGGCGCGACCGGCCTCGAACTGCTGCTCTCGCTGGCGCTGAAATGGGCCGACGATTACGCCGCCAGCCAGCATGCGGCGGCCGGCGCGGCGACGCCGCTGGCGCGCGCGCTGGCCAAGGTCACTGCCGACGCGGCGCGCGTGGCGGGCCTGGCGGCCGGCACGCTCTCGCCCGGCGCCGACGCCGACGTGGTGCTGTTCGACCCGCAGGCGCGCTGGAAGGTCGAAGCGGCGGCGCTGGCCAGCCAGGGCAAGCACACGCCGTTCCTCGGCTACGAACTGGCCGGCCAGGTCAGGGCCACGATCGTGGGCGGACGTATCGCGTTCCAGCGCTAGTGGCTTCGAAGATCAAGCTCGCCTTTCGCCTGGGCCGGATCGGCGTGCACCTGTGCGCCGGCCTGGCCGCCTGCGCGCTGGTGTTCCCGTGGACCAGCGCGGCGCGCCGCGCACGCATCACGCGGCGCTGGTCGCGCCGGCTGCTGGGCATCTGCGGCGTCAGCGTCGAACAGGCCGGCGGCGCGGCGGCGCTGGAGCACGCGATGATCGTGTCGAACCATGTGTCGTGGCTGGACATTTTCGTCATCAACGCCCTGCATCCCTGCCATTTCGTGGCCAAGTCCGAAATTCGCGACTGGCCGGTGCTCGGCTGGCTGGCCGACAAGGGCGGCACGGTGTTCATCGCGCGCGGCAACCGGCGCGAATTGCGGCATATTTTCAAGAGCATGGTGGCGAGCTTGCAGGCTGGCCAGCGGGTGGCGTTTTTCCCGGAAGGGACGACCGCCGCGCCGGGTACGGTGCTGCCGTTTCATGCCAATTTATTTGAAGCGGCCGTCGACGCCCGGGTGCCGGTGCAGCCGTTCGCCTTGCGCTACCTGGACGCGGGCGGCGCGCCGCATGGCGGGATCGATTTCAGCGGCGAGATGAGCTTTGCCCAGAACATGATCCAGGTCCTGTCGGGGCCGCCGGTGCGCGCCAGCCTGACCTGCCTGGCGCCGATCGAAGCGGCTGGCGCGCACCGGCGCGAGCTGGCGCAGGCCGCGCATGACGCGATCGCGGCCGCGCTGAGCGCAGCGCAAAATCGTGGACTCGGCGTCCCCGTCTGACCCCGGCTTACGCTCAACCGTGTTTCTGGTATTCGGGGCAGTCAACTTCCAGCAGGCTGCGGTCGTCCAGGCAGATGGCGGTGAGCTTGCCGCCCCAGACGCAGCCGCTGTCGAGGCCGACCAGGTCGGGCCGCAGCAGCAGCCCCAGCGCCGACCAGTGCCCGAACACCACCGGCGTGCCGGCGCTGCGCCGCTCGGGCAGGTCGAACCACGGCAAGAGCGCCGAGCCGGGCGGCGTGCCGGCGCTTTCCTTGTGCTTGAAGTCCATCACGCCGTCCGCCGTGCACAGGCGCATGCGGGTCAGGGCGTTGACGATGCAGCGCAGGCGCGCCGTGCCGCTCAGGCTATCGTCCCAGTGGTCGGGCTGGTTGCCGTACATTGTTCCGAGGAAGTCGATCCAGCCGGGACCGCGCAGCACCGCCTCGACTTCGGCGGCCAGCGCCAGCGCCTGCTGCGCGCTCCACTGCGGCAGCAGGCCGGCATGCACCAGCAGGTGGCCGCATTCGAACAGCGCCAGCGGACGGTGGCGCAGCCAGTCGATCAGTTCGTCGCAGTCAGGCGCGGCCAGGATCTCGGCCAGCGTGTCGGACTTCGAGACTGCCTGCGCGCCGCAGGCGACCGCCAGCAGGTGCAGGTCGTGGTTGCCGAGCACGGCGTCGACCAGCCCGCCGCTGTCGGCCCACAGCCGCTTCACCTTGCGCAGCGCCGCCAGCGAGGCCGGGCCGCGGTTGACCAGGTCGCCCACGAAGACGATGCGCGCCGCGCCGCCGGCGTGGTCGGCAATCCGGTGCAGCAGCACTTGCGCTTCATGGGCGCAGCCTTGCAGGTCGCCGATGGCATAAGTTTTCATAATTACCACAGTAAAATGCGCTCAATTCGCCAGTTTCACATAGAATTGCGGCTTGACTCTACACTTATGCGGGATGCCGAATGATTCTTGTCACTGGCGGTGCTGGTTTTATTGGATCGAATTTTGTTTTGGACTGGTTGGCCGGTTCGGACGAGCCGGTGCTGAACCTGGACAAGCTGACCTATGCGGGCAACCTGAACAACCTGGTGTCGCTCGAGGGCGACGCGCGCCACGTGTTCGTGCAGGGCGATATCTGCGACGGCGCCGCGGTGCTGGCGCTGCTGAACGAACACCGGCCGCGCGCGATTCTGCACTTCGCCGCCGAGAGCCACGTCGACCGCTCGATCCACGGTCCGGGTGAGTTCATCAACACCAATATCAACGGCACCTTCGCGCTGCTCGAAGCGGCGCGCAGCTACTGGTCGGCGCTGGACGCGGACGCGAAGGCGGCGTTCCGCTTCCTGCACGTGTCGACCGATGAAGTCTACGGTTCGCTGGGCCCGCACGATGCGCCGTTCAGCGAAACGACCGCGTATGCGCCCAACAGCCCGTATTCGGCGTCGAAGGCGGCGTCCGACCACCTGGTGCGCGCCTACCACCACACCTACGGCATGCCGACCTTGACCACCAATTGCTCGAACAATTACGGTCCCTACCACTTCCCGGAAAAGCTCATTCCGCTGATTATCGCGAACGCGCTGGCCGGCAAGGCGCTGCCGATTTACGGCGACGGCATGCAGGTGCGCGACTGGCTGTTCGTCAGCGACCATTGCGCGGCGATCCGCAAGGTGCTGGCCGACGGCACGCCGGGCGAGGTGTACAACGTGGGGGGCTGGAACGAAATGGCCAATCTGCACGTGGTCCATACGCTGTGCGACATGCTCGACCGCGCCGCGCCCAAGCAAGGCAGCTACCGCGACCAGATTCGCTATGTGACGGACCGCCCGGGCCACGACCGCCGCTATGCGATCGACGCCGGCAAGCTCGAACGCGAACTGGGCTGGAAGCCGGCCGAGACCTTCGAGAGCGGCATCGCCAAGACGGTGCAGTGGTACTTGAGTAATCAAGCATGGGTGGCCGATGTGCAGTCGGGCGCCTACCAGAGCTGGGTTCAGCGCAATTATGCCAACCGGGAGGAGGGGAAATGAGCACACCAGTCGAACGCAAGGGGATTATCCTGGCAGGCGGTTCCGGAACGCGTTTGTATCCGATCACGATGAGCGTATCGAAGCAGCTGCTGCCAATTTACGACAAGCCGATGATCTATTATCCGCTGACGACCTTGATGCTGGCCGGCATACGCGACATCCTGATTATCTCCACGCCCCAGGATACGCCGCGTTTTCGCGAATTGCTGGGCGACGGATCGCAATGGGGCATCCAGCTCAGCTATGCGGTGCAGCCATCGCCGGACGGGCTGGCGCAGGCGTTCATCATTGGACGCGAATTCGTCGGCAACCATCCGTCGGCATTGATTTTGGGCGACAACATTTATTATGGGCACGGGCTGGACCAGAAACTGGCCATGGCGAATTCCCGCACCGAGGGCGCCAGCGTATTCGCCTATCATGTGCTCGATCCGGAGCGTTACGGCGTGGTCGAATTCGACGCGGATCGGCAAGCGGTGTCGATTGAAGAAAAGCCGCTGCAGCCCAAATCCAATTATGCGGTGACCGGCCTGTATTTCTACGACCAGCAGGTGTGCGATATCGCGGCGTCGATCAAGCCATCGGCGCGCGGCGAACTGGAAATCACCGATGTCAACCGGGCCTATCTCAAGGCGGGCGAACTGAATGTCGAAGTGATGGGGCGCGGCATGGCCTGGCTCGATACGGGCACCCATGAATCGCTGCTGGAGGCGTCGCAGTTTATCGCCACGATCGAAAAGCGCCAGGGTTTGAAGGTCGCGGTGCCGGAAGAAATTGCTTTCCGCAAGGGCTATATCGACGGCGCGGCGCTGGAACGGCTGGCGGCGCCGCTGAAAAAGAACGGCTATGGCCAGTACCTGTTGCAGGTTTTAAATGACAAGGTTTTTTAAATGAAGGTGACGCCGACCGCCATTCCTGAAGTGCTGATACTGGAGCCGCAGGTGTTCGGCGACGATCGGGGTTTTTTCTTCGAGAGTTTCAATGCGCGCCGTTTCGAGCAGCTGACCGGGATTGCCGCTGTGTTCGTCCAGGATAACCACTCGAAATCGGCCAGGAACGTGCTGCGCGGCCTGCATTACCAGATCCGCCAGCCGCAAGGCAAGCTGGTGCGGGTGGCGGCCGGTGCGATCTATGACGTGGTGGTCGACATGCGCCGTTCGTCGCCGTTTTTCGGGCGCTGGGTGGGGATCGAGCTGTCGGCCGAGAACCGGCGCCAGCTGTGGGTACCGCCGGGCTTTGCGCACGGCTTCGTGGTCACCAGCGACACGGCAGAATGCCTGTACAAGACGACCGATTACTGGGCGCCCGAATTCGAGCGTGCGCTGCTGTGGAACGACCCCGCGCTGGGCATAGCCTGGCCGCTGAGCGCCGAACCCATGCTCTCGGGCAAGGACAGCCAGGGCGTGCTGCTGGCCGACGCCGAGGCGTTCGCATGAAGATCCTGTTGACGGGCGCCACCGGCCAGGTCGGCTATGAGCTGCAGCGCAGCCTGCAGGCGCTGGGCCAGGTGGTGGCGGTCGACCGCGCCTGCATGGATCTGTCCAGGCTGGACCAGGTGCGCGATGTCGTGCGCGCGGTGCGCCCGGACCTGATCGTCAATCCGGCCGCCTACACGGCAGTCGACCAGGCCGAAAGCGAGCCGGCGCTGGCGCACCGCATCAATGCCGAGGCGCCGGCGGTGATGGCGGCCGAGGCGCGCCTGCTGGGCGCGGCCATGGTGCATTATTCGACCGATTATGTGTTCGACGGCACGAAGCTGGGCGCCTACGTCGAGACCGACCGCACCAATCCGATCAATGTGTATGGACAAAGCAAGCTGGCCGGCGAACAAGCCATCGCCGATGCAGGGATCGCGCACCTGATCCTGCGCACCAGCTGGGTGTACGGCATGCACGGAAAGAATTTCCTGAAAACGATGTTGCGCCTGGGGGCGGAGCGCGACCAGTTGCGGGTCGTGGCCGACCAGATCGGCGCGCCGACCTGGAGCCGCACGATTGCCGACACCACTGCGGTGCTGCTGGCCCAGGCCCGGGGCGACAGCGCCGCCTGGTGGGCGCAGCACAGCGGCATCTATCACCTGAGCGCGCAAGGCCAGACCAGCTGGCACGGCTTTACCGAGGCCATTGTGGCGCGTGCCGGACTGACTTGCGAGGTGCTGCCGATCGGCAGCGCCGACTATCCGACACCGGCCAAACGGCCCGCCAATTCGGTCATGAGTTCGGATAAGCTGATTGCACGCCTGTGCGCGATTCCCGACTGGGAACTGGCGCTGTCCCTGTGCCTGGGCTGATCCGGCGCGCATAAGCCGCTGACCGCTGCCGCGCCGGCCTGGCGCCCTGCCGCTTTATCCCTTATCTGGAATGATGGTTTCCGCTTCCCGTTGAATGTTTCTGGGCGGAAGCATTCAACGGAGTGGATATTTTCCTGCCGGCGCTTATACGCTGCAGCGCCTGCCGATATTCTCTATTTATTGTTCGTGCGCAGTTATATGCCGCTGCATGCGCGTATTGTTCGATTTAAGCAGCCAGCCCGGATAATTATTCGCGAGAAGGACTGGTAATAATGCGCGAATGTAGTATATTGCGACAATTGGTGACATTTCACTTAATCGTTTCAACCCAACCCGAGGAATAATGATGGATCTGTCTAACATGTCAGTTGGTGATTTGCGCAACCTGCAGGATCAAATCAAGCAGGAAATGAAAAAACGCGAGCACCAGGAAGTGGCAAAAGCCCGCGAGCAGATTCTGGCGATTGCCCAGAGCGTCGGCGTGCCGCTCAAAGACCTGATCGGAACCGGCATCCGCGCGAAAACCGGCACGGTGGCAGTACGCTATCGCCATCCGGATAACGCTGCCCAGCAATGGACCGGCCGCGGCCGCCAGCCGAAATGGGTCAAGGAATGGGTCGACAGCGGTAAATCGATCGACAAGCTGCGCGTATAAAGTTTCCTTCGTAGCGGCAAGATCCGCGGGCCCGCAATTCCCAAACAGCCCCGCTTGCCGCTACAATTGCATCCGACGTCAATAATTCCGCTGTTCCCCCGATTCGCACGCCATGCCAGCCGCCGCATTGGCGGGCGCCGCGCTTTTTCTAAGGTTTTCCCATGCTTCCACTTTCCCAGACGATATTCAAAGCCTACGACATCCGTGGCGTGATCGGCAGCACCCTCGACGCCGGCGTGGCCCGACAGATCGGGCAAGCCTTCGGCCGGGCCGCGCTGGCCAAGGGCGAGCGCACGGTCGTAATCGGCCGCGACGGGCGCCTGTCCGGTCCGGAACTGACGGCGGCACTGGCGGCCGGCCTGCAGGCGGGGGGCGTGGACGTGATCGACCTGGGCGTGGTGGCCACGCCGATGGTGTATTTCGGCACCAACGTGCTCGGCGCCGCGTCCGGCATCATGGTCACCGGCAGCCACAACCCGCCCGACTACAACGGCTTCAAGATGGTGCTGGCCGGCGAGGCGATTCACGGCGCCACTAT
This sequence comes from Massilia sp., assembly GCA_025359245.1. GTDB lineage: Bacteria > Pseudomonadota > Gammaproteobacteria > Burkholderiales > Burkholderiaceae_D > Telluria_A. Next base: position 75,840 of record JANYGW010000156.1, read on the forward strand.
CGGCGCGCTGTACCACGACATCGTCGCGCATGACGGCGCGCCTTCGGCCACGCCGGGCGCCTACCGCACCCACGATATCCGCGCCGCCTACCTGGAGCGCATCCTGGCCGACGTCAAGCTGGCGCGCCCGATCAAGATCGCGGTCGACTGCGGCAACGGCGTGGCCGGCGCCTTCGCCGGCGACCTGTATCGCGGCATGGGGTGCGAGGTGATCGAATTGTTTTGCGAGGTCGACGGCACCTTCCCGAACCACCATCCTGATCCGGCCCATCCGGAAAACCTGCAGGACCTGATCCGCTGCCTGCAGCAGAGCGACGCCGAAATCGGCATCGCCTTCGACGGCGACGGCGACCGCCTCGGGGTGGTCACCAAGGACGGCCAGATCATCTACCCGGACCGCCAGATGATGCTGTTCGCCGCCGACGTGCTGGCGCGCCACCCGGGCCAGCAGATTTTGTACGACGTCAAATGCACGCGCCACCTGGCGCCCTGGATCAGCGCGCATGGCGGCGTGCCGCTGATGTGGAAGACCGGCCATTCGCTGGTCAAGGCCAAGCTGCGCGAAACCGGCGCCCCGCTGGGCGGCGAGATGAGCGGGCATATCTTCTTCAAGGACCGCTGGTACGGCTTCGACGACGGCCTGTATGCGGGCGCGCGGCTGCTCGAACTGCTGACCCGCGTGGCCGACCCGTCGGCGCTGCTGAACGCCCTGCCGCAGTCCGACAGCACGCCCGAACTGCATTTGCACCTGAAGGAGGGCGAGAGCGTGGCGCTGATCGACAGCCTGCGCGCCAACGCCAGCTTTCCCGGGGCCGACCGCATCATCGACATCGACGGCTTGCGGGTCGAGTACCCGGACGGCTTCGGCCTGGCGCGCTCGTCGAACACGACGCCGGTGGTGGTGATGCGCTTCGAGGCCGAGACGCCCGAGGCGCTGCGCCGCATCCAGGCCGAGTTCCGGCGCGTGATCGTGGCCGCAAAGCCCGACGCCGAACTGCCGTTCTGAGCGCGGGTCCGACGTGGCGCGCCTGAAAATCCTGCTGGTGCGGGTCTCGTCGCTGGGCGACGTGCTGCACAACCTGCCGATGGTGGCCGACATCCTGCGCCGGCATCCCGACGCGCAGATCGACTGGGTGGTCGAAGAGGGCTATGTCAGCCTGGTGCGCCTGAATCCGCACGTGCGCAAGATCATTCCGTTCGCGCTGCGGCGCTGGCGCAAGAGCCTGGGGCAGGCCGCCACGCGCGCCGAGATCAAGGCCTTCTTCCGCACCCTGCGCGAGGAACAATACGACTACGTGTTCGACACCCAGGGCCTGCTGAAAACCGGCATCATCATGGGCGCGGCGCGCCTGGCGCCCGGCGGCAGCAAGGTCGGGCTGGCCAACGGCAGCGAGGGCTCCGGCTATGAAGGCATTTCGCGCTGGTTCCACACGCGCAGCATCCGGCTCGACCCGCGTACCCATGCGGTCGCGCGCGGGCGCCTGGTGGCCGCCGCGGCGCTCGGCTACAACGCCGATACGGCGCCCGACTTCGGCCTGCCCGGCCCCGACCAGGGCCAGCGCCCGGCCTGGATGCCCGACCGGGACTACGCGGTGTTTTTCCACGGGACCGCGCGCGACGCCAAGAAGTGGGCGCCCGACAACTGGGTCGCCACCGGCGCCGCGCTGGCGCCGATGCCGGTGCTGCTGGCCTGGGGTTCGGCCGGCGAAAAAATCGACGCCGACGCGCTGGCCGCGCGCCTGCCCAACGCGCGCGTGCTGCCCAAGCTGTCGATGGACGAGGCCGTGACGCTGGCGCGCAACGCGGCGCTGGCGATCGGCGTCGACACCGGCCTGACCCACATCGCGGCGGCCTTCCTGCGCCCGACCGTGGAACTGTATTGCGACTCGCCGAAATGGAAGACTGAAGGCAACTGGTCGCCCTGCATCGTCAACCTGGGCGAGCGCGGTGCGCCGCCGGCGGCCGGCGAGGTGATCGCCGCCGCCAAGCGCCTGCTGGGACTAGCCTGATGCGCCGGCTGTACACCGTGATGTGGTGCCTGGCGCTGCCGTTGGTGCTGCTGCGCCTGTGGTGGCGCGGGCGCAAGGAGCCGGGCTACCGCCAGCACTGGCGCGAGCGGCTCGGCTTTTACGGCGCGCGCGGCGGCGCCACGCCTACGCTGTGGGTGCACGCGGTATCGGTCGGCGAAACGCGCGCCGCCGAGCCGCTGGTCGATGCCCTGCTGCTGGCCTATCCCGACAGCCGCATCGTGCTGACCCATATGACGCCGACCGGGCGCGCCACCGGCCGCGCCTTGTTCGCCAGGCACGGCGAGCGCCTGGTGCAAGCCTATCTGCCGTACGACATTCCGTTCATGGTGCGCCGCTTCATCGGCCACTTCGCGCCGCGCATCTGCATCCTGATGGAGACCGAGGTCTGGCCGAACCTGATCGCCGCCTGCGGCACGCAGGTGCCGGTGGCGCTGGTGAACGCGCGCCTGTCGGAGCGCTCGCTGCGGCGCGGACAGCGTTTCGGCACATTGATGACCAATGCGGCGCGCGCGCTGGCGCTGGTGGCCGCCCAGACCGAGGCCGACGCTGCACGGGTGCGTTCGCTGGGCGCGCCCAAAGTCGAGGTCACCGGCAGCATCAAGTTCGACGTGCTGGTGCCGGAATCGGCATTGGCCACCGGGGCCTGGCTGCGTTCCCGGATCGGTGCGCGCCCGGTGCTGCTGTGCGCCAGTACCCGCGAAGGCGAGGAGGCGCTGATCCTCGATGCCTGCGCCGCGCTGTGGACCCTCCCGGGCCAGCCTTTGCTGGTGATCGTGCCGCGCCATCCCCAGCGTTTCGACGAGGTGGCGGCCATGGCGGCCGCGCGCGGCCTGGCGCTGCAGCGCAGGTCGGACCTGGGCGAGGCCGGCGTGGACCGCGCAAGCCAGGTGCTGCTGGGCGACTCGATGGGCGAAATGTTCGCCTATTTCAGCGCCTGCGACCTGGCGTTCATCGGCGGCAGCCTGCTGCCGCTGGGCGGCCAGAACCTGATCGAAGCGTGCGCGGTGGGCAAGCCGGTGCTGATCGGCCCGCACACCTTCAATTTCGCGCTGGTGACCGAAGAGGCGATCGCCGCGGGGGCCGCCGTGCGTGTTGCCGATGATAAAGAGTTGGTTTTTATGGTTGAAAAACTATTGGTGGATGATGCGGCCCGCAGCGCAATGGGGGCGCATGCACTGGCTTTCGCCAATGAGCATCGCGGTGCGACCGCGCGCACAGTTGGTTTGCTGCGACACATTATTTTCTGACGACTGTTACCATGTCTCGACAATAAGAGCTGGGGATGGTCATGACGTGGTTTACTCATCAAGCAACGGGCGGCGGCGACGGTCCGCTCAGGCGCGACAACGCGTCCGCCGGTCCGGCCCGCGCGGATGCGCCCATGGGCGGCCTGCCGCTGGGCGGCCCTGGCGCGGCCCCGCAAGGCGATCAGCTGCGCTTCACGGTGCGCTATGCGTTGCCGGAATACGTCAGTTTCATGTGGCAGCACGGCGGTTTCCTGATTCGCCGGCGCCGCATCGGCCGCCTGGCCACCTGGTGGATGCTGGCCAAGAGCACGTCGACGGCGGCCATGCATTTCGTGGCGCAGGGCCGGGCGCGCCACCTGTACGACTTCACCATCGATGAACATGGCATCATCCGTGCCAGCGGCAGCGGCGTCACGCTGGTGCCGTGGACCGACGTCAGCGCGATCCGGCGCTATTCGCGCGGCTACATGATGGTGCTCAAACGCGGCACCTTGCCGATTCCGTTCCGCTGTCTCGATGGCGCCCAGACCGGCGTCATGGACGCTTTTGCGGCCATGCTCAAGGCCGCCGCGCGCACCTAGGGAAACAGCACCGGCAGCTCCTGCGAGCGTTTGCGCAGCGCCATCTTGGCGCCGTCGTAATCGGGATACACCGTTTCCACGGTGGCCCAGAAACGCGGACTGTGGTTCATTTCGAGCAGGTGCGCCAGTTCGTGCGCCACCACATAGTCGATCAGCGGCAGCGCAAAATGGATCAGCCGCCAGTTCAGGCGGATGTTGCCCTCCACCGTGCACGAACCCCAGCGCGTGCCGGCCGACGACAGCGCCAGCGACGCGTAGCGCACGCCCAGCCGGGCCGCATAGACCTCCAGCCGTTCGGCGAACACCTGGCTCGCCTGCTCGCAGAACCAGATCCGCACCCGCTCGCGCAGCTGCCATTCGGCCAGCCCCGGCACCACGCCGACCGTCAGCACGGCCTGCTGCGGATCGAACACGCAGCTGCTGCGCGGCGCCTCGTGCAGGCGCAGCGTGATGTCGGCGCCCATGAAAGGCAGCTGGGCGCCGTCGATCCATTGCACGGGCGGCTTTTCCTGGCGCAGCGCACGCCGCTCGCCGCGTTCATTGAGCTTGGCGATGATCCAGCGCTGCTTGGCGCGAATCGCGTTGTCGATTTCGGCGAGCGTGATGCGCTTGGGCGCGGTCACGCGCAGGCCGTCGTCGTCGATCATGAAGCCGATCGAGCGGCGGGTCGAACGGCGCAGTTCGAATTCGAGTGCATGGGGACCGAGCTGGATGCGGCGCAGCGGCGGCGCATCGGGCGCGCGCGGCGGCGGCGACGGCAGGATGACCCTGGGCGGGGCCGGCGGAGGCGATTTGAATAGCGGTTGGGTGGGCGCCGGCTTGGTGGCCGGTTCCAGCGCAGCGAAAAAATCCTGCGCGAATAATTCGAGTTGAGGCCCGTCCAGTGTTGGCCGGGCCGGGTCCTGTTGCGGAGTCGATGCCCGGATCAGCGTGCCAACCTCGCTCAGCCAGCGCTGTAGACGTGGGGCGAAATGACGCGCATTTCTGATTCTATCCAATTTTCTACCTCTTGCATCATGCTGTCGGGCGTGTGGCCGGCAGGGGAGATCGGTTTGCCGATCGATACCGTGATCACGCCAGGACGTTTCAGGAAGGATTTCTTGGGCCAGCATTCACCTGAATTATGCGCGATCGGGATGACAACCGTGTTGGTTTCAATCGCCAACCGTGTCCCGCCGCTTTTATATTTTCCTTTTTCGCCGACCGGAATGCGCGTCCCTTCAGGGAACATGATAATCCATTGTCCGTCCGCCAGGCGCCGTTTGCCATGTTCCACCACATGCTTGAAGGCGTGCTTGCCCTGGCTGCGGTCGATCGGGATCATGCGCAAAAAATACATGGCCCAGCCGAAGAAAGGTATATACAGAATCTCCTTCTTGAACACGTACACCAGGGGGCGCGTCAGGTTCGGCAGCAGGAAGATAGTCTCCCATGCCGACTGGTGCTTCGACAGCACCACGGCCGGCGTGTCGGGCAGGTTGTCGTAGCCCTTGAACTGGTAGTGGATGCCGCAAATGACCTTGGCGCACCAGATGATGAACACGTTCCAGCGCGAGGTGACCCAGAACCGCTTGTTGTACGGCAGCGGCGACGCGAGGAAGCAAATGCAGGCCCAGATGATGGTGGCCACGATCATCACGAGCATGAACGTCAGCGAACGCAGGAACAGGAAGAAATTACGCAAAGAAGTCTCCGGATGCGGATCAGATGGAAAAGTGCGCGGCGCCGGTGCCGGCCTTGAGCAGGGCGTCGACCATGCTGGCCAGGTCGGCGAAGACCTGGGTGCCGGGCGGCAGGCCGCCGGTCTCGAACGTCTTCTGGCCCTTGCCGGTCAGGACCAGGTAGGGCGCGCAGCCGCTGATGAAACCCGACTGCAGGTCGCGCAGCGAGTCGCCCACGGTGGGCACGCCCTTGAGGCTGATCTTGAAGCGCTTGGCGATTTCTTCGAACATGCCCGGCTTCGGTTTGCGGCAGTCGCAATTGTCGATCGCCGCGTGCGGGCAGAAGAAGATCGCGTCGATCGAGGCGCCCACCTGCTGCGCGCTGGCGTGCAGTTTCTGGTGGATCGCGTTCAAGGTGCACATGTCGAACAGCTCGCGCGCGATGCCCGACTGGTTCGACGCCACCACCACCCGGTAGTTGGCCTGGTTCAGGCGCGCGATCGCTTCGAGCGAGCCGGGGATCGGAATCCACTCGGCGGGCGACTTGATGAACGCCGCCGAGTCGTAGTTGATGACGCCGTCGCGGTCGAGGATGATCATTTTCATGCTGGGTCGTCCCTTATGCGGCCAGCTTGGAAATGTCGGCCACGCGGTTCATCATCGCGTGCAGCGACGACAGCAGCGCCAGGCGGTTGTTGCGCAGCGCGATATCCTCGGCCATCACCATTACACCGTTGAAGAAGGCGTCGACGTCGTCGCGCAACTGGGCCAGCGTTTTCAGGGCGCCGGCGAAGTCGCGCGCCGCGAAGGCCGCGTCGACCTGCGGGCGGACCCGCGCCATCGCAGCGAACAGCGATTTTTCGGCGTCTTCCTGCAGCAGGCTTTCGGCCACATCACCGATGGCCGCATCGGTCTTTTTCAGGATGTTGGTGATGCGCTTGTTGGCCGCGGCCAGCGAGGCGCTCTCCGGCAGGGCCGCGAAGGCCTGCACGGCGTCGAGCCGTTCGACGATGTCGTGCAGACGGTCGAGGTCCTCGACCAGCACCGCTTCGACTTCATTCGGCGTGAAGCCGCGCTCGCGCAGGATGCCGCGCATGCGGTCGAGCATGAAGGCGCGCACGTCCTTGACCGGGTCGGTGAAACCGGCGATGTCCTGGAAATTTTTCGCCGTCAGCGCCAGCAGCTGCGAGATCGACACGTCCATGCGTTTTTCGATCAGCATGCGCAGCACGCCCAGCGCGTGGCGGCGCAGCGCGAACGGGTCTTTCTCGCCGGTCGGCTGCAGGCCGATGCCCCAGATGCCGACCAGGGTTTCGAGCTTGTCGGCCAGCGCCACCGCGGTGCCGGTGTTGGTCGACGGCAGGCTGTCGCCGGCAAAGCGCGGCTGGTAATGCTCGGTCGCGGTCAGGGCCACTTCGTCCGGCTCGCCGTCGTGGCGTGCGTAGTAGGTACCCATGATGCCTTGCAGCTCGGGGAATTCGCCCACCATGTCGGTCAGCAGGTCGGCCTTGGACAGCAGCGCGCCGCGCGCGGCCAGCGCCACGTCGTAGCCCAGTTCGGCCGCGATGTCCTTGGCCAGCGCCACCACGCGCTGCGAGCGCGCGGCCTGGGTGCCCAGCTTGTTGTGATAGACCACGTTGGCCAGCAGCGGCAGGCGGGCTTCAAGCGACTTTTTCTTGTCCTGCTCGAAGAAGAACTTGGCATCGGACAGGCGCGGGCGCACCACGCGCTCATTGCCGCCGACGATGTGCTGCGGGTCGTCGGTCGCGATGTTCGACACGATCAAAAAGCGCGAACGCAGCTTGCCGGTGGCATCGGTCAGCGCGAAATATTTTTGATTGGTCTGCATCGTCAGGATCAGGCATTCCTGCGGTACGGCCAGGAATTCTTCCTCGAAGTTGCATTCGTAGACCTCGGGCCACTCGACCAGCGCGCTCACTTCGTCGAGCAGCGCTTCGGGCATCAGCACCTTGTCGGCGCCGGCCTTTTCCAGCAGCGCGCTGCGGATTTTTTCCTTGCGCCCGTCGATGTTGGCGATCACTTTGCCTTCGGTTTCGAGCGTGGCGGCGTAATGCTCTGCATGCGGAATGGCCAGCGGCTGGCCGTTCGACAGGAAGCGGTGGCCCAGCGTCTGGTTGCCGGCGGCCAGGCCGAGCAAGGTCAATGGCACAACTTGTTCGCCGTGCAGCGCGACCAGCTTGTGGGCCGGGCGCACGAACTGCACGGTGCTGCCGTCCGGGCGCTGATAGCTCATCAACTTGGGGATCGGCAGCTTGGCGGCCGATTCGACCAAAGCCGCCTGCAGGCCGGTTACCAGCGCGCTGCCGGCCACGCTGCGGGTGTAGAACAGGCTATCGGCCTTGCCGTCGACGGCGCGTTCGAGTGCTGCCACGTCAATCTCGGCCAGGCCCATCGCGGCCAGCTTCTTGGCCAGCGGCGCGGTGCCCTTGCCCTCGGCGTCGAGCGCGACCGACACCGGCAGCACTTTTTCGCGCACCGATTTGTCGGGCGAGACGCTGCGCACGTCGGTGATGGACACGGCCAGGCGGCGCGGCGTGGCGTAGGTGGTGGCGACGCTGCCGGCTTCGAGGAAGTCGCGCGCCTTCAGGCCATTCATGATGCCGGCGGCAAAAGCCGCGCTCAGTTTGACCAGTGCCTTGGGCGGCAGTTCTTCGGTCAGCAGTTCGACGAGTAGGGTGTGGTTCATGGTTGTTTTTCTTCTGTTCAGGCGGCTGTGGGCACCGCGGGCGCTTTGGGGGCCATCGGGAAACCGAGCTTTTCGCGCGAGTCGTAATAGGCTTGCGCCACCAGGCGCGACAAGGTGCGCACGCGGCCGATATAGGCGGCCCGCTCGGTCACCGAAATGGCGCCGCGCGCGTCGAGCATATTGAAGCTGTGCGACGCCTTCATGATTTTTTCATAGGCTGGCAGCGTCAGTTGCAAGTCGATCAGGCGCTTCGCTTCGGCTTCATAGCTGGCGAACTGGCTGAACAGCAACTCGGTGTTGGCGTGTTCGAAGTTGTACGTCGATTGTTCGACTTCGTTCTGGTGGAACACGTCGCCGTAGGTCAGCTTCTTGGTGGTGCCATTCTCTTGCCATTCGGTCCAGACCAGGTCATAGACGTTTTCGACGCCTTGCAGATACATCGCGAGGCGTTCGATGCCGTAAGTGATTTCACCCAACACCGGCTTGCAATCGAGGCCGCCGACTTGCTGGAAGTAGGTGAATTGCGTCACTTCCATGCCGTTCAGCCAGACTTCCCAGCCGAGGCCCCAGGCGCCCAGCGTCGGATTTTCCCAGTCGTCTTCGACGAAGCGGACATCGTTTTGCTTCAGGTCCAGGCCCAGTGCGGCCAGCGAACCCAGATACAAATCAAGAATATTTTCCGGGGCCGGTTTCA
>JANYGW010000177.1 GCA_025359245.1 Massilia sp.
GGGCGCATCCTTGCTTGGCATCGATACCGCCAGCTGGGCCTACTGGTCGACCAAGGGAAATGCTGCTGCGCTGGCCGCGCCGATTTCCAGCGACGTGACGTCGGTGATGGACATCGGGATCGTGCTCGGCGCGATGGTGGCAGCGGCGCTGGCCGGCCGCTACGCACCGGTGTGGCGCGTGCCACTGCGCTCGCTGCTCGCGGCGGTCGTGGGTGGCCTGATGCTTGGCTTTGGCGCGCGCCTGGCATACGGCTGCAATATCGGCGCCTATTTCAGCGGCATCGTGTCGGGCAGCCTGCATGGCTGGCTGTGGCTGGTGGCTGCCTTCATCGGCAACGTGTTCGGCACGCGCTTGCGGCCACTGTTCGGTCTCGAGGTGGAGCGCCTGCGTCCGACGGCGTGCTGAGCGACACGCACGTGCTTGTCCGCGAGCGAGTGCGCTGAAACGCGGCACGGCCATCAAGGTGATTCGGACAGCTTGTCCTTGAAGAGCCGAAACCCGGCGTCCAGTTGCGTCATGTACGCGTGGAAGGCGGGCGCATGCAGCGCTTGTTGCATGCCACGCAAATGGAAGGCGTCTTGCGCCGGCAAGGGCGGGCCGAGCACGATTTCCAGGCACTTGAGCCGGATCCATTTGCGCCCCGCGTCGTCCAGCAGCATCAGCGAGCGCAAAGGCCGCATCAGCGTGGCCGCTATCTTGAGCATGCGGTAGGCGTTGGGCGACTGGGCCGCGTTGAAGTCGAACGCGGCCGGCACCAGCCGCGCGGCCATGGTGAGCACGCCGGCGGTGAACACGATGGCGATGAGGGTTTGCTGTTCCTCCCGTTCGGATGGCAGCAGGGCTGTCGCCGTAAAAAAACGCCGCAGCAGTTTGCTGACCGACAGCAGGGCCGCGCCCACGCCGATCGCGTCGGCCTGGCGCTCCAGCGCATGCGGCACCTCCCAGCGGGCGTGGTGCGCGGGCGCCCTGAAATAGGCGTCGTGCCCGGCCAGGTGGTGGCCCAGTTCGTGCGAGGCCACGAACGACATCGCGCCAAAGTACAGCAACGCGCCCAGCATGGTGTCGAAGCCTTGCAGCGGCGTCGCCGCCAGCAGCTGCCTGCCAGGCGCCGTCGCGAACGCTGCGGGAAATGCCGCCGGCAAGCGCGCCGCGTGCATTTCGGCGGCGTCGCGCAGTTCGGTCATCAGCCCTTGCGTGACGACGATCCAGTGCTGTTCCCGGTCGCCCCAGGCGGCCAGCGCGTTGGCGCAGGGCGCGGCAGAAATAACGCCGCGGATCAGGGACGGATCCTGCCTGAAGACCACGCGGGCCTGCTGGATGTTCCAGGCCAGCGCGACGCAGGTCGAGCGGCACAGGCCACGCCGGGGCGGCAGCAGCGCAGCCGTTTTGTAATGGCGCAGGAGTTGGCCAGTCAGCGCCGTATCGGTCCGCGCAAGCGCCGTGCTTTCCTTGAACTCGGTGAACAGCGAAGTGCGCATGCGTGGCGGCGATGGTCGATGGTTACATCAAAATGATGTCGTACTGTTCCTGGTGATACCCGGTTTCGACCTGCAGCGAAATGCGTTTGCCGACGAAGTCTCCCAGCATGGCCAGGTGCTGCGACTCTTCTTCGAGGAACAGGTCGACCACTTCCTGCGACGCCAGGATGCGGAATTCGCGCGGGTTAAACTGTTTTGCTTCGCGCATCAGCTCGCGCAGGATTTCGTAGCAGATCGTGCGTGAGGTTTTGACCTGGCCCTTGCCGCTGCAGGCCGGGCAGGGCTCGCACAGGATATGCGCGAGCGACTCGCGCGTGCGCTTCCGCGTCATTTCGACCAGGCCCAGTGCCGAGAAGTTACTCACCGAAACTTTGGTGCGGTCGCGCGACAGCGTCTTTTTCAACTCGGCGAGCACGGTATTTTTGTGCTCGTTGTTGTCCATGTCGATGAAGTCCAGGATGATGATGCCGCCCAAATTGCGCAGGCGCAGCTGGCGCGCGATCGCGTGCGCGGCTTCCAGGTTGGTCTTGAAAATCGTGTCGGCAAAATTGCGCCCGCCGACAAAGCCGCCCGTGTTCACGTCGATCGTGGTCATGGCCTCGGTCTGGTCGACGATCAGATAGCCGCCCGATTTCAGGTCCACGCGGCGCCCCAGCGCGCGCAGGATTTCTTCTTCCACGCCGTACAGATCGAACAGCGGCCGTTCGCCCGTGTAGTGCTGCAAGCGTGGCAGCACGCTCGGCGTGTAGGTCTGCGCGAACGCCGACAGGGCCAGATGGTTTTCGCGCGAGTCCACCTGGATGGTCGCCGTTTCGTCGTGCACGAAGTCGCGCAGCACGCGCTGGGCCAGGCTCAGATCCTGGTGCAGCAGCGTGGTGGCCGGCTTGGTGCGCGCGCCGTGGCAGAT
>JANYGW010000209.1 GCA_025359245.1 Massilia sp.
CCAGCGCCGCCTCATAGGTGCCCTGCGCGCGCATGATCATGTCGCACACTTCGCGCACGGCGCCGCGCCCGCCCCCGGCGCGCGTCACGTAATGCGCGCGATGCTGCACTTCCGGATGGCCGGTCGGCACCGTCACCGCGAAACCAACCTGCAGCAGCAGCGGCAGGTCGATCACATCGTCGCCGATGTAGCCGCACTGTTCGGCGGCAAACCCGGTCGCTTCGAGCAGCGCGGCGAAGGCGATGCGCTTGTCGTGTATCCCCTGGTGCACATGCATGATGCCCAGGTCGGCCGCGCGCCGCACCACGATCGGCGACGAGCGCGCGCTAATGATGGCCGTATGGACGCCGGTTTTTTGCAGCAGCTGGATGCCCAGCCCGTCGAGCACATTGAAGGTCTTGGTCGCCTCGCCGTCGGCGGCATAGGTCAGGCTGCCGTCGGTAAGCACCCCGTCGACGTCGAAAATCATCACCTTGACGGCGGCCGCGCGGCGCATGTGGTCCAGTTCGAGGATCATCAGATCACCTTGGCGCGGGTCAGGTCATGGATGTGCAGCGCGCCGACCAGGCGGTCGTCGGCGTCCACCACCAGCATCTGGTTGATGCGGAATTCTTCCATCACGTGCACGGCGTCGACCGCCAGTTGCTCCGGATGGACGCGGCGCGGATTGGCGTGCATCACGTCGCTGATCTTGATTTTGGTGAAATCCTGGACGCGCTCGATCATGCGCCGCAGGTCGCCATCGGTAAATACCCCGATCGGACGCTGCTGCTCGTCGACAATGGCGGTCATCCCCATGCCCTTCTGGGTAATTTCGAGCAGTGCCACCGTCAGCGGCACGTCGGCGCTAACCATCGGCACGTCGGCGCCGCTGCGCATGACGTCGCGCACGTGGGTCAGCAGGCGCCGGCCCAAGGCGCCGCCCGGGTGCGAACGGGCGAAGTCTTCTTCCTTGAAGCCGCGCGCGTCCAGCAGCGCCACCGCCAGCGCGTCGCCCAGGGCCAGCGTGACCGTGGTGCTGGCCGTCGGGGCCAGGTTCAGCGGGCAAGCTTCCTTGGCCACCGACACGTCGAGGTGGACGTCGGCCAGCAGTGCCAGGCTCGATTTGGGGTTGCCCGTCATGGCGATCAGCGGCGCGCCCATGCGCTTGACGATCGGCAGGATCGACATCAGTTCGGCGGTTTCGCCGGAGTTCGAGATGGCGATAAAACAATCTTGCGCGGTCACCATGCCCAGGTCGCCATGGGCCGCTTCGGCCGGATGGACGAACATGGCCGGGGTGCCGGTCGACGCCAGCGTGGCGGCGATCTTGCGCCCGATGTGGCCCGACTTGCCGATCCCCGACACGACCACGCGGCCGCCGCATTCGAGCAGCAGGCCGACGGCGTGGCCGACGCTGTCGTCCGACGTCAGGCGTGCTTGCAGCGCGCGCATGGCGTCGGTCTCGATCTCGAGCGTTTCGCGCGCCATTGCCATGGCGCGCTCGGTGATGATTTTGTCAAAAGCTTTCAGCATTGTTTTTTCATGGGTTACACTCATCCCAGAAGTATAAACGAATTGCGAAAGCAAAAAACTTGCCAGACGCAACAAACAACGATTTACCCCCTCACGTCAACGGCAATGCATGTTTTCAGGACTTGAACTTACCCTCCTCTTGCTGGGCAGCGCCGTGCTGGGCGTGGTCGCCTTCCGCATGCTGCACCTGCCCCCGATGCTGGGCTATTTGGCCGTCGGCATCCTGATCGGCCCGCACGCGCTGGGCCTGGCCGATAACAATACGACGACCCACGCGCTGGCCGAATTCGGCGTGGTGTTCCTGATGTTCTCGATCGGGCTCGAATTTTCGCTGTCCCAGCTGATGGCGATGCGCCGCATCGTGTTCGGGCTCGGCATGGCCCAGGTGGTGCTGACCATCGTCGCCACCATGGTGTTCGGCTGGCTGCTGTCGACCCAGCTGCCGGCCAGCATCCACGTCAGCTGGCAGGCCGCGTTTGCGCTGGGCGGCGCGCTGGCCATGTCGTCGACCGCGATCGTGGTCAAGATGCTCACCGAACGGCTGGAGCTGGAAAGCCCGCACGGGCGCAAGATCATCGGCATCCTGCTGTTCCAGGATCTGGCGGTGGTGCCGCTGCTGATTTTGATCCCTTCGCTCGGCAAGCCGCCCGAGGAACTCATGTCGACGCTGGCCTGGGCGGCCGGCAAGGCGGTGCTGGTGCTGGTGCTGCTGCTGTTCATCGGCCAGAAGATCATGCGCAAGTGGTTCACCATCGTCGTCAAGCGCCGTTCGCAGGAGCTGTTCATGCTCAACCTGCTGATGATCACGCTGGGCGCGGCCTGGATTACCGAGCGCGCCGGCCTGTCGATGGCGCTGGGCGCGTTCGTGGCCGGCATGCTGATTTCGGAAACCCAGTACAAGCACCAGGTGGAAGAGGACATCAAGCCGTTCCGCGACGTGCTGCTCGGGCTGTTTTTCATCACCGTCGGCATGCTGCTCAACGTCGGCCTGGTGATGCAGAACTGGTGGCTGGTGCTGATCCTGCTGTGCGGACCGGTGCTGCTCAAGTTCGCCCTGATCGCGCTGCTGGCCAAGCTGTTCGGCGCCTCCGACGGCGTATCGATGCGCACCGGCCTGGCGCTGGCGCAGGCGGGCGAATTCGGCTTCGTGCTGCTCACGCTGACGGCCGGCGCCAACCTGCTCGACCCGTTCATCATCCAGCTGGTGCTGGCCTCGATGGTGCTGTCGATGCTGGTGGCGCCGTTCCTGATCGAGAAGTCGGACCAGATCGTGATGAAGATCTCGTCCAACGAATGGATGCTGCAGTCGCTGCAGCTGACCCAGATCGCCAGCCGCACCATGGCCACCCAGAAGCACGTGATCGTGGCCGGTTTCGGGCGCAGCGGCCAGAGCCTGGCGACCTTGTTGACCGAGGAAAAAATCGCCTACCAGGCGCTCGACCTGGATCCGGAACGGGTGGTGGAAGCGCAATCGGCCGGCGCCCATGTGTCGTACGGCGACGCGGCGCGCAAGGAAAGCCTGATCGCGGCCGGCGTGTACCGCGCCAGCGCGCTGGTGATCACGTACGCGAACACCGCCTCGGCGCTGAAGGTGCTGCACCTGGTGCACGAACTGGCGCCGACGCTGCCGGTGATCGTGCGCAGCCATGACGATACCGACCTGGATCTGCTCAAGAAAGCCGGCGCCGCCGAAGTGGTGCCGGAGGCGCTTGAGGGCAGCTTGATGCTCGCTTCGCACGCGCTGGTGATGATGGGCGTGCCGCTGCGGCGCGTGGTGCATCGGGTGCAGAGCGCGCGCGACGAGCGCTATGCGTCGCTGCGCGGCTACTTCCACGGCGCCAGCGATGTCGGCGACGATGCCGAGCACACCTACGTACGGCTGCATTCGGTCACGCTGCGCGATGGCGCGGGGGCGATCGGCAAGCGCCTGGAGGAACTGGAATTGCACGAGGTAGGCGCCGAAGTGACCACTATCCGGCGCGGCAAGGAGCGGCTGGAGGTGACGCCGCGTACGGTGCTTGCCGCGAGCGACGTGGTGGTGCTGCGCGGTTCGGCGGAGGCGGTGGATCGGGCCGAAGGTCGGCTGCTGCAGTAACGGTGTCGCAGAAATCGATAAATCGAGATTTAAGATGCGCTAACCAACGTCGTCCTCGCGCACGCGGGGGCCCATGCTGAGCCCGCTCTGTATGGGCCC
>JANYGW010000226.1 GCA_025359245.1 Massilia sp.
CCAGCGCATCGCCGGAACGCCGGTGGACTGGGTCTTCATCGGCTCGTGCGCCAATTCGCGGCTGTCGGACTTGCGCGCCGCCGCCGACGTGGCGCGCGGCAGGCAGGTCGAGCCCGGCGTCACCGCCTGGGTGGTTCCCGGTTCCGAAAACACAAGGCGTGCGGCTGAGGCGGAGGGACTCGATCAAGTGTTCAAGGCGGCGGGCTTTGCTTGGCGCGAACCCGGCTGCAGCCTGTGCGTCGGCGCCAACGGCGAGCAGGTGCCGCCGCAGCAGCGTTCGGTTTCGACGTCGAACCGCAACTTTGTCGGCCGGCAGGGGCCGGGCGCACGCACCCACCTTGCCAGCCCGGCGATGGCCGCCGCCGCCGCCGTTGCCGGCTGTATCACCGATATCAGGAGCCTCGCATGAGCACGCATCCACCCATCGCCACCACAGGGCGGCCCGGCCACAGTGACCTTCCTAAGGTGGCTGGCATGCAGCCATTCACCATCGTCACCGGCGCTGCCGCGCCTCTGCCGCGCGCCAATGTCGATACCGATGTCATCATCCGCATCGAGCGGCTGACGACGTTGCCGAACGAAGAACTCGGCGCTTATGCGTTCGAAGCACTGCGCTATCGGGATGACGGCAGCGACGACCCGGACTTCATCCTCAACCAGCCCGCGTTTCGCGGCGCGCCCGTGCTGTTGGCCGGCGACAACTTCGGCTGCGGCTCGTCGCGCGAAGGCGCCGTTGTCGCGCTGCAAGGGCTGGGACTGCGCTGCGTCATTGCGCCGAGCTTCGGCGATATTTTCTTTTCCAACTGCTTTCAAAACGGCGTGCTGCCGATCCGCCTGCCTGCCCCCGAGGTCGAAGCGCTGGCGGCGGCTTGTGCACACGGCGAGCCGCTGACCGTCGACCTGGAACGCCAGGCAATTCGCACTGCCGCTGGCGCCGAGACTGCCTTCACCGTTGATCCAATGCGCCGCGAGGGCCTGCTGCACGGCCTGGACGACGTCGGCCTGACGCTAAAGGACAAGGCGCTGATCCAACAATGGCAGCAAGCTGACCGATCGCGCCGGCCGTGGGCCTGGCCAGCCGGCACGCCCGCAGTCGCCTGAACGCCACCGAACAAGCTCGCCGGAGACAAAATGACCCGAAAATATACATCAAATCGGCCTTTTGCACACGTGCAGTATGCGTGGTTAGCTATTATTTTCATAGTACAAACTGCGCAGGCTCAAACCGCAGCGTGGAAGCCCGATCGCGCCGTCACGCTGGTGGTGCCGTACGCGGCGGGTGGCGGCACCGACGCGACGGCGCGCGCCGTGTCGCGGCAACTCGGCGTACTGTGGGGCCAGCCGGTGGTGGTGGAGAACATTCCTGGCGCCGACGGCCTGATCGGCTCGCGCCGGGTAATGGACGCCAAACCCGACGGCTATACGCTGCTGCTGCAGGTGCCGTCCATTGTCCTGACCAAGTACACGCCGGGCTTGAAGGGCGTCGACCCGCTGGCGCGACTGGAGCCCGTGACGGCCGTGTCGCAGTCACCCGCCGCCATCGTCACCAGCGCCAAATTGCCGGTGAAAACGCTGGCCGAGTTCATTGCCTACTGCAAGACTGCCGTGCAGCCGTGTTCGCTGGCGACAGGTGAAAGCCAGGCGCGCATCACGGCGCGGCAGCTGGCAGCCGAGGCCGGCATCTCCAACCTCATCGTCGTCAATTACCGCGGCACCGGCCCCATCGTCACCGACCTGATCGCCAACAACGTCAACATCGCGTTTACCGGCATCACCGCAGCGCTGCCGCACTACAAGGCGGGCACGCTGAAAATCCTCGCTACGCAGGGGAAAAAACGCGCTACCGCATTGCCTGACGTTCCAACCACGATCGAAGCCGGTTTTCCGCAATTCCAGTCAGTCACCTGGTACGGCCTGTTCGCGCCGAAGGGAACGCCCGCCGCCGTGACGCAGGGCATCGTCGCCGCTTTGCGCGAGGCGGTGAAAGACGCCGACGTGCAAAAGACGATTGCCGCCGCCGGCGCAGAGCCGTTGGTCAATTCGCCCGCCGAGTTCGGGCGCCAGGTCCGCGCCGAAAGCGAACGCCTTGGCGCGCTGGTCAAGCTGTATCCGCTCGAATGAGCCCGGCGCCACACGTCCCCGGCTTCCTAAACCTTCCTCTAAACCCCATAAAAGAATCCTTATGACAACACCCGTGACCACGGCAGGCCAAGCCACCGACCCGACCGGCCCCACCGGCCAGCTTTGCAACTGGCTCGCCGGCTTCAACCTGGACGACGCGCCAACGTCGGCGCGCGAGCGCGCCAAGGCGCTGACGCTCGACGGCATCGGCTGCGCCATCGTCGGTGCGCAACTGCCGTGGTCGCGCACGGCGGCGAACATCGTGCGGAAGTTCGAAGGCACGGGCGACCGCACCCTCGTCGGCTGGGGTGCCAAAACCAGCGCACCGGGCGCGGCGCTGCTCAACGGCACCTTTATCCAGGCGTTCGAGCTTGACGACTTTCACCCGCTTGGGCCGCTGCACAGCGCATCGGTCGTGCTGCCCGCGCTATGGGCTGCGTCCGAAGGTGATGCGACTGTGACCGGACGGCAGTTCCTGCAAGCCGCGCTGGCCGGCTATGAGGTCGGTCCGCGCGTCGGCATGGCGCTGCACGGCGCACAGATGCTGTCGCGCGGCTGGCATTCAGGCTCGGTATTCGGAACGCATGCTGCCGCGGCAGCGACAGGCAAACTGATGGAGCTCGACTCAGCGCGCTTCGAGGACGCGCTCGGTCTGGCCGGCACACAGTCTGCCGGCCTCATGGCGGCACAGTACGAGGCGATGTGCAAGCGCATGCACCATGGCTTCTCGG
>JANYGW010000128.1 GCA_025359245.1 Massilia sp.
ATGCACGATTACCAACGCCCACCGACGCTGTACCGCTACGGCCAGCGCAGCGACCTCGAACTGGCGCTGACGCTCGGGCAATTCCGCCTGGTTCCGGCTGGCAATTGCCTGACCCTGAGCTTTTGCCAGGCCTGGGACAAGTTCGACCTGTTTTCGCCGGTCGACAGTTGCCTCGTGATCCACAACACCGAAGAATTCGGCGAACGGCTGCACCGCGCCGTGCAGCGTGCATTGCCGAGCTGGGCCGGCATCGACGGCCTGGTCGAATACGGCGTGCGCGCCGCGCTGGGCGCCGCGTTCACCAAAAGCGCGCCGGAAGCGCCGGAGCAGGAATGGCTGTTCGCCTGGCGCTCGATGCAAAGCCAGGCCAGTTTGAACCCGGTGACGGTAAAGATCGGTAACCTGGAAAACTACGCCGAATTGCGCAACCGGGACGCGTATTTGTCGTGATGATGGACGCTCAAGCCAGCGGCAAGCGGTTGGCGCACGCTTCGCCCGCCATATAACAAGCCAGGTTGTCGAACGTGATCGCGGCGATTTCGCGCAGCGCTTCGATGGTGAAAAAGCCCTGGTGGCCGGTGACGAGCACGTTCGGGAACGTCATCAGGCGCTGAAACACGTCGTCGTCGATGATGTCGGACGAGCGGTCCTGGAAAAACAGCGCGCTTTCCTGTTCATAGACGTCGATCGCCAGGTAACCCAGGCGCCGCGCCTTCAATGCATCGATGACGTCGGCGGTGTCGATCAACGCGCCGCGCGAGGTGTTGACCAGCATCGCGTCGCGCTTCATCAAGACCAGCGTGTCGCGCCGTATCATGTGGCGCGTGTCGTCGGTCAGCGGGCAATGCAGCGACACCACGTCGGAGGCGGCCAGTAACGTTGGCAGGTCGACCATCCGGCCGATCGCTTCGAACTGTTTTGACGGAAACGGATCGTGGCCCAGCACCGTGCAGCCCATGCCTTTGAAGATGCGCGCCGTCGCCAGGCCGATCTTGCCGGTGCCGACGATGCCGACCGTCTTGCCGTGCAAGGTCGTGCCGAGCAAACCGTCGAGCGCGAAATTGCCTTCGCGCACGCGCGCGTACGCCCGGTGCGTCTGGCGGTTCAGCGTCATCACCAGCGCCAGCGCATGCTCGGCCACCGCTTCCGGTGAATAGGCCGGCACGCGGGCGATGAAAAACCCCAGCTTGGCCGCGGCGGCCAAATCCACATTGTTGTAGCCGGCGCAGCGCAGCAGGATCGCGCGGGCGCCGCCGTCATGCAGCGTTTGCAGCACCTCGGCGTCGAGCACGTCGTTGACAAACACGCAAATGACTTCGCTGCCTTGCGCCAGCGGCGCCGTTTCCAGCGACAATAACGACGCGTGATAGACCAGTTCGATCCGCGCCGCGTCCGGCTGGTGTTGCAAGGCTTCGTCGAAGAAGCGGCGGTCGTACGGCTGGCTGCCGAACAGGGCGACTTTCATAATGCGGTCCTTGGGAAAAATTAATCTCGTTTGCTGTCGATGCGCGCCAGCACCGCGCCCATCATGCGTTCGACATCGCTGCGTATCATTTGGTTGCCGAGCAGGCCGGGCACATAAAAGCTGGGCAGCAACTTGCCGTTGTAGGTGATGCGCGTGCCGCCCGTTTCCGGCACCGGCGTCAATTCCCAGCGCGATTCATAATGCTTCATGTCGCCCGAGATCAGCTCGATGTCGATAGCCGCCATCGGCGTCTCGGTGGCGCGCACCACCAGATGGATCGACTTCGACATGAACAGGAAATGCGCCATGCCGAATTGTTCGACGATGACTTCATTGCCGTTGCGCGACAGCACGCGGCACGACGCCAAGTCCGGCACGAATTCATGCATGCGGTCGTAGGTGGTCAGCACTTTCCATACCACCGGCAGCGGCGCCTGCACGCTGCCGCTGGCGTTCACTTCGTACATGCGCTGGGCGTCGATATCGATGCGCTTGACCGTGACCTCCAGCTTCGGCAACTCCAGTTTGGGCGCCTGAGCCACGGCCGGTCCGGCGCAGGCGATCAGCAGAGCGAGGCTGAGGCTGGGGATGAATGGCTTCATGCTTCCAGCCTACGGGAAACAATGCTGGAACACAAGCACCGCACGTCTGTCTTTAGTGCCCTGTATCTACAAAAACCGGCTCTAATGCGTAGCATTCCTCTCATACATAATGCAGGGCGCATTTCCCATCATACCGAGAATCCTGAAAAGACCATGACCGCCTATCCCCATCTGCTCGCCCCGCTCGACCTCGGTTTCACGACCTTGCGCAACCGCGTCATCATGGGGTCGATGCATACCGGCCTCGAAGACCGCTTTTATCATTACGGCAAACTGGCCGCGTTTTACCGCGAACGGGCGCGCGGCGGCGTCGGCTTGATCGTCACCGGCGGCATCGCGCCGAACCGCCGCGGCTGGCTGCTGCCGTTCGGCGGCACGCTCAATTTTGTCGGCGACGTGCCGAACCATCGCCGCGTCACGCGCGCCGTGCATGAAGAGGGCGGCAAGATCGTCATGCAAATTCTGCACGCCGGCCGCTACGGTTACCAGCCGTTCGTCGTCTCGGCGTCCGGCAAGAAGTCGCCGATCTCGCCATTCCGCCCGCGCGCCCTGAGCGAGCGCGGCATCGAGCGCACCATGGCCGACTATGCGCGCTGCGCCCGGCTGGCAAAAAAGGCCGGCTACGACGGCATTGAAGTGATGGGCAGCGAAGGTT
>JANYGW010000012.1 GCA_025359245.1 Massilia sp.
TCGTCCTCGCGTGCGCGAGGACGACGGGGTAGGTATACTGACGCCTCGTCAATATTTCAGGAAAACGGTACATGGCCGATGCAACTTTGACTCCCGACGCCGCCTTCGCGCGCGCCGCAGCGCTCGGTCTGCCCGTGTTCCTGTACTGGGGCGCAGCCTGGTGTCCGCCCTGCAATCGGATCCGCGCGACCGTGTTCGACCGCGCTGATTTCCAGGCGCTGGCGCCCTCCTGCGTGCCTTTGCAAATCGATGGCGACAGCGCCGGCGCCCAGCAGCTGGCCGAACGGTTCCACGTGCGCAGCTACCCGACCCTGATCGTGTTCCGCCCCGACGGCACCGAAATCACGCGCCTGCCGTGCGAACTGGACGGCGAACGCTTCGTCGAGATTTTCCAGCTTGCGCTGCATGCGCGCCGCAGCGTCGCCGAATCGCTCGGCACGACGCTGTCCGACGATGAATGGCATCTGCTCAGTTTCTATTCCTGGGACACCGACGAAGGCCGGCTGCCGAAAGACCTGGACTTTGCCAGCCTGGCGCGCGCCTGCCCCGTGCCGGAGGCCGCGCTGCGCCTGCAGTGGCACGCCATGGCGGGCAAGGCCGGCATCGACCAGCGCGCCGCCATCGCGCAGATTGAAGCCACGCTGGGCGACGCCGACACGGTGCGCGCACAGTTGGACATCGTCACCAACCTCGCGGTCGACCTGGTGCGCTTGCTGACGGCGGCGAATTCGCCGGCCCGATTCAGCCTGACCCACGCCTGGGCCACGGCGCTGCAGCGCCTCGAAATTGATCCGAGCGTAAACCCTGCCGACCAACTGGCGGCGCTGCGCGCGCGGGTGCGCATGGCACGCCTGGGCCAGCCGGTCGATCGCCTCGATGGCATCTTGCGCGAGCGCGTGGCATCCGCCCTCGCAGAACCCAGCGGTCCGGCGCTGCGCCATCAGATCGTCAATACCGCGGCTGGCATGCTGTCGGACGCCGGCCTGCTCGACGAAGCCGAACGCGTGCTGCAGGACGAGCTGGCGCACTCGCCGATGTCTTTCTTTTTCATGCACAGCCTGGCGGCAATCGCCAGGAAGCGCGGCGCCGCGGCCGGCGCCGTGGAATGGTACGAACGCGCCTGGGACAGCGCAGTCGGGCCCGCCACGCGCTTGCAGTGGGGCGCCACCTACCTGCAGGGCCTGGTCGATGCCGCGCCGGATGACGTGCCGCGCATCGAACGCTGCGCCAGCCGGATGCTGGACGAACTGAAGCACATCAGCGACGCCGGCTGCCAGCGCAACCGCACCCAGCTCGAACGCATCGACAGCAAGCTGGCGCTGTGGAACGGTGCCGGCACGCACGTGTCGGCGCTGCACCAGGCAGTCCGGGCGGCATTGCAGAAGTGAATTGACGGGAACCTGTTCCAGATCCAGCCATCCAACGGTATTTGGGGCAGAAGATCATGGCGCGACCCGAATTTGCGAGCGATGTTGCGCGCGACCAGTTTGAACGGATCCGGCCCATGCTGGAGGCGGCCCGGCGCCGCACGCGTCCGCGCAAGCACGATCTGTACGATGTGTTCTGCGCGGTGCTGTACTTCATCGGCAGCGGCGCCGCGTGGCGCAGCCTGCCTGCCGACTTCCCGCCGTGGCGCACCGTGCACGAATATTTTACGCAGTGGACCACGGCGCGCGGCGGCCAGACGACCTTGCTCGAGCAAGTGTTGCGCGAGCTGGGGCGCAGCGAAGACATTGAAAAATTGCGGGTGCTGATGACGCCGCGCTAGTGGACCACCAGTACCGACGCGGCCCACTCGACGAACGCGCGCACCCGCGACGACAGGTGCCGGTTGTGCGAATACACGATCGACACCGGCAAGGGCAGCGGCCGCCATTGCGGCAGCACTTCCACCAGTTCGCCCGACGCCAGCATGTCGGCCACGCCCATGCGCGGCGCCTGGATCATGCCGAGTCCGGCACGGCAGCTTTCCTGATAGGCAGACGTGCTCGACACCGACACCACGCCGCGCATCGGCACCACATGGTCGACGCCGTCCTCGTGGTATTCCCAGTCCATGTCGCGCCCGCTCTGGCTGGAGAAGAACTTGACCGCCAGGTGGCCGGCCAGGTCGGCCAGCGCGTGCGGCACGCCGTACTTTTCAAAATAGGCGGGCGAGCCGACGTTGACCTGGTCCATTTCGCCGACCCGGCGCGCCACCATGCTCGAATCGCGCAGGATGCCGACCCGGATCGCGCAGTCGATGCCTTCGCCAACCAGGTCGACGAAGCGGTCGCGCGAACCGATCCGTACGTGGATGGCCGGATACAGCCGCAGGAATTCGGGCAGGCGCGGGATCAGCTGGCTGCGCGCCAGGCCTTCGGGCATGTCGACCTTGATGGTGCCGGGACCGGGGCCGGCGAACAGGCCGTTCATGTCGTCCAGCTCGTTGAGCAAACGGGTGCAGCGTTCGAGGTAGATGTCGCCTTCGACCGTCAGGCTGACCTTGCGCGTGGTGCGCTGGAGCAGGCGCACGCCCAGATGGTGCTCGACGCTCTGGACCGCGTTGGTCACGGTCGGGCGCGGCAGGCCGAGCTGTTCGGCGGCTTGCGAAAAGCTCTTGCACTGGGCGACAGACTGGAAAATCTGCATCGCCTTGATCTGGTCCATTTGTTAGCGTTTCTCGAATAATTAAATACTAAATGAGGTATTTATTGTTGAAACTGATAATAGCATACTGATTTCACCGTTTAACTACCTGGAGATCACGATGAAAACCACTCAACTCGGCAGCACCGGCCCGCGCGTCGCCCAAATGGGCCTCGGCTGCATGGGCATGTCCGACCTGTACGGCCCGGCCGACCGCGGCGAGAGCCTGGCCACCATCCACGCCGCGCTCGACGCCGGCATCACGCTGCTCGACACGGGCGACTTTTACGGCATGGGCGACAACGAGCTGCTGCTGCGCGAGGCGCTGGCCGGCGGACGGCGCGAGAAGGCCATCATCAGCGTCAAGTTCGGCGCGCTGCGCGATCCGGCCGGCGGCTGGGGCGGCATCGATGGCCGCCCGCAAGCGGTGAAGAACTTCGCCGCGTATTCGCTCAAGCGGCTGGGCGTGGAGCAGATCGACATCTACCGCCCGGCGCGGCTCGATCCGGCGGTGCCGATCGAAGAGACCGTGGGCGCGATCGCGGACCTGGTCAAGGCCGGCTATGTGCGGCATATTGGCTTGTCGGAAGTGAGCGCCGAGACCTTGCGGCGCGCGCATGCGGTGCATCCGATCAGCGATGTGCAGATCGAGTATTCGATGATTTCGCGCGGGATCGAAGGCGGGCTGCTGCCGGCGGCGCGCGCGCTGGGGGTGGGGATCACGGCGTATGGTGTGCTGTCGCGCGGCTTGATCAGCGGGCACTGGTCGAAGGCGCGCGCGGGCGAGGCCGATTTCCGCGGCCAGTCCAGCCCGCGCTTCCAGGGCGAGAACCTGGACGCCAACCTGGCGCTGGTGGAGCGGGTGCGCGCGATTGCCGACGCGATGCAGGTGAGCGTGGCGCAGGTGGCCATTGCGTGGGTGCTGGCGCAGGGCAGCGATATCGTGCCGCTGGTCGGGGCCAGGAGCCGGGTGCGTTTGCAGGAGGCGCTGGGGGCGTTGCAGGTGGAGTTGTCGGCGGCGGACCTGGCGCGGCTGGCCGAAGCGGTGCCGCCGGAAGCGGTGGCGGGATCGCGCTATAGCCAGTTTGCGATGGCGCATTTGGACAGCGAAGCGGTCTAGCAGAAATCGTGCAGCAAAAGGTACCGTCCAAATGAACCAACGTCGTCCTCGCGAACGCGCACTGCTGTCCGGAATAAAGTTCTTGACCTGCACTTAGAATAGACCTCCTTGCATTTGGGCGGCAAATTGGGCGTCTCGTCGTCGCCTTCGAAAGGGAGATTCTTCTGCTTCGAAGTGC
>JANYGW010000028.1 GCA_025359245.1 Massilia sp.
AATGAAGCGACTACGGGAAAGACTGGTGCTTGATCTGAAGGAGTACCGACCCGATCGGAAATTTGATCGGGTCGTAAAGGCAAAAGCGCAGCGCTACCCCTATAAGAAACTAATGACAAGGGCTTAACTTAACGCCATTAAGGTCTGACCCCGATTAAAAAACTTTCTGGCGGACGAAAAAAAACGCTCGCGAGGGAGCGTTTTTTCGGGGCGCGAAGCGCTTAGTGGTTGTGCAGGAAACTCTTCAGCTTGTCCGAACGCGACGGCTGGCGCAGCTTGCTCATCGCTTTCGCTTCGATCTGGCGGATCCGCTCGCGCGTGACGTCGAACTGCTTGCCCACTTCTTCCAGCGTGTGGTCGTTCGACATTTCCACGCCGTAGCGCATGCGCAGCACTTTCGCTTCGCGCGGCGTCAGCGAGTCCAGCACTTCCTTGATGACGTTGCGCATCGAGGCGTGCAGCGCCGCGTCCAGTGGCGCCAGCGTGGTGTTGTCTTCGATGAAGTCGCCCAGCTGCGAATCGCCATCTTCGCCCATCGGCGTTTCCATCGAGATCGGCTCTTTGGCGATTTTCATGATTTCACGTACTTTGTTTTCCGGCATTTCCATCTTCAGCGCCAAGGTCGCAAGGTCCGGCTCGCTGCCCGTTTCCTGCATGATCTGGCGCGAGATGCGGTTCATCTTGTTGATCGTTTCGATCATGTGCACCGGCACCCGGATGGTGCGCGCCATGTCGGCGATCGACCGCGTGATCGCCTGGCGGATCCACCACGTCGCGTAGGTCGAGAACTTGTAGCCGCGCCGGTATTCGAACTTGTCGACCGCTTTCAGCAGGCCGATATTGCCTTCCTGGATCAGGTCGAGAAATTGCAGGCCGCGGTTGATGTATTTCTTTGCAATCGAAATGACCAGGCGCAGGTTGGCGACCGTCATTTCGCGTTTCGCGTGGCGCGCCCGCTTTTCGCCGGCTGCCATCTGCTTGTTGATCTTGCGCAGGTCAGCCAGCGGCAGCGCCACGCGCGCCTGCAGGTCGATCATGCGCTGTTGCAGTTCCTTGATGGCCGGCACGTTGCGGGCCAGCACGGTGCTGTACGGATAGGCGCAATCGACTTCACGGTCGACCCAGGCCAGGTCCGTTTCCTGGCCAGGGAAGACCTTGATGAAGTGGGCGCGCGGCATGCCGCAGCGGTCCACGCAGATCGCCAGCACGGCTTTTTCGATGTGGCGCACTTCGTCCATCTGGCCGCGCAGCGTGTCGCACAGCTTTTCGACGACCTTGGCGGTGAAGCGGATCCCCAGCAGTTCGTTGGAGATCACTTCCTGCGCCTTGACGTACTTGGCCGAACCGTAGCCCTCTTTCGTGAAGGCGGCAGCCATCTTGTCGAATTCGGATTCGATCAACGCGAATTTTTCGAGCGCGCCCTTTTTCAGCTGGTTCAGCTGCTCGGCCGAGAAGCCGGCCGCGCCGCCATTGGCGTCGCCGTCTTCTTCTTCGTGCTCTTCCTCTTCTTCGTCGTCGTCCGACGCGGCCACGTGCGGGGCCGGCGCGGCCGGCGCGGATGGCTCGTTGAGGTCGACGAAGCCGTCCACCACTTCGTCGACCTTGATGGTGTCGGCGGCGATCTTGTGCGACAGCGCGATGATTTCGGCGATCGTCGTCGGGCAGGCCGAGATGGCCTGCACCATGTCTTTCAGGCCGCCTTCGATGCGCTTGGCGATTTCGATCTCGCCTTCGCGCGTGAGCAGCGCGACCGCGCCCATTTCGCGCATATACATGCGCACCGGGTCGGTCGTGCGGCCGAAGTCGGAATCGACCGTCGACAGCGCGGTGGCGGCGGCAGCTTCGACTTCGTCGTCGCTGGTGGCGGTGGCGACGGTGTCGGTGAGCAGCATCATTTCGGCGTCAGGGGCGCGCTCGTAGACGGCGATGCCCATGTCGTTGAAGGTGGCGATGATGCCTTCGACCGCTTCCGGATCGATGATGTTCTCGGGCAGCTGGTCGTTGATCTCGGCGTAGGTCAGGTAGCCGCGCTCCTTGCCCATGTTGATCAGGTTCTTGATCTGGGTGCGCCGGCGCTCGAGGTCCGCTTCGGTCGCTTTCGGGTCGGCCGTCAGCACGACGCCGCCCTTGGCCTTGCGTTCCTTGGCTTTCGAGACGGCCTTCAGTTCGGCGCGTTCGACCGCGTTCAGGGCTGCCACTTCGTCGTTTTCCGGCGTGAATTCGCTCGGCTTGCGGCCGCGCCGGCCCGGTACCTGGACCGACGGCAGCAAATAGCCGGAGGGGTCGAGCGCGGCCAGCGCGGCCGCGTCGGTGGTCTGGCTGACCGACTGGCCGGCGGTCTGGATCACGGTCGGCTCGGCTTCGAGCAGCTTCTTGACGGCGCGCGGCGTGGCGGGCGCCTTGGCGACCGGCTCGACCACGGCCTCCGATGTCATTTCGTCACGCGCGGCCAGGCGCGAGCGCTTGCGCACCACGACCGGCGCGGCGAGCGCCTCGTTGCTCGCTTCGTTGGCAGCTTCGTTGCCATCGACCGGATCGGTGGCGGCGTCGACGGCGGCCAGGCGCGATGCCTTCTTGACAACCGTGACCTTGGCCTCCGCTTCGGTATCCAGGAAATAGGAGGTCGCGGTTTTCGGCACCGCCAGCGAAGCGGCGCTTTTGCGCGGCGCTTTGGTGGCGGTGAGGGTCAAGGTCTTGGCTTTGGTTGTCATTAAAACTCCAGTCAATAATCCAGCGGGACCCCGGCGTGGGTCCGATGAACGGTGTTCAGGGTGGCCCTCGCTAAGGGCGATGTTGGCCGTGCTGGGCCGCGGATGCTGCAGAACGAAAAAAAGCCCGCTAGCTGAAACGGGCTTGATACTCACCAATCTAGGAAGGGAGAGGAGACAAAGCCATTATGCCCTAATGCAAGTTATCGCGATAATTGATATATTGAATACCAGATATAACGAAAGCTTATACTTGCGGGACGGTGGAATGCCCTCTTTCATCTAGCTGACACATCTGCGCTGCCGCAACGCGTGCGTAAGGCAAGAGGCGGATGATACACGATTTCGGGCCCTGCGGCTCACCGCCGGCGCGCGCATCGACGAATAAAATCCCCGCACCTGCGAATGTGCCCATGCTATCCTTCCGGTTCCCGCTCTTACAATGAAGTCAATGAATACAACTAGTCCTGTCGCCGAGTCGGCCGACGCTGCATCCCCTGCCATCCCGGCAGCGGCCACCACCCAGACCGCGCGCTCCTTGCTCAAACAGTTTCAGCAACAGTTCCCTGCCTTCCGCGACTGCCTGCCGCTGGCGATCGGCATCGACAAGCAGATCCTCGCGCGCATGCCCGAGCTCGATCGCAAGACCATGCGCACCGCGCTGGGCATCCACACCGGCTCGCTGCGCTATTTGCGCGCGATGGAAAAAGCCACGGTGCGCTTCGACCTCGACGGCACCGCCGGCGCCGAAGTGACCGACACGCACCGGGCCCACGCCAAGGAAACCTTGCAGCAGCGCTTCAAGAAGGAAGCCGAGCGCAAGAAGCTCGAACGCGATGCGGCGCAGGCGGCCGAAGCGGACAAGCTGCGCCAGGAAAAGCTGCTGCTGCTGGCGTCCAAATTTTCGCGCAACGCCTAAACGCCTTCATGACACCTGATTTGGTCGAATTGCTGCCGCCTTACGACGGCATCAAGCTCGCTGACATCCGCATGGTCAAGTCCGACCAGGAGGCCGCCGACGCGCTGGCGGCCCTGTCGGCGATGGACGTGATCGGCTTCGATACCGAATCGAAGCCGACCTTCCTGAAAGGGGAAGTGTCGACCGGGCCGCACCTGGTGCAGCTGGCCACCGACGACGCGGCCTATCTGTTCCAGATCGGCGCGGCGCCGGCGCTCGACGTGCTCAAGGCGGTGCTCGAGTCGCGCACGATTTTGAAAGTCGGCTTCGGCTTGCAGGATGACGTCAAGCGCCTGCGCGCCAAGCTGGGCATCGAAGCGGTCAATGTGCTCGACCTGTCGACCGCGCTGCGCAAGGGCGAGCGCAACACGCTCGGCGCCAAGACCGCGGTGGCCAAGTTCTTCGGCCAGAAGCTGCAGAAATCGAAGAAGATCACCACCACCAACTGGGCCTTGCCGCGCCTGTCGGAAAAGCAGATCCTGTACGCGGCCGACGACGCCCATGTGGCGCTGAAGATCTACCGGCGCTGGCGCGCCGACCAGGCGCTGATCCCGCAAGCGTAAATCGCGGCGAAACAGAAATCGTCGTAGTCAAGACCACAAAAACGCCGTCCTCGCGCACGCGGGGCCCCATACTGAATATGCTCAGAATGGGGCCCCGCGTGCGCGAGGACGACGTCGCGTGCGACAATGGCCGCATCTGTCTATCGCACACCATCATGCCTATCCTTCCCCGCATTTCTCTGCTGCTCGCCGCGCTTTCCGTGGCCGCGCCGCTGCTCGCCTTCGAGCGCCCCGCCATCCTGCCCGACAGCATGGCCCAGCGCGTGCTCGCCTGCGCCTCCTGCCACGCCAAGAAGGATGTCAACGACCAGTATTTTCCGCGCATCTCGGGCAAGCCGGCCGGCTACCTGTATAACCAGATGAGCAATTTCCGCGACGGCCGGCGCCAGTTTCCGATGATGAGCTACATGGTCGGCAACCTGCCCGAGCCCTATCTGCGCGAGATCGCCGCCTACTTCGCCGGCCAGCACCTGCCCTCGCCGCCGATCCAGCCGACCGACGCCAGCGCCTTGGTTCTCGAACGGGGTCGCAGCCTGGTCCTGCATGGCGACCCGGCGCTGAAGGTGCCGGCCTGCGTCGCCTGCCACGGCACGCAGCTGACCGGCGTCAATCCGGCCATCCCGGGCTTGCTGGGCCTGCCGCGCGACTACGTCAACGCCCAGTTCGGCGCATGGCGCAACAAGACCCGGCGCGCGCTGGCGCCCGACTGCATGGCCGAGATTACCGCGCGCCTGAGCCTGCCGGACGTGAACGCCATCTCCAGCTGGCTCGGCCTGCAGCCGGTGCCGCCCGAGGCGCGTCCGGCCGACAGTGTCGCCAAGCCCCTGCCGCTGGCTTGCGGGAGCGTGCCATGAAGAAGACCATTGTGCTGGGACTGGGACTGACCGCCGTCGTGCTGATGCTGGCGGCCGCCATCGCGTGGCCGCGCGAAGAACACATCGCATCGGCGTCGCCGGCCGCGTATGCCGCCACGCCGGCCAACATCGCGCGCGGCGCCTACCTGGCGCGCGCCGGCGACTGCATGGCCTGCCACACCGCGCGCGGCGGCCCCGCCTACGCCGGCGGACGCGCGATCGACACGCCGTTCGGGCGCCTGCTGGCGCCGAACATCACGCCTGACCGCGACAGCGGCATCGGCGCCTGGAGCGCCGACGATTTCTGGCGCGCGCTCCACAACGGCAAATCGCGCGACGGGCGCTTGCTGTATCCGGCCTTTCCTTACACCAGCTATACCAAGGTCAGCCGCGCCGATGCCGACGCGCTGTATGCGTACATGCAGAGCATTCCCGCGCAAAAGGTGGCCAGCCAGCCGCACGAGCTGCGTTTTCCGTACAACCAGCAAATCATGCTGGCCGGCTGGCGGCTGCTGTATTTCAAGCCGGCCGTGTATGCCGACGTGGCGGGCCAGAACGCGCAGTGGAACCGCGGCGCCTACCTGGTCGAGGGCCTCGGCCATTGCGTGGCTTGCCACAGCAGCCGCAATCCGCTCGGCGCCAGCGCGGGCGGCCTGTCGGGCGGCATGATCCATACGCTGGGCTGGTATGCGCCGTCGCTGACGTCGGACGCCGAGGCGGGCCTGGGCAGCTGGGAGGTGCCGCATATCGTCGACTTGCTGCAAACGGGCGTGTCGCCGCGCGCCACCGTGTTCGGGCCGATGGCCGAAGTGGTGCAGCAAAGCCTGCAGCATTTGACGCCGCCGGATGTGACGGCGATGGCGGTCTACCTGAAGGCGCTGCCCGAGGACAAGGCCGAACCGGCCGAGATGCCCAGCGGGCCGCAGCTGGACAAGGTGATGGCGCAGGGGAAGGAACTGTACGGCACCCATTGCATCGACTGCCATGGCAGCGATGGCAAGGGCCTGGCGCCGCACTATCCGCCGCTGGACGGGAACCGCGCGCTGACCATGGCCGAGTCGGTCAATCCGATCCGGATCGTGCTCAATGGCGGCTTTGCGCCTGGGACCACGGGCAATCCGCGGCCGTATGGGATGCCGCCTTTTTCACATGCGCTCAATGACTATGAGGTGGCGGCGGTGGTGACGTATTTGCGCGCCAGCTGGGGCAACAAGGCACCGCCGGTGACACCGTCGCAGGTGAACCGGTACCGGAGCGTGCCGCTCGATTGAGGCAGCGAGGGGTCAGACCCCGGTTGTGTTGGCGGTTGCAAACCGAGGACTCGGCGTGCCCTTCATGCAAACCGGGGCCAGACCCCCTAACTGAAAAACCGGGGCCTGCCCCTAGCGTCCCGTGTTATTACGCGGCGTCGAGCATCGCGCTGTAGCAGGCGTCGGCAAAGCCGATCCGGTCGGTGGTCGCGTTGCGGGCGTCGTCGATGCTGATCTTTTTGTCGCGCAGCAGGTTCACCAGCGCCGAATTCATCGAGTGGCAGCCGGCGTTGAATTTGCCCGTGCCGCCATCCATCAAGCCGCGCACTTCGCCCAGCCGCCCCGCTTCGATGATGCGCACCACTTCCGGGTTCGAAGTCAGGCATTCGGTCGCCAGGTAATAGCGCTCCCCTTCCATCGATGGCAGCAAGGCCTGGCACAGCACGCCGCGCAAGGCGCTCGCCAGCGCCTGCGACTGCGCTTCCGAATTGCCCAGCAGGCGCAGCATCTTTTGCAGGCCCAGCTCGGTTGAGCGCGCGTGCAGCGAGGCCAGCACCAGCGGGCCGGATTCGGCCAGCGCCAGCGCTTCGAGCGCCGTTTCGGCGTCGCGGATTTCGCCGATGACGATCACGTCGGGCCGCTCGCGCAGCGCGTCGAGCGCGCCCGAGTAGTAGCTGTCGACGTCGCCGTCGCGCCCCACTTCGCGCTGCGTGATGATGCACTTGCGCTGCGGGATCAGGGTTTCGACCGGGTCTTCGATGGTGATGATGTGGCCGGAGCGGGTCTTGTTGATCTGGTCCAGCATCGAGGCGATCGTGGTCGACTTGCCCTGGCAGGTGTCGCCGATGATCAGCAGCAGGCCGCTGGTGAGTTTGGCGAAATCCTGTTCGGCAGTGCGCAAGCCCAGCTTGTTCAATTCGAGCGGTTCTTTCGGGAAGCGCCGCACCACGCAGCCGAGCCGCTTCTTGCCCTGGAAGGTGAAGCAGTTGGCGCGGATGCGCGCGGTGTGCAGGTCGATCGAGCGGTCGAAGGCACGGTCGGCGATCCGTTCGGACCAGTCCGGCTCGATGACCTCAAAAAACTCTTCCAGTTCTTCCTTGGTGATCGGCGAATCGCTGACGGCGACCAGGCCTTTCGGCTGGCGCAGCATCAGGGGACTATTCTGGTGGATGATGATGTCGCTGAAAATCAGCTTTGAATTGAGCAGGTGCAGGATCTGCTCGACCAGGGTGCCGAACACCGGATGGTCTTCGTTTTCAATGTAGGTCAGGGTGCGAATTTGCGAGGACTGGTGGTTTTCCATCTGTTTTTGTCTCTGGTAGTCTGCGTCAAAATTGTGCGACTAATTATAAGACGAGTATGCAAATGCGATGGGGAAATATTGCGGTCTGGATACAAAGTTGATGCGGAAAAACCGCACTGGCGCGACGGGGGGACCCGGAGCCCGTCGAGCATCCGTCCCGTTTCACCGCAAGAATCCTCGTTTTTGCTCGCTTTTCCGACAACTTTTGACGAACTTCCCTATGAGGCTACCAGTCAAACCTTGGATAATTCGAGAAAATTCGAGACGATAATATGGAAAACGAGTCGATTCCCGTTACGCTACCATCCTCCCTCTACCTCGACCTCTCCTATGCGTTGCGTCGAGCCGGTGACACGCGGCAAGTTAATGAAATCGTCACATTGGCCGTCAAGACCTGGCTGTCCACGCATGTCAGCAAGCCTGACATCAGGGGCTATCAATGGAAAACGCTCTTTTTGCCAGATGGAACCGACCTGCGCATGCGCTACCTTGGCACTTGGTACTACGCCAAAGTCGAGGACGACCGCTTGATGTTCGCTGGAGAGTCCGTATCGCCGCGTGACTGGGGCATCACGCTCACTGGCACCGTGCGCAACGCATGGCGCGACATATGGATCCGACGCAACATCAACGAAGGCTGGAACCGGGCCTCTGCGTGGCGTGACAAGGAATGCCAGCGCATTCCCGGCATCGACCGGCGGCGCTTGGCACGCCGCAGCGGCGACTAGGTCAGCGCACCCGGTGGGTCCGCCGGAACCCCGTCTTCAAATCGGTCGACACACGCATTCCGCCCTCATTGACGAATACCTCGTCGGGCGGCTCGTCGCCGGCCAGCGCGCCGGAAATGGTGGTCAGGCCCTCGCCCTTGCGCACTAGGTCGTCGCAGCGTTCGTAGACGTTCGGGCAGCCGGTTTCGGCTAGCAGCGCCTGCACGATCGGCACCTTCCACGCATCGACGCCGGCGGCCTGGAATTCGCAAATCACATAGCCATCCTTGCCGCCGAACTGCTCGACCAGCAAACCCGGCAAGCCATCGGCCTCAGCGTTGATCAGCTTGACGATCTGGTCCGGCCGGGCCTTCTTGGCCGCCGCCGCGCTCTTGGCCAGCGCCGCCTTGACGCGCCGCTTCATCAACGCATGGTCGACCGGTTCGCCTTCGTCAAAGGTCCACACCCGCGCGCGGATCTGCGACTTCGAGTTGTACGCCGCGCGCGCCAAAAACTGCTGCGACGATGACTGCACGATGGCGGTCGCGCCACCTTTCATCTTTTCGTTCGGCTTGCCGTCGACTTTTTCGACGGCCGACGCGTAAATCCACGGTTCGCGGGCGAGCAGGCTTTTTTCCTTGCCCTGTTTGATGGTGATGATCAGCATGAGAATCCAGTGAGAACAATTGCAAGCGCACATGATACCGCCTCCACCCCAGTTTAGAGTCCCGCCTCTAGGGCTGTGCGATATTTATTGCCATTAGACCGATCGGTCTATAGCATGGAAAACATGAAAACCCCCGATGCCCGACAACGCCTGATCGCCGCCATGATTGACGCCATGCAGCGCCGCGGCCTGCACGGCAGCGGCCTGACCGAATTGCTGGCAGCGGCCCAGGCCCCCAAGGGCGTGCTGTATCACCACTTCCCCGGCGGCAAAACGGAACTGGCGGTGGCGGCCGTCGAAGCGACCGTCGAACACCTGTGCGATTTGCTCGACCAGCGCATGGGCGCAGGCAACGAGCCGGCCGCCGCGCTGATGTCGTGGATCAACGGCGCCCAGAAGCGGCTGGCGGCCAGCGGCTACGAACGCGGCTGTCCGCTGGCCACGATCGCCCTCGAAACGACGGCCGACGACGTCGAGATCCGCGCCGCGCTGGGCGCCGGCTTCGAGCGGGTCCGCGTGCGCATCGCCGCCGCCCTGGCCGATGCCGGCTACGACAGCGGCGCGGCCCATTCGCTGTCGGCCCTGATCCTGGCTGCCTACGAAGGCGGCCTGCTGCAGGCGCGCGCCGCCGGCACCCCCGGACCGATGAATTTAGTGGGAGAGGCCCTCCTATCCCTGCTGACCCTGCACCGCCCCAAGGAGCAACCATGACCAGTCCGCACGCCCCCGTCAACCTGACCCTGACCACCGCCGACGGCTACCCGATCAGCGCGACCCGCTACCCGGCCCAGGGAGAAGCGCGCGGCCACCTGGTGATGGCCGGCGCCACCGGCGTGCCGCAAGGCTTCTACCGGCGCTTCGCCGAATTCACCGCCAGCCAGGGCATCGCCGTGATGACGCTCGACTACCGCGGCATCGGCCGTTCGCGCCCGGCCTCGCTCAAGGGCTTCCGGATGGACTACCTGGACTGGGGCCGCCAGGACTTGGCCGCCGCGGTCGACGCGATGAGCACGCCCGGCCTGCCGCTGTACGTGGTCGGCCACTCGTACGGCGGTCACGCGTTCGGCCTGCTGCCCAACCACCACAAGGTCGACGCGCTGTACACCTTCGCCACCGGGGCCGGCTGGCACGGCTGGATGCCGCTCGCCGAGCGCCTGCGCGTGATGCTGATGTGGCGCGCGATCGGCCCGCTGATCGTGCGCGCTAAGGGCTACCTGGCCTGGAGCTGGATGGGCATGGGCGAAGACTTGCCGGTCGACGTGTACCGCCAGTGGAAGCACTGGTGCACCTTTCCGCGCTACTTCTTCCAGGATCCCGCGATGGCCCATTTGAAGGCCGGCTTCGACAGCGTGCGCAGCCCGATCATGGCCTGCAACGCGCTCGACGACCTGTGGGCGCGGCCCAAGTCGCGCGATGCCTTCATGTCCGGCTACCGCAACGTGCAGTGGCAAACCACCGACATCGACCCGCGCCGCGCCGGCATGGGCCCGATCGGCCACATGGGCTATTTCAAGCAGAATTGCCTGCCGCTGTGGCAAGGCGCGCTGCAGTGGCTCGAACAGAACCGGCGCGCACCGGCCGCCGGGCTATCGCGCTAAGCGGCATTCTGTCCGGCGCGCGCCGCATCCTGTCGCAAACGGCGCGCGCGTCGGGCAAGGTTTTCCTATGATCGCTAACGTCAGCTAAACCAGGAGACCAACATGCATACCAACAAAAAATTCACCTTCGGCCTGCGCCATCTTGTGCTCGCCGCGGCCGTCGCCGCCTGTGCCGTGCCAGCCTCCCAGGCGCTGGCCTCGCCGCTTGACTGGCTGATGGGCGACCAGGTCCAGGGCAATGGCAACGTCAAGAAGCAGGCGCGCGAACTGGCCCACTTCACCGGCGTCTCGCTGAGCTTGCCGGCGACCATGGAACTTCGGATCGGCAACACCGAAAGCATCACCATCGAAACCGACGACAACCTGCAGCCCCTGATCGAAACGGTGATCGAGAACGGCATGCTGAAGATTCGGCCGATCAAGCGCAATACCAACCTGAAGGCGCGCACGATGAAAATCGTGGTGTTCGCCAAGGACGTCGACCGCCTGTCGCTGGGCGGCTCCGGCTCGATCGAGGCCGACGCCCTGCATGGCAGCAAGCTGCATTTCGACCTGGGCGGCTCGGGCTCGATCCGGCTCAAGGGCATGGAAGGCGAATCGGTGTCGATTGCAGTCGGCGGCAGCGGCAAGCTGAGCAGCGGCGCAGGCAAGGCGGGCAGCCTGTCGATCTCGATCGGCGGCTCGGGCGACGTGGATGTGGGCCAGGTGCAGGTCGGCGAAGCAAGTGTCAGCGTGGGCGGTTCGGGCACGGCGGTGGTGTGGGCCAACAGCAGGCTGTCGGTGTCGATCGCCGGTTCGGGCGACGTCAATTACTACGGCGACCCGAAAGTGAGCCACTCGGTGGTCGGTTCCGGCACCACCAAGCGCCTCGGCGGCGCCCCGCGCTAGGCGCCACGCCGTCGTCCTCGCGAACGCGGGGACCCATACTGAGCACGCTCTGCATGGG
>JANYGW010000046.1 GCA_025359245.1 Massilia sp.
CTACTCGATCGGCGAGCGTATCGCTGAAGCGATGGAAAAAGTCGGCAAGGAAGGCGTCATCACCGTGGAAGACGGCAAATCCCTGAACGACGAACTCGACATCGTCGAAGGCATGCAGTTCGACCGCGGCTACCTGTCGCCATACTTCATCAACAACCCTGAAAAGCAAGTTGCC
Organism: Massilia sp.; assembly: GCA_025359245.1. Taxonomy (GTDB): domain Bacteria; phylum Pseudomonadota; class Gammaproteobacteria; order Burkholderiales; family Burkholderiaceae_D; genus Telluria_A. The sequence continues at coordinate 176 of JANYGW010000046.1, forward strand.
ATCCTGGACAATCCATTCGTCCTGCTGTGCGACAAGAAGATCACCAACATCCGTGACCTGCTGCCGATCCTGGAACAAGTCGCCAAAGCCGGCCGTCCGCTGCTGATCATCGCCGAAGACATCGAAGGCGAAGCGCTGGCCACCCTGGTGGTGAACAACATCCGCGGCATCCTGAAAACCTGCGCAGTCAAGGCCCCAGGCTTTGGCGACCGCCGCAAGGCCATGCTGGAAGACATCGCTGTCCTGACCGGCGGCCAGGTCATCGCTGAAGAAGTCGGCCTGACGCTGGAAAAAGTCACGCTGGCCGAACTGGGCCAGGCCAAGCGCATCGAAGTGGGCAAGGAAAACACCATCATCATCGACGGTGCAGGCCAGGCAGAAAACATCGAAGCGCGCGTCAAGCAAGTGCGCGTCCAGATCGAAGAAGCGTCGTCGGACTACGACCGCGAGAAGCTGCAAGAGCGCGTGGCCAAGCTGGCCGGCGGCGTTGCCGTGATCAAGGTTGGCGCTGCCACCGAAGTCGAAATGAAAGAAAAGAAAGCCCGCGTTGAAGATGCACTGCACGCAACCCGCGCTGCCGTGGAAGAAGGCATCGTTCCTGGCGGCGGCGTTGCCCTGCTGCGCGCACGTGCCAACATCAAGGTCAAGGGCGACAATCCTGACCAGGATGCCGGCATCAAGATCGTCATGCGCGCCATGGAAGAGCCGCTGCGCATGATCGTGCAAAACGCTGGCGATGAAGCGTCGGTTGTGGTGGCAGCAGTGTTGGCCGGCAGCGGCAACTACGGCTACAACGCAGCGAACGGCACCTACGGCGACATGGTCGAAATGGGTGTGCTCGATCCAGCCAAAGTGACCCGCTCGGCACTGCAGAACGCAGCCTCGATCGCCGGCCTGATGCTGACCACCGACGCGATGGTGTGCGACATGGCTGAAGACAAGCAAGCCGGCGGCATGGGCGGCGGCATGGGCGGCATGGGTGGCATGGGCGGCATGGACGGCATGATGTAATTGCTGTTCAGCTTCACCAAAAAACCTGCAAGGTTCGCGCCTTGCAGGTTTTTTTTATTTCCGAAAGCTTGACTCAGATCAAGACGGGGCGGCGGCCCTGTCGTGGCCGGGACACAATTGCAACCAATTAGCCATATTCGATTGCCACTTCTGGTAAATAGAAAATATGCATGTTAAATGTATCCAAGGGGAAACCAAACCAGCACCGCAAGGTGGAATGTCTACATCGGGAAACACACAATGCGCAACAACGCTCCAGTCACACAGGTCGAGTACATCCTCAGGGATGGCGAGACCGTCGTTTCCAAGACTGACTTGCAGGGCAATATCATCTACGTCAATGCGGATTTCGTCCATATCAGCGGCTTCAGCGAACAGGAGCTGATCGGATCGCCGCAAAACATCGTGCGCCATCCCGACATGCCGGTCGAAGCCTTCGCCGATTTCTGGCACACCATCCAGAGCGGCAAGGCGTGGACCGGGATGGTGAAGAACCGCTGCAAGAACGGCAATTTTTACTGGGTCGAAGCGAACGCGGCACCGATTATCGAGCAGGGCCGCATGGTCGGCTTCACCTCGATCCGCGTCAAGCCCAGCCGCGCGCAAGTGAGCGCGGCCGAGGACGCCTACCGCGCCATCCGCAACGGCAACCGCAAGCTCGAAGTGCGCGACGGCCAGGTGCTGCACCGCTCCAGCCTGCGCCGCTTCAATCTATTGGGCAAGCTGTCGCTGGCGGCCAGGATAGGCGGCGCGAGCCTGCTGCTGGCGCTGATGTTCGCGATCAACCTGAGCGCGGGCGGCGCCACGCTGGACATGGCCGCATCGGCGTTTGGCCTGCTCGCCAGCCTGCTGTCGGGCTGGCTGCTGTACCGCACCGTGGTCGCCCCGCTGGTGCGCGCCAAGGACGATATCGAGCGCATGAGCGCCGGCGACCTGACGGGGAAAATCCGCGCCGACGGCAACGATGAACTGAGCCGGGTACTGCAGGCGCTGCGGGTGCTGCAGACCAACGTCAAGCTGCTGGTCGGCCAGATCAAGGAGGCGACCGACATCGTCTCGAGCGGCACCATCGAAATTGCATCCGGCAACGCCGACCTGTCGGCACGCACCGAGGCCCAGGCCAGTTCGCTCGAGGAAACCGCATCATCGATGGAAGAAATCAGCAGCACCGTCAAGCAGAACGCGGACAATGCGCACGAAGCGAACCAGCTGGCCACGTCGGCAGCCAATACGGCCGTGCAAGGCGGCCATGCCGTGGCCCAGGTGGTCGGCACGATGGGGGCGATCCAGGACAGCTCGCGCAAGATCGTCGACATCATCAGCGTCATCGACGGCATCGCCTTCCAGACCAACATCCTGGCACTGAACGCCGCGGTGGAAGCGGCACGGGCGGGCGAGCAAGGCCGCGGCTTCGCGGTGGTCGCCGCCGAAGTGCGCAGCCTGGCCCAGCGCTCTGCCGCGGCGGCCAAGGAAATCAAGGCCCTGATCAACGACTCGGTGGAGCGGGTCGACGCCGGCAGTGCCCTGGTCGACAGCGCGGGCAAGACCATGGGCATGATCGTGTCCTCGATCCAGCAGGTGGCCGCCATCATCAACGACATCACGATCGCCAGCCGCGAGCAAAGCGAAGGCATCGACCAGGTCAGCCAGGCGGTATCGCAAATGGATGAAATCACCCAGCGCAACGCCGCCGTGGTCGAAGAGGCAGCGGCGGCGGCGGAACGCATGCAGCAGCAGGCAGCGCACCTGGCGCAACTGGTGCACGCGTTCAAGCTGGTGGAGGTCGCGGTGAACGGCCGCGAACAGGAGCGCGCGCCAGTGCAGGCGATGCCGACCAGCCGGCACGCGCCGAAACCGGTCCCCAGCGCGGTCTCGGCGCCGATGCGGCGGCCGGCCAAACGCATTGTCAACGCACCGCACGCGACCGGCTGCGACGAGGACTGACCCGCACCGCTTGCGCATGCAACCAGGGGGCGTGCGAGTTGCCGACAAGTTGGGATTGCTTTAGTATGGCCGCAACCTTTGCCTACCCAGCCTGCCCCGCTCCCCATGTTCAAGAAAAATGTGCTGTTCGCCGCCCTCCTCGCCATCGCCGTCAGCATCGGCGTGCACTTCTACACGCGCGACAACGCGCCAGCGCCGCAAGCGGTGGCCGCGCCGGCGCCAGTCGTCGTGCAAGCGCCTTTCACCGGCCCGCGCAGCAAGACCGAGGCGATGGCCGCGCTGATGGCGCTGCCGGAACTGAAGGCATGGTCGGCGCATATCGAGAAGGCGTCGGGCGGGGCCAGCCACGGCGCGCTGATCGAATACGGCCCGACCCCGAAGGACATCGCCGGCAAGCGCTACTGGCAATTGAGCTACGTCGAAAATACGCCGGATGCGGCGCACCGCTGGGAGAGCTTCCTGGTCGGCGAGAACACGCCGGAGATCCTGGTCGAAGACGCCGAGACCGACCAGCCGCTCACGCTCGCAGAGTGGCGCAAGGAAAAGCAGCCGCTCACGCGCACCGCTTCCCAGTAAGGCTAGTTCCCCAGGTGCGAGATCAGCATGCGCCGCTGGTCGTCGCCTTCGCCGCTCTCGCTCCCCTCGCGCACGTTCTGTGCGTCGAGTGAAATCCCGACCGACAAAATATCGATCAGCAGCAGCTGCAGTATGCGCGAGATCATCGACAGGAATGTCGTGCTGTCTTCCGCATGGTCGACCGCCAGGCACACCGTGGCCTTCTTGGCCAGCGGCGAGCCGCTGGTGGTGATCGCAATCACGTCGGCGCCGGCCGCGCGCGCCGCTTCGACGGCCGTCAGCAATTCGGGCAAGCGCCCGGAATTGGAGATCGCCACCACCACGTCGCCCGGTTTCAGCAGTTCGGCGGCCAGCGTGAACAGGTGCGAGTCGCCATACGACGCGGTCGGAATCCGGAAGCGGAAGAACTTGTGCTGGCCGTCCAGCGCCACCACGCGCGAATTGCCCATCGCGTAAAACTCGACCCGCTTGGCGTGCGTCAGCAGCTCGATGGCGCGGTCGATCGAGCGCACGTCGAGCTGGTCGCGGAACTTCAGGATCGCCGAGACGGTGTTGTCGATCACCTTGGCCGACACGTCGTGCGTGCTGTCGCCGGTGCGCACCTGGCTGTGGCGCACCGGAATGGCGCCGGTCAGGCTGCTGGCGAATTTGAGCTTGAAATCGGCCAGGCCGAGGAAGCCGAGCGAACGGCAAAAGCGAATCACGGTCGGCTGGCTCACTTCGGCCAGGCGCGCGATGCCGGCGATCGGTTCGTTCAGCACCAGGCGCGGGTGCTCGAGCACCAGGGTCGCCACGCGCTGCTCGGCCGGCGTCAGCTCGTGCTGCAGGTGGCCAATCCGCTCCATCAGCGTATTGGCGCCGCTGCGTCCGCGCAGGTGCTCGGACAAGATCGTGGCCACGCCGTGGAAAGCCGGATTGGGCGTGGTGATGACGAAAGTCGGAATCTCGGACAGGTAGCTCGAAAAGCGTCCCTTCGCTTCGAAGCGCGCACGGAACTGCGACTGCGCGAACCACTCGCCCATGCGCGGTACGATGCCCCCGCCAATGAAGATGCCGCCAAAAGACCCGAGCGTGACGGCCAGGTTGGCCGCGGCCCCGCCCAGCATGCCGCAAAAGCAGTCCAGCACTTCGAGGCACAGCGGGTCCTGGTCGTCCAGCGCGCCGGTGATGATATCGGGCGAGCTGCGCGGCGCGACCGGCAGGCCGTTGCGCAGCGCCAGCGCGCGGTAGATGATCTCCATGCCGGGGCCGGAGATCAGCCGCTCGTTCGAGACGTGCGGCCACTCGCGCCAGGCGTACTGCAGGATCGCGAATTCGCGCTCGTCGGCCGGCGCGAAGTTGACGTGGCCGCCCTCGCTGCCCAGCGTGACGAAGCCGTCGACGGTCGGGATCACGCCCGACACGCCGAGGCCAGTGCCGGGTCCCAGCACGCCCACCACCGCATTGCCGGCCGCCGTGCCGCCGCCGACCTTCATCAGGTCATGCGGCTTGAGGCCGGGAATGGCCATCGCCAGCGCGGTAAAGTCGTTGACGATCAATAGCGTTTGCAGCCCCAGCTCGCGCCGCACCGCATCGGTCGAAAATTCCCAGTCGCGGTTGGTCATGCGGACCTGGTCGCCGTTGATCGGGTTGGCCACCGCCAGCGCGGCGTGATGCAGCGCGCCGCCGTCGTGGTCGGCCAGGTAGAACTGCAGCAGCGGCACAATCCCTTCGAAGTCATCGCAGCGCAGCACGCGCACCGAGCGGAATACGCCGGGCGCCGTCTGCAGCGCCATGCGGGCATGGGTGGCGCCGATGTCGGCCAGCAGGCGCGCGCCGTCGGCAAACGCCGTGCGCGCAAACTTCTCTGGATCGCTGTGATCGCTCATCAGGCTGCGGTACCGAACCAGGCGCCATACGGCGGCAAGGTGACCGTGGTGCCGACGACGCTGCCCGGCAGGCCGTGCCCGCCCATCGCGACCGCGCCGGCCGCCTGCGGCAGCTCGAACGCGGCGGCGTCGGGACCGAGGTTGAAGATGGCGACGATGCCCGGATATCCGGCCAGGTCGCGCCGCAGCGCCAGCACCGGTTCCGGCGCGTCGTAGAAAACGATGTCGCCGCGCGTGAGCTGCGGCTGCTGGCGGCGCCAGGCGATCAGGCGGCGCGCGAAGTTGAGCGTCGAGTCGGGATCGCCTTCCTGGTTCGATGCGGCCGCGTCGATATGCGCGTCGGCCACCGGCAGCCATGGCGTGCCGGTCGTGAAGCCGGCATGCGGCGCGCCCGCAACCCACGGCATCGGCGTGCGGCAGCCGTCGCGGCCCTTGAACTCGGGCCAGAAGGTGATGCCGTACGGGTCCTGCAGCAGTTCGAACGGCACATCCGCTTCGGTCAGCGCCAGTTCGTCGCCCTGGTACAGGCACGGCGTTCCCTTGAGCGAGAGCTGCATCGCCAGGATCAGTTTGGCGAAGGCCGGGGTCGGGTTCGGCCCGCCCCAGCGCGACATGACGCGGCTGACGTCGTGGTTGCCGACCGACCAGGAGGCCCAGCCGCCCTTGACGCGCGCTTCGAATTCTTCGACCTGGGCGCGGATGTAGGCGGCCGTGAAGGTCGGCGTCAGCAGGTTGAAGCTGTAGGCCATGTGCAGCTTGTCGCCGTCGGCCGTGTATTCAGCCATCACGCCGAGCGCATCGTCGGCGCCCACTTCGCCGATCGCCACTGCGCCAAATTCGTTGAGCAGGGTGCGGATCTTGAGCAGGAACGGCACATTCTCGGGGCGCGTCTTGTCGTAGATGTGCGCCTGCATGCCGTACGGGTTGACGTCCGAGACGGTGGCCGTGTCGCGATTGAGCGCGGGCGGATTGCTGCGCAGCTCAGTATCGTGGAAATGGAAATTGCAGGCGTCCATGCGCACGCCGTCGACGCCGCGCGCCAGCCAGAAACGCAGGTTGTCCAGGTGCGCCTGCTGCACGTCCGGATGGTGGAAGTTCATGTCCGGCTGGCTGACCAGGAAGTTATGCAGGTAGTACTGCTTGCGCCGGCTGTCCCACTGCCACGACGAGCCGCCGAACACCGACAGCCAGTTGTTGGGCGGATTGCCGTCCGGGAGCGGGTCGGACCACACGTACCAGTCGGCCTTCGGATTGTCGCGGCTCTTGCGGCTCTCGACGAACCACGGGTGCGCTTCGGCCGTGTGCGAGAGCACCTGGTCGATCATGATTTTCAGGCCCACGCTATGGGCCTTGGCGATCAGCGCGTCGAAGTCGGCCAGGGTGCCGAACAAGGGATCGACGTCGCAATAGTCGGACACGTCGTAGCCGAAATCCTTCATCGGCGAGGTGAAGAACGGCGAGATCCAGACGATGTCGGCGCCCAGGCTGGCGATGTAGTCGAGTTTGGCCGTGATGCCGGGCAGGTCGCCGACGCCGTCGCCGTTCGTATCGAGGAAGCTGCGTGGATAAACTTGGTAGATGATGGCTTCGCGCCACCATTCGGTCGTGGGTATGGTCATGTGCATGTCTCGCTATTGATTTGTACATAATATACATCACTTATTCGCATATTACAATGCTGCAATACAGCATAAAAAACAGGCTATTAGCGTTCAAAAACAATGACTTAGATAGATATCTGCAAATTCTATCATCACTAAATAGTAGTCAAACTACAGTAAATAATTTACCTTTTACCAGTATGTGCAGCGCGCCTTGGCAGCGCGTCTGCTGGCAATATTCGGTGCAACCATGGCACAGCAAGACAGGCATGACGGCAACGGGCATGCCCCGGCAAATTCCGTATATCGTCGGGACCGAGGGCCGCGAGCGCTGCAGCCATTACGCCATGCGCAATATCCTGGCGCCTCTCCTGTGATGTTCCTGCCTTCCTGCCTTATGCCGCCCATGACGCCGGGCGAGGTACTGGTCGCCGCGACGGGCCTTGAGTTTGCGTACAGCCAGGCGCCCAAATCGATACTTCTTCGCTGCCTTCGGCGGGTACGCGACAGGCCGCAAGATGACGGATAATTAGCGCACCGACACCGCCCATAAACTGTAGTAAAGCTACAAAATATCGACTATTATTGGCAGCAACGGCTGCCTGACGGCGCGTACTTATGTAATTTCAGTACGTACGTCGGGCCGTTTTACTTCAAGGACCTCGCCATGCATCTCCCGTTTCGCCTCGCCGCCACCCTCCTCGCCCTCGCCTGCGGCGCCCATGCACGCGCCGCCGTAGCGCTCGACAGCTGTGACGGCGCCAGCTTCCAGGCAGTGCTGAATGCGGCCCCGGCCAGCGTCGAAGCACGCGCCGTCTGGCTCGATAGCCGGCTGGCGCGCTGGCCGGGCAACGACGGCAGCGGCGCGTTCCGGCTGTACCACTCCGCCAGCGGCGCCATTACCGCTACAACCGGGGCCAGGGTCAGCGGCGCCGACGGCGCGCTCGACCTCGACAAATTCAGCGGCGCGGTGCCGCCTGCGGCAGCGCTGCGCTTCAAGTACGTCGGCGACGGCGCCGTGCTGGCGATCCGCACCGCCGACCTTGCACGCCTTCCGGCCCTGCATCGCGAACAGCTGGTGCTGGTGCAGGAAGGCCCGGACGGCAGCGTGCGCGCCGCGACGCGGATCCAGTCCGCGGGCGCCCTGGACGACCTGTATGCGGCGGCCGGCAAGGCGAACGCGCTGGGCGTGACTGTCGGCCAGCGCGACACGGCGTTCCAGCTGTGGGCGCCCACCGCGCGCCAGGTGTCGGTGTGCACCTACGACAGCGGCAGCGCGCGCGCCGCCTCCGTCGACGCGATGCGCTTCGATGCCGCGACCGGAATCTGGAGCGCGGCCAAGCCGGGCACACTGTCCGGCAAATACTACAAGTACATGGTCGACGTCATCGTCGACGGCATGGGAGTGGTGCGCAATCTGGTGACCGATCCATATTCAGTCAGCCTGACCACGGAATCGCAGCGCAGCTACATCGCCGACCTCGATTCGCCGGCGCTGAAACCGGCCGGCTGGGGACGCGACCGGCCTCCGGCGAAGGTGCGCGCGCAGACCGACATGGTGGTCTATGAACTGCACGTGCGCGATTTCTCGATCAACGACAGCAGCGTCGCGCCGGACAAACGCGGCAAGTATGCGGCCTTCGGCGAAACCTCGTCGAACGGCATGCAGCACCTGGCCGCGCTGGCCAGGGCGGGCATGACCGATGTGCACCTGCTGCCCGTGTACGACATCGGCAGCGTGCCGGAAAACGGCTGCACAACGCCCTCCCCGGCCGGCGCCGCCGACAGCGATGCACAGCAGGCGCTGGTCGGCAAGACCGCGCAGACGGACTGCTTCAACTGGGGCTATGACCCGTACCACTACAGCGCACCGGAAGGCAGCTATGCCAGCGATCCCTCCGACGGCGCGCGCCGGATCATCGAATTTCGCGAGATGGTGATGAATTTGCACCGTGCCGGCCTGCGGGTCGGCATGGACGTGGTGTACAACCACACCTTCACCGGCGGCCAGAAGGAAAAATCGGTGCTCGACCGTATCGTGCCGGGCTACTACCACCGTCTCAATGCCGGCGGCGCCATCGAACGCTCCACCTGCTGCGACAACACCGCTACCGAGAACCTCATGATGGGCAAGCTGATGATCGACTCGACCGCACTGTGGACGCACCAGTACAAGATCGATTCGTTCCGCTTCGACCTGATGGGGCACCAGCCGCGCGCGGTCATGGAGCAGCTGCAGGCAAGCGTCAACAAGACGGCCGGCCGACCGGTGCAGTTGATCGGCGAAGGCTGGAATTTCGGCGAAGTGGCCAATGGCGCCCGCTTCGTGCAGGCGTCGCAGCTGTCGCTCAACGGCAGCGGCATCGGCACCTTCAGCGACCGCGCGCGTGACCACGTGCGCGGCGGCTCGTCGTCGGACTCGGGCGAGACCATGATCAAGCGCCAGGGCTACATCAACGGCCTGGTGTACGACCCGAATGCGCTCGCCGGCGCCCGTCCTGCCGCCGACCTGCTGGCCACGGCCGACATGATCAAGGTCGGCCTGGCTGGTTCGATCCGCAGCTACCGCATGACTACCAGCGGCGACCAGGTCAAGACGCTGGAAGCGGTCGACTACAACGGCCAGCCGGCCGGCTACGCCAGCGAACCGGGCGAAACCGTCAACTACGTCGAGAACCACGACAACCAGACCCTGTACGACATCAACGTATTCAAGCTGCCGCTGGCCACCAGCACAGCGGAACGCGCGCGAGTCCAGATGCTGGGTGCCGCGATCAACGCGTTCAGCCAGGGCGTGGCTTACTTCCATGCCGGGATCGATACCTTGCGCTCGAAGTCGCTGGACCGCAACAGCTTCAATTCGGGCGACTGGTTCAACCGCATCGACTGGAGCTATCAGGACAATTACTTCGGCACCGGCCTGCCGCCGGCCGAAGATAACGGGAAGGACTACGCCATTCTCAAGCCGCTGCTGGCCAACCCCGCGCTCAAGCCGGCGCCGGCCGACATTGCGTTTGCGCGCGATGCATTCCGTGACCTGCTGAAGATCCGCGCCAGCTCAACCCTGTTCCGCCTGCGCAGCGCAGCCGACATCCGCCAGCGCCTGCATTTCTTCAACACGGGCTCGCAGCAGGTGGCGACGGTGGTCGCCGCCCATATCGACGGAGCCGGCTACGCGGGGGCGCGCTTTACGGCGCTGGATTATCTGATCAACGTGGACAAGGTCGCGCACAGTGTCGCGGGACCGAAAGGCAAGCGGCTGCGGCTGCATCCGGTACATCTGGCAAAGGATGCAGCCGACCAGCGCGCCGCAACGGCCAGTTACGACAGCGCGACGGGAACGTTCACCATCCCGCCGCGTACCGCTGTCGTGTTTGTGGAATAGGAAGCAGCCCGTCGTCCTCGCGAACGCGCACTGGTGTCCGGAATAATCTTGTTGACAGCGCCAATGGCTCGTACATCAGCAGAAATCGCACAATTTTCGAATTCGAATACATCAAACAACGTCGTCCTTGCGAACGCGCACTGCTGTCCGGGATAATTGTGTTGACTAGTTGAGAGAGGGTTGCAGGCATTGGTTTACGAGTGTTAACCTCGGTTTGCCAACTTAAAAACCAAACCTGCAACATGTTTAGAATAACGACTTTTCAAGAATTAAT
>JANYGW010000087.1 GCA_025359245.1 Massilia sp.
CCTGCGCATCTCCGCCTTCCAGCGCCCCGGGAATGTGACCGCGTGCGCCGATCCGCTGGGCCGCGCCACCCGCTCGGGCTACGACTACGGGGGCAACCGCACCACCCTGAGCGACGCCGTGGGCCGGGTGACCACCGCGGGCTACGACGCGCTGAACCGCCTGAGCAGCCTGAGCTACAGCGACGGAGCCACACCCAACGTGGCCGACACCTACTCCCCCACCAGCCAGCGCGCCACCATGAGTGACGGCACGGGCACGACTGGCTACCAGTACGATGCGCTGGAACGGTCGTTGCGGCCAGAGCAAGCCATCCTTGGCTTGCGCCGTGAACTCGGCCTGTTCGCTAACCTGCGCCCGGCCATGTTGTATCCGGAGCTGGCCGGCGCGTCGACGCTCAAACCTGAAGTGGTGTCGGGCCTCGATATCCTGATTATCCGCGAACTGACCGGCGACATTTATTTCGGCAAGCCGCGCGGCGTGCGCGAGTGCCCGGACGGCCCGTTCAAGGGACAGCGCGAAGGCTACGACACCATGCGCTACGCCGAAGGAGAGATCCGCCGTATCGCTCACGTGGCGTTCCAGGCCGCGCAAAAGCGGGACCAGCGCGTGACCAGTGTCGACAAGGCCAATGTGCTCGAGACGTTCCAGTTCTGGCGCGATATCGTCACCGAGGTGCACAAGGATTATCCGGATGTCGCCCTGGACCACATGTACGTCGATAACGCCGCCATGCAGCTGGTGCGGGCGCCGAAAAAATTCGATGTCCTCGTCACCGGCAATATGTTCGGCGACATCCTCTCCGACTGCGCCGCCATGCTGACCGGCTCGATCGGCATGCTGCCTTCGGCTTCGCTCGACGCCAATAACAAGGGCCTGTACGAACCCTCGCACGGTTCGGCGCCCGATATCGCGGGCAAGGGCATCGCCAACCCGCTGGCGACGATCCTGTCGGCAGCGATGATGCTGCGCTATTCGCTGGGCAGGCCTGAGCAGGCCGGGCGCATCGAGAACGCCGTCAAGGCGGTATTGCGGCAGGGCCTGCGCACGGCCGATATCTACGAGCCGGGCAGCACGAAAGTGAGCACGCAACAAATGGGCGACGCCGTCGTGGCGGCCCTCGCATAAAAATATTTAAAAACCTGGAAAGAGAAAAATGAAATTAGTAGGTCTGGTAGGTTGGCGCGGCATGGTCGGTTCGGTGCTGATGCAGCGGATGCGCGAGGAAGGCGATTTCGCCGACATCGAACCGGTGTTCTTCACCACCTCGAACGCCGGCGGCGCCGCGCCAGCAATGGCGAAGAATGAAACCACGCTGAAAGACGCCGGCAATATCGCCGAGCTGTCCAAATGCGACATCATCATCTCCTGCCAGGGCGGCGACTACACCAGCGACGTGTTCCCGCGCCTGCGCGCGTCCGGCTGGAACGGCTACTGGATCGACGCCGCCTCGACCCTGCGCATGAACGACGACGCCGTGATCGTGCTCGATCCCGTCAACCTCGACGTCATCAAGAGCGCGATGGCCAGGGGTGTGAAGAACTACATCGGCGGCAACTGCACCGTGTCGTGCATGCTGATCGGCCTCGGCGGCCTGTTCCAGCACAAGCTGGTCGACTGGATAACTTCCATGACCTACCAGGCCGCATCCGGCGGCGGCGCCCAGCACATGCGCGAGCTGCTCACCCAGTTCGGCACCATTCATGGTGAAGTCAAGGCACTTCTGGACGATCCCAAGTCCGCCATTCTCGAAGTCGACCGGCGCGTACTGGCCCGGCAGCAATCCCTCAGCGCCCCGGAGACCGCCAACTTTGGCGTGCCGCTGGGTGGCTCGCTGATTCCCTGGATCGACAAGGACCTTGGCAACGGCATGTCCAAGGAAGAATGGAAGGGCATGGCCGAGACCAACAAGATCCTCGGTCTCGGTGCATCCTTCGGCAGCCAGGCCATCCCCGTCGATGGCCTGTGCGTGCGCATCGGCGCCATGCGCTGCCACTCGCAGGCGCTGACGATCAAGCTGAAAAAGGACGTGCCGCTCGACGAAATCAGC
>JANYGW010000092.1 GCA_025359245.1 Massilia sp.
CAGCGTGAACGTGCTGCCGCTGCCGGGCGCGCTGGCGAGCACGATCTCGCCGCCCATGCCGCGCGCCAGCTGGCGCGAAATCGACAGGCCCAGGCCGGTGCCGCCGAACTTGCGGCTGGTCGAACCGTCGGCCTGCTGGAAGGCGTGGAAAATCTGCTCGTGCTGGTCGGCGTGGATCCCGATCCCGCTGTCGCTGACGGCAAACGCCAGCGCCGCGCCGGCCATCCCGCTGGCGGCCGGCGCGGCCGCGGAAATCCGCAGGCTGACCCGGCCGGCCTGGGTGAACTTGAGCGCGTTGCCGAGCAGGTTGTTGAGGATCTGCTGGACGCGCTGGGCGTCGGCGTGCAGGCTGGCCGGCAGGCCGGGCGCGAGCGCGACCGACAAGGCCAGCTGCTGGTGCTCGGCCAATGGACCGAACAGCTGGCGCATCTGCCCGGCCAGCTGCTCCAGCTCGATGTCCTCGGCATGCAGTTCCAGCCGCCCCGCCTCGATCTTGGACAGGTCCAGGATGTCGTTGATCAGCTTCAGCAAGTCCTTGCCGGCGCCGTGGATGGTGCGCGCGTACGCGACCTGCTTGTCGCTCAACTTGCCTTCCTTGTTTTGCTGGAGCAGGCTCGACAGGATCAGCATGCTGTTCAGCGGAGTGCGCAGTTCGTGCGACATATTGGCCAGGAATTCGGACTTGTAGGCGCTGATGCGTTCCAGCTCGTCGGCCTTGCGCTGCAAGTCGCGGCTGGCGGCCTCGCTTTCCTGGCTCTTCTGGCGGATCATTTCGCGCTGCTGCTCGAGCAATTGGGCGCGCTCTTCGAGCTCCTCGTTCGACTGCTGCAGCTCCTCCTGCTGGACCCGCAATTCCTCGGTCTGGGTCTGGGTCTGCACCAGCAGTTCGTTGACGCGGCGGCGCGCCAGGTCGACCGCGATCGCGATCGCCAGCGCTTCGCCCGCCTGTTCCAGCCAGGCCTGGCGCTGCGCGTCGAGCGCGCCGAAGCTGCCCAGTTCGACCACGCCCATCAGCTGGCCGTCGTGCAGCAGCGGCAAGGCCAGCACCGCCGCCGGCGTGGCCTGGCCCAGCGCCGACTCGATCGGCAGGTAGTCGGCCGGCACGGGCGCGAGCAAGGCGCTGCGGCGCGCGCGCGCGGCCTCGCCCGCCAGGCCCTGGCCGAGCGCGATGGTGCTGCGCAGCGCGCGGCCCGGCGCCAGGCCGTGCCCGGCCGCCAGGTGCAGCTGGCCGTCCTGCTCGTCGTACAGATAGAGCGCGCCCACGGCCGCGCCCACGTGCCCGGTCAGGTAGCCGATCACCGCCTGCGCCATCTGCGCCAGCGGAACGTCGCCGCGCATCTCGATGTTGAGCGCGTTCATGCCGCTCTTGGCCCAGTCCTGGTCGCGCTCATCGGCGCGGTGGCGGCGCAGCGTGTGCGTCATGCGCGCGAAGCCGCGTCCCAGGCTGTGCTGCGCCGCGCCCATCGCGCGCATGGCGTCGACCAGCGCGCCGATCTCGTCGCGCTGGGTAGCGCCCACGTCGAGCACCAGCAGCGTGGCCTCGGACACATCGCGGCTCAGATCACCGGCGGCGATGGCCTCGACCAGGTCGGCGCGCGCGCCGCTGTCGGCGGCCAGCGTGCGCAGCGCCTCGAGCACCTGCGCGATCTGGCGGCTCAGCGCCAGGTAAGTGCCATACGCCAGGTAGGCGAATAGCAGGCTCACCAGCAGACTGACCGCGACCGTGGCCGCCAGCCGCATACGGGCCTGCTCGATGCGGTTCTCAATATGCTGCTGCAAGGCCGGCGCCAGCACCGTGTTGCCGCCGGCGTACAGCCGGTCGATCAGCGCGGTAAATTGGGACAGGTAGTCGTCGGCGCTGGTCGCGAACGCCGCCCCGACGATATCGTCGCGCACCATGTCCTGGGCGCGCCGCAGCGCCGGCTCGACGTCCGCGTCCAGGCGCACCAGGCTGGCGCGCAGGCCCGGGTTATAGGCAGCGACCTTGTCCAGGTTCGATTGCTGCAACTGGTGCGCGATCTCGATATGGCCGAGCAGCGCGGCCATCTCCAGCTTTTCGCTCGCGCTGACGCTCTTGCGGGCCAGGATGCCGGCGCCGAAGGCACGCGTCTGCCCCAGCCGTTCGGTGAAGAACGGCAGCTTGGTCAGGGTATCCATCAGGTAGAAACTGGCGATGTCCGGATCGAGCGTCAGCGCGCTGGCGTCGGACACGTCGGTCGCCAGCACCAGCATGGCGGCGATCAGTTGGCCGTGGCGCACGGTGTTGCTGCGCTGCGCCAGCGTCAGGCCGTGCGCGCGCAAGTCGTTCCAGTCGGCCGCGATGGCGCGCCAGTGCTCGCCGGCAGCGACCGCCGGCGGCAGCACGGCGGCCAGTTCGGCAAACGCGTGGTCGGTCTCGGCGGCCTTGGCGCGCTCGCGCGCGGCCATGGAAGCGGCACCGCCCAGCAGCGCGGCCGTCACGCCGCGGTGCTGCTGCACCAGCTGCACCGTCTGGTTCAGGTGGACGATCGCATCGAGCCCGCGCAGTTCGGCGCGCAAAGGCGCGATGACGCGGTCCAGGGCGAGGTACAGACTGACCTGGAGCACGATCACGGCGGCCAGCACCAGCAGGCCGAGCAGGCCAAATTTGCGGACGAAGGGTAGCCTGCTCATCAGGCTGCTGGCGGGGGCGAACAGCGTTGCTGGGCTCAATGGCGCCGCCGGCGGCAGGCGCTGGCGCGCGCCGGGCGCAACAGTATTCGGATCATGGACGACCTTTGCACGGGGTTGTTTCGCACCCGTCAAGGATGGTTACAACGGTCCACCATGTCAAGAAAAACATGTCGCCCAGCAAGCGGCGCGCCCTGCTCAGATGGCGGTCAGCCCGCCATCGACTGCCAGCTGGTGGCCGGTCACGAACGAGCTCTTGTCCGAACACAGCCACAGCGCCGCGTTGGCCACTTCGGCCGCCTCGCCGAAGCGCCCCATCGGATGCACATTGCGCAGCTTTTTCTCGCGCAGCGGCTCGCGTTCGAGCGCGCGCGTCATCATCGCGGTATTGACCACGCCCGGGCAGACGCTGTTGATGCGGATGCCGTTGCGCGCGTATTCCGCCGCCGCCGTCTTGGTCATGCCCACCACCGCGTGCTTGCTGGCCGCGTAGATCGGCTGCGTCGGCGCGCCGACCAGGCCGGCCACCGACGCGGTGTTGACGATGGTGCCGCCGCCCTCCTGCCTGAGCATCTGGCGAATCTCGTACTTCATGCACAGCCAGGTGCCCTTGACGTTGACGTTGATGATGCGGTCGAACAGCGCTTCGTCGGCGTCGGCCAGCGGCAGCGCTTCCTCCTCGACGCCGGCATTGTTGAATGCACAATCGAGCCGTCCATAATACGCAACAGTCTTGTCGACCAGGGCTTCCACTTCGGCCGCCCGCGTGACATTGCATTGCACGAACAGGGCCTTGCCGCCCCCTTCGACAATCATGGCCGCGGTCGCGTGGCCGCCGTCGACCGAGGTATCGGCCACCACCACGCAAGCGCCGGCACGCCCGAAAGCGACTGCAGCCGCCCGTCCTATGCCCCCTGCCGCCCCGGTGACCAGCACTACCTTGCCTTCGAAGGAAGTGTCTTTCTGCTTATTGTTATGCACTTTCATACGCCTTTTCCAGTTGCGAAAAGGAAGCTTTTGCTTCCCTACAGCAACATACTAGCGTAAATATCAGTGTATCACCAGCAAGTTAGTGCTATTGGCGTGCGTGTTTCTCGTGGGCCTGCTGATGCGAGCTGATACGCGACAGTTCGCCCATCTCTTCGGCCAGGAATTCGAGCAGGTCGTCGACGCTGACGATGCCGGTCAGACCACCCGCCGCATTGACCACCGGAACGCGCCGGATGCCGCGAAAGCGCATCCGTTCGATCGTCTCGTAGACGTCGTCGCCCTCGGCGGCGGTCAGCAAATCGTCGCTCATGATGTCGCCTACCAGCAGGCTGGCCGGGTCCAGCCCCAGCGCGATGACCGACACCACGATGTCGCGGTCGGTGATGATGCCGACCGGCACCCGCTCGCCTTCCGGCTGCTCGACCACGACCAGGTCGCCGACGTGGTATTTACGCATCAGCAAGGACGCGCCCTGGACTGTTTCGTCGCGCTTGCAGTAAATGGTCTGGACCGTGCAGATTTCGCCTATTTTCATGACGCTCTCCCCTGGCGGCGCGGGCCGCGTGCTGGTGCGCGCGCAGTTCGGCGCGTGAAGGTCTACGCTAACGCGGACTTTCTGGCATGTCCTTGACCTCGGTCAAGCGCCCATGGCGCACTTTAGAGTTTGGGATCGCCCGGTAGCGGCAGGAAACAGGCGTCGACGATCTGCAGGTCGTTGTCCTTGGCAAAGTCGCGCACGAAGTGGAAGGCCAGCGGCTCGATCTTTTGCAGGTCGTTGTTGACCACCACGGCCTTGACGCCATTGAGCAAGGTCGGGCGGACATAGGGAGAGTACTGCAGGTGGGCGTTGGGGCCGCCCGAGCCCTCGGGGCGGAAGCAGGACATCACGCCGCACAGGCGCTCGGCCCAGTCGCTGGGCCGGAACTGCCTGCCATCACTGGTGAGGCCAAGAATGAAAAACTCGTCTGCGAGTTTCTTCTTGTTTGCGGGTAACTCAGCCATAGGGCGGTGGTTCTGGACGGAACAGCGGGTGGGGATCCAGGCGCTGGCGCCTGGCCTGTGGTACCCCGGTATTATATCTTATAGAAGACTTCGCAGGTCATGCGACGATTCCGGATGCTTAACCCAGGAACACCGCGCCGGACAGCAACAGCAGCAACATCATCCACAACAACAGTGCGCGCCACACCAGTCCGACGGTGCTTTGCAGCGCGCGCGCATTCGGTTCCTCGCCCGGCATCACCTCCGCTTCGCTGTCGGTCGAGTCGACGATGGCGGCGTCGGCCGGCAGCACGCGCGAGGCGTTTTCGTTCGGCGTGCCCAGCCGCACGCCCATGGCGCCGCCGCCGGCCGCGAGGATGATGCCGCGTGCCTCATCGTTCCAGCGGTGCGCGAAATTGCGCCACGCGTAGACGGCGTCCTCGAAATTGCCGACCACGGCGAAGGCGACCGCGGTCAGGCGCACCGGCAGCCAGTCGATCCAGTAGAACGCCTTGGCGGCGAACTGGCCGAAGGCTTCGTTGCGCATGTGCTCAGGCTCGTTCCAGGCGCGCGCCAGGTATTCGGACACGCGGTACATGACGGCGCCGGCCGGGCCGAGCGGCATCAGGAACCAGAAGAACACGCCGAACACGTTGCGGTGGGTGGTGATCAGGGATTTTTCGACGGCGATGCGGGCCACTTCCGCCGTTTCCATGCCGACCGTGTCAAGCCGGGTCCATTCGGCCAGCAGCGTGCGCGCGCTGGCGTCGTCGCCGGCCGACAGCGCGATCTGGATCGACGTGAAGTAGTGGCTGTAATGGCGGAAACCCAGCGTCAGGTAGACGATCAGCACGTTCCAGCCGAAGGCGGCGAAGATCCAGCCCAGGCTCAGGAAGGTCCAGTAGATCAGCGCGGTCGGGATCATCAGGCCGGCCATCAGCAGGATCCAGCCCATGCGGCCATTGCTGGCGTCGCCGGCGTTGAACCAGCTTTCCATGCGCATGGCGAAGGCCTTGATCTCTGCATAGATCAGGTTGTCCGCGCGCAGCGGCTTGAGTTGTTCGATCAGCAGCGCGCAGAGAATGGAGAGGAAGGTCATTCAGGATCCTTGTGTAGTCATGCAATACAGCTTTGCCCGCTACGATAGCGCAGTGGACCGGCAGAATCAAACTTATTGGGTAATTTTGTGTAAGGGTGACAAGGCCGGATTCGTACCGAATTAGTCGCCGCAGACCTCAACCCACGTCGTCCCCGCGAACGCGCACTGCTGTCCGGAATAAAGTTCTTGACCTGCACTTAGAATAGACCTCCTTGCATTTGGGCGGCAAATTGGGCGTCTCGTCGTCGCCTTCGAAAGGGAGATTCTTCTGCTTCGAAGTGCTGGAACATCGCGACGCGA
>JANYGW010000105.1 GCA_025359245.1 Massilia sp.
AGGCCGGGCTGACGATGGGCGAGATCGTCGCCTCGGTCAAGAAAGTGGCCGACATCATGGCCGATATCAGCGCCGCCAGCCAGGCGCAGAGCGCCGGCATCGAAGATATCGGCCAGGCGATCGGCAATATGGACCAGATGACGCAGCAAAATTCCGCGCTGGTCGAACAAGCGTCGGCGGCGGCCGAATCGCTGCTGGAGCAGGCCGATCAGTTGAGCGGCGCGCTGGCGGTGTTCAAGCTGGCCGCGCCAGCGTCGATGGCGTTGACGCTGCGCCGCCGAGGCTAAGACTCAAGATTCAAGATGGAAGAGTCACCGTTTCAACCCGAACGGATCATTGATGCTGAACGCCGGCTCGGTGAACCATGTCGGGCCGTGCTCCGTCATGTAAAAATGGTCTTCGTGGCGGATGCCGAATTCGCCGGGGATGCAGATCATCGGTTCGTTCGAAAAGCACATGCCGGCCTCCAACGGGGTGTCGTCGCCACCGACCAGGTAAGGCCATTCGTGGATGTCGAGGCCGATGCCGTGGCCGGTGCGGTGCGGCAGGCCGGGCAGCTTGTAGCCGGGACCAAAGCCGTCTTCTTCCAGACTGGCGCGGGCGGCGCGGTCGACGGCGCTGCAGGGCGCGCCCAATTGCGCGGCGGCGAAGGCGGCCGCCTGGGCTTTCTTTTCGCTGTTCCACACTGAACGCTGGCGTTCGGTGATAGCGCCGAACACATAGCTGCGCGTGATGTCTGAAATATAGTTCATCATCTGGCAGCCGGTGTCGATCAATACCATGTCGCCTGGTTTCAAGGTCTGGACGTAGCTGACGCCGTGCGGATAGGCGATCGCCTCACCGAACAGCACGATGCAGAAATACGAACGCGGCGCGCCGACCTTGCGGTGCGCGCGCTGGATGAATTCTTCTACTTCGACCGTCGTGATTCCCGCGCGCAGCATGCTGGCGGCGGCGACATGCACGGCCATCGTCATGTCCTTGACGCGCTGCATCAGCGCGATTTCATGCGCCGATTTTTTGCCGCGGCAAAACGCGGTGACGGTTTTGGCGTTTTCCAGCGCATAACCGGCGGCCAGCGGGCGGATGCCGTCAACAATGAAAAACGCCGCGCTTTCGCAAATGCCGATGCGCGGCGCTTGCGCTTCGTTGGGCGCGATGCCCATCTTTTTCAATACGTCGATCAACAGCCGGTACGGGCTCTCGTGCTCTTGCCAGCAATTGACTTCGCCGTTGACCAGCATGAAGTCTTGCAAGGTGCTTTCTTCGAATGCCGGTGCGATGTATTCGAGCGCGCCCGTGGCCGGCAGGATCGCGCCGACCATGCGTTCGCTGGCGTGCCATTTGGTGCCGGTGAAATACGTCAGGTTGGCGCCGGCGTTCAGGTAGATCGCGGCGATGCCTTGCGCGCGCATGAACGCTTGCGCGGTGGCGATGCGTTGTCCATGTTCGTCCTTGCCGATCGGCGCCATGCCGGCCGTCATGTCGGACAAGGTCGCCAATGCTTCGTCGATGGTGTTGCCGCCGATGCCGATATTCATGTGTTCTCCAGAACCATATCAATGGCCGGCATCATATCAGGGGGCGAAGCAGGAGGAAGTTCGGGTCGGCGCGAAGCCGGCCCGAACGAAGGTATTACGGTGCCATTTATTACGCTGCCAGCTGCTTGCGCACGCGTTTGATCGCGATACGCACCTGGCGCGGCGCGGTGCCGCCGACATGGTCGCGCGCGGCGACCGAGCCTTCCAGCGTCAGCACGGCGAACACGTCGTCGCCGACCAGGCTGGAGAAGGCCTGCAACTGCTCGAGCGACAGGTCGGCCAGGTCGCAGCCGGCGTCGACGCAGGCGCGCACGGCATGGGCCACGGCTTCGTGGGCGTCGCGGAACGGCAAGCCTTTCTTGACCAGGTAGTCGGCCAGGTCGGTCGCGGTGGCGTAGCCTTGCAGCGCGGCGGCGCGCATCGCTTCTGGCTTGACGGTGATCCCGCCGGCCATGTCGGCGAAGATATTGTTTTGTTGAAAGTATCCCACTGTACTTGAGATAAGCCCAGATGATGCTCTAGATCGATTTCAAGCCATTGATGCACCAACTCCCAACGATGGG
>JANYGW010000130.1 GCA_025359245.1 Massilia sp.
CTCCGCCACCACCCACGCCGGCCTGAAAGACGCCGACCCGGTGATGGACGTGGCGACCCTGCTGCGCCTGCAGCAGCTGGTGCGCGACATCGAAATCGGCGACCATCTGCTGGCGTATGCGACGCGCTTGGTGCGCGCCACCCGTCCGGCGCTGACGACGGTGCCGGCGGTGACCAAGCATGTGGGCTGGGGCGCTGGTCCGCGCGCGGGACAGGCGCTGGTGCTGGCCTCCAAGGCGCGCGCGCTGATGCACGGCCGCCTGGCCGTCACGCGCGACGACATCGGCGCCATGCTCTTGCCGGTGCTGGCGCACCGCGTGCTGCGCAACTTCGAGGCCGAGGCGGACGGGATTGCCATTGCCGACATCCTGGTCGCGCTGCGCAACGACATCAAGATCGACTGAGACGCCGTTGCCGATGCTGTCGACGTCCGCGCTGATCGCGCAAACCTCCGATCTTGACCTGATCATCCGGCACGTGCTGGCCGGCCTCGGGCACGGCCTGCATGCCGGGCGCGAACGCGGCGCCGGTGTCGAATTTTCGGAATACCGGGCCTACGCGCCCGGGGACGAGTGGCGCCGGGTCGACTGGAAGCTGATGGCGCGCGCCGACCGCTATTACGTGCGCGAGGCCGAACGCGACAGCCACGTCGCCGTCTGGCTGTGGCTCGACGCCACCGCGTCGATGGCCGAACCGAGCCGCACTGTCAAAGGCCTCGACAAACTCTGGTACGCGCGCACCATCCTGGCCTGCATCGCCGCCATCGCCCAGCGCCAGGGCGACGCCTTCGGGCTGGTGGTCTGCAGTGGTGACCGGGTGCGCTTTACGCCCGCCGCGCGCGGTCCGCGCCAGATGCACCGGGTACTGGCGCAGCTGCAGAAGGCCGAACCGGCGGGCGGCCTGCCCGGCGCCGACACCCTGCGCGCGAGCCTGCATTTCGCGCGCTCGCCCAGCCTGATTTTTGCCGCCAGCGATTTTCTCGAGTGGCCTTCGGCGCAGGCCGAGGCCCTGCTGCGCCTGCGCCGCATGCAGCATGACGTGCGCGTACTGTGCCTGCATACCGAGGCCGAACGCGACGCCAGCTTCGTGCAGGGGCAAGCCTACAGCGACCCGGAACAGGACGAAGGCGTGTTCCGCTTCGCCGTCGATACGGCGGATGGCTACCGCAAGGGCCGCGAGGAGCACTTCGCGCGCGTCATGGCCGAATGCCGCAAGAACGACATCCCGGCCCTGGCGGCCTGTATCGAACAGCCGCTGCCTGCCGTGCTGCGCGCCTGGCTGCGCCTGGCGGGGCGCGCATGACCAGCTTGTGGTGGCTGGCGCTCCCTCTGCTGCTGTTGCCGATCTGGTGGCACCGGCAGAAGCGCGAACGCGCGCATTCGCATCCGCTGGCGACGGCGCGCTTCCTGCCGCGCACTGATCCGCTCGACCAGCGCGTGTGGCGCTGGGTCGAGCGCGCCTTGCTGCTGGTGCGCCTGCTGCTGCTGGCCACCGTGATTGCCTGGCTGGCCGACCTGGTGCTGCCATGGCGCGGCGATTCGGTGCTGGTGGTTCCCGGCACCGACAGCGCGTGGGCCGCGCAGCAGGGTCTGGAAGCGGGTTTTTCCAAGGCGCGCCGCATCGACCTGGCAACGCCCGACGCATTCGGCTGGCTGGCGCAGCATGAACGCGAATGGCGCCCCGACGCCCGCATCCTCGTGCTGGGCAGCGCGCCGATGCCGGCCGCCGTGCCGCGCCTGGCGCACCAGGTTGCCGTGCGCAGCAAGCCGGCCCCGTTCGCCAAATCCGAACATCATGTCGCCATCGCCAGCAAGCGGGCCAGCCAGTGGCGTGCGCTGTTCACCGCGCTGGACGGACCGCAGCACTACGTCATCGATGCGGACCCGGGCGCGAAATCGGAACTGGTCGTGTGGGACCTGCCCGATGCGCCGCCGGCCGGCTTGCGCGCGCCGCTGTGGTGGATCGGCGATGCGACCGCCTTCCCTGAATTGAAAAATGCCCCAATTGTGGACGGCATGCGCTACGCCGACAGTGCGCGCGGGCGCCTGTGGGCGTCCGATGCCTGGCCGGCGGCCGATGCCGACGCCGCCCGCAAGCTGTTCGAGACCTGGCAGGCGCTGCATTACGCGCCGGTGCCCTATCCGGTACCGGCGCAGCTGATCGCAGCCGCGCCTATCGCTGCCATGGCGCCGGCCAGCGGCGCGCTGCACTACCTGATGGCTTATGCGCTGATGGCCTTGTTTGCATTGGAACGGATACTGGCCCATGCAAAACGACGCTGACATCATCCGGCGCCTGCTGCTGCGCGCCGCACGGCGGCGTGCGCCATTGTGGCTGGCGGTCTTGCTGCCGTGGTGCCTTCTGCTGTCGATTCCCGGCATGCTCGCCGCCGCCGCATGGACGATCTGGGACTTCATGCGTTTGCGCGCGCGGGTGCAGCGCGACTGGGCGCGCTGGCTCGATGGCGCGGTCCCGGCCCTTGAGGACAGCAGTGCCTTTCTGGCGCGCGCCGACACGCCGGTGGCCAGGCTGCAGCGCCAGCGCCTGCTGGCGCGCGTATCGGATGCGCTCAGCGCCGACGTCCTGGCCACGATCGCCGCGCGCCGTGTGCGCTTCGACTGGCCATGGCCGGCGTTGAGCATCGCCGCCGCGCTGGTCCTGTGGGCCTGGCCGCATGGGCAACGTGCAGCCGCCGTGGCTGCCGCCTTGCCCAGGCATGCCGCCGCCGAAACCAGCGACATCCTGGTCCGGATAGCGCCGCCCAAATATACCGGCGTGGTGCGCTCCGAATCGGTGCCGCGCGACCTGCAGGTACCCCAGAACAGCGCAGTGGAATGGTGCTTCAAGGCGCCGCAGCCGGTCGATGAGCCTCTCGAATTGAGCGACGGCCAGCAGCTGAAGGTGGGGCATCAGTGTGCGCGCTGGAACGCCAGCGAATCGGTGTTCTGGCGCTGGCGCGGCAAGCGCTACAAGCTGCTGGTGCTGGCCGACCAGCCGCCGCAGGTAAACATCGCCGCGCCGCGCGACATGCTGCAGGTGCTGGCCGCCGGCACGACCAGCGCCACGATCACCGTCGCAGTGCGCGACGACTATGCGATCAAACATGCATCGATGCACATGACGCTGGCGCGCGGCAGCGGCGAAAACATCCGCTTTTCCGACCGCGAGGCACCGCTGCCGGAATCGGGCGATCCGCGCGTGCGCAACTGGACCAAACAATGGTCGCTGGCCGAGCTGGGCATGGAAGCGGGCGACGAACTGTATTTCTTCATCCGCGCAACCGACAATGCGGAGCCGCCGCATACCACGGTGTCGCCGACCTACACGCTGCGCCTTCCGGGACCGGTGGCCGTGGACGACGAGGCGACGGCGCTGCCGATGCTGGTCAAGCCCGAGAATTTGCGCAGTCAGCGCCAGGTCATCATCGACACCGAACAACTGCTGGCCGATATCAAGGCCAACCCGCGCCTGGGCACGCAGGCGGTGCGCGCGCGCAGTGAATCGATTGCGGGCGACCAGGCGATGCTGCGTCGCCGCTATGGGCAGTTCATGGGCGAGGAATCGACCTTGTTCGGCGCCGACGAGCATGACGACCATGACGCACCGGGCAAGAAGCACGACGTGGTGGCCGAATATGGCCACGCGCACGACCAGGCCGAAAACGCGACCCTGTTCGACGAGGCCACCAAAAAAGTGCTGCGGCGCGCGCTCTCGGCGATGTGGGACGCCGAAAATGCGCTGCGTGCCATCACGCCGGCCAAAGCGCTGGCGCCGGAATACAAGGCGCTGGCGGCGATCAAGGAGCTGCAGCAGGCCGACCGCATCTACCTGCACAAGACGTCGTTCGCACCGCCGCCGCTGAAAGAAGAAATCCGGATGACCGGCGACGTGGTCGGCACCAAGAGCTACCGGCGCGGGCAGGGCGGCCCCGATGAGGCGATCCCGCCCGAGGTGCGCGCCTTGCTGCAGGCGCTGGCCGTGGACGGCGCCTTGCCTGCTTTGTGGAGCCGGACCGCGCACGACTGGATCCGCAGCCGCATCGCCAATGACGAACAGCGCCTGGAGGCGCAGCGCGCGGTGCAGGACGTGGCGGACGGCTGTGTCGCCTGCCGCCCGGTGCTGCGTGCCTGGCTGCGCGGCGCCATCCCGCACGCGCCTATCCTGCTGCAGGCCAGGCCGCAGGCGGAAACACCATTTACGCGCGCCTGGCGCAAGGGAGCCGCGCCATGATCGCCGTCCTGTCGATTGCGCTGGCGGGCCTGGCCAGCGCCGTGCTGTACGCGCTGCGCCGCAAATGGACCGATGCCTTGCTGGTGGCGCTGGCGGCGGCCGGCCTTGGGGGACTGGCCGGCGGTTTCTCGCAGCCGGCCGGTGCCGATGCCGCGCCGCTCAGCGTGCGCGGCGACGGCCTGCGCGCCGCGCAGTGGCACGACCTGGCCGCGCGCAAACTGGACTGGACGGCGCCCGCCGATGATGTCGTGCGGCTCGCATTTCCGCATGTGGCGACGCCAGGGCGCATGTTCCGGCTGACGGCGACGATGCCGAAGGCAGCCAGCCGGCGTTTGCAGCTGCTGGCAGAAAACGGACAGATGGTGGCCGAGGCGGCGGGCGATGGCGCTGCGCTGACCGTCCAGTGGCCGCCGCCGGTGGCTGAAACGCTGCTGTTCAAGGCGCGTCTGCTCGACGCGGGCGGCAAAGTCGTGGCAGAAGGGCCGGTGCCGTTCGAAGTACGCGACAACGTTCCGCTGCAAGTGCAGGGCCGCTTCGGCTCGCCGTCGTTCGACGCCGCGGCGCTCAATACGCTACTGGCCAACAGCGGCGCGCTGCTCGACTGGCAGGTCACGCTCGGCAAGACGTTGACGCGTGGCGAAACGGCGCGCTCGGCGATCACGCGGCCCGACCTGCTGGTGGTCGATGCCGCGTATGTCGAGCGCCTGTCCGGCGCCGCGCGCGCGGCGCTGCTGGCCCAGGTGGCGGCCGGGACGCCGCTGCTGGTGCTGGCCGCGAATGCGCACGAACCGCAGTTCTGGGCGCGCACGCTGCAACTGCCGCTGAAGGAACAACCCGACAGCAAAGCCGCCGGCGCGCCGCTCGCGCTGCCGTCGGCGCCGTTCAATCCAGTGGCGAGGGCGCCGTGGTCGGCGGCCGGGGACCGCGTCTGGTCGCGCACGTGGGAAAAGGGCAGGATCGTGTGGCTGGGCGTGAGCGACTGGCACCGCTATGCGATCAGCGAACCGCAGGCATTGGGCGTGTGGTGGCAGGACTTGCTGGACCGCGCCGGCATCCGGCGCGAGGAAAGCATGGCCTGGCTTGAACCGGAAGAAATGCCGCTGCCGGGCCAGAGGCTGGCAGTGTGCGCCCATGGCGTCGCCGGCGAGGTGGCATTCCCCGGCCTGAAGCAGGTGCTGGCATGGCAGCGCCGGCCCGACAAGGCCGATGCAGCGTGCGTGGCGGTGTGGCCGGCTGAATCGGGATGGCTGACCATGCAAACGGGCGGCAAGACCGGGCAAGTGTACGTCTACGCGAACCAGGACTGGCCGCTGTGGCAAAAGGCGCAGCGGCGCGATGCCACCGCGCGCTATGCTGCGCGCACGCCGGTCATCCCCGGTAAGACTACGGCGCCACTGCCAGCATGGCCGTTCGCACTATTGTTTGCAGCGGCGATATTGGCGCTGTGGTGGCGCGAGCGGCGTTAGTCCTGCTGGTCGTGCATCCATGATTTCAGGCCGGTGACCCAGCCCTTGGCCGGCAGGTTCATGCTCTTCTTGATCGCGTTGGCGCGCTCGTACAGCACGCTGAAGTCGATCTGCGGCGCCTTCTTGAACGCGACCACGACGATGTTCGCGTCGTGCACTTCGGGCAGCCACACCAATGCGTCGAACACCAGTTCCATGTTCTGCAGGTTCTTGTCGTAGTTGGAAAAATCGCCGAACACATTGGTGGTCATGATGCCGTTGTCGGTCAGGCAGTCGAAGCAGCCCTGGTAAAACTCGGGCGTATCGAGCACCGGGCCGCGCGCTTGCTCGTCGTACAGGTCGACCTGCAGCACATCGACCGAGCCGTGGTTGGCACTGTCGCAGACGAAATCCATCGCATCCATTTCGCGCACGTCCAGCCGTCCATCGTTGGGCGGCAGGCCAAACAGCGCGCGGCAGATTGCGATCACGTTCGGATTGAGCTCGGCCACCGTCACCTTCGCTTGCGGGAAGCGGTGGTAGCTGAATTTGGTCAGCGCGGCGCTGCCCAGGCCCAGCTGGACGATGTGTTTGGGCTGGTCCAGGAACAGCATCCACATCATCATCATCTGGATGTATTCGAGTTCGATATTGTCCGGTTTGGCGAGGCGCATCGCGCCCTGCACCCAGGAGGTGCCAAGGTGCAGCGAGCGCACGCCCCGAAATTCGGTGATCGTGGCGGGCGGGTGGCCGGGCGCGTCGTAGCGGCTGGCGGGAGATTGTTCAGGCATCCCGCGATTTTACAGGTTTGCCGCCGGCAGGATCAACGCGACCGTCAAACCGCCGCCGTCGCGGTTGCCCAGCGTGATGCGCCCGCCATGCGCTTCGGCGATTTCGCGCGCCAGCGCCAGGCCCAGCCCGGTGCCGCTGCGCTTGGTCGAATAGAAGGGCACCAGTGCGTTGGTCAGCACCGCGTCGTTCATGCCCTGTCCGCGGTCCATCACTTCGATGCGCAGCAGGCCCAGTGCGGCCTTGACGTGCAGCTCGACCTGGTCCGGCCTGGACCCGGATTCGTGCGCGTTCTTGAGCAGGTTCAGCAGTGCTTGCTCCATCTGGGCCGGGTCGAACCAGGCCGGCTCCGAGGGCAGTGCGCCAACCACCCGCAATTGCACCTCGGCCGCGAGCCGTTCCACGAAGCCGTCCCAGTCGCAGTGTTCCGCGCGCGGCGCGGGCAGCTTGGCGAAGCGCGCGTAGCCGAGGATGAAGGTCTCCAGGTGACGGGTGCGCTCCTCGATCGTCTCGAGGATTTGCGGCAGCCGTTCGGTCTGGCCGCGCCGCACCAGCTCCGCGCCGGAGTGGGCGAGGGAGGTCAGCGGCGCCAGCGAATTGTTCAGTTCATGGCTGATCACGCGGATCACCTTTTTCCAGGTCTGCACCTCCTGGCGCCGCAGTTCCTGGGTCAGCTGGCGCAGCAGCAGCAGTTCGTGCTTGCGCCCGTTCAGGCTGAAGCTGCGGCGCGCCAGGTGGTACACCTCTTCGTCTTCGCTGTCGCCGGCCGTGAACAGGCCGTCGCCGCCGCGCGCGAGCGCGTCGCCCAGCGCCGGCGAGGCTTGCTCGAGAATGTCGGCCAGGTGGTGTCCTTCCAGCTTGCGGCCCTGGTTGAGCAGCTGGCGCGCGGCCAGGTTGCCGTACACGATGGCGCCGGCGCTGGCGGCGTCGCCCACCAGCAGCATCGCCACCGGCGTGTTCTGGACCATGGTGTCGAGCAGCAGTTCGCGCTGGACCAGCGCCAATCGCTGTTCGCGCAGCACATTGCCAAGCGCATTGTGGGCGCCCACCAGGTCGGCCAGTTCATCGTTGTGCGGCCAGTGCAGGCTGAACGAAAAGTCGCCGTCGTTGTAGCTGGTGACAGTGCCTTCGAGCGCGCGGAACAGCGACAGGATGGGCTGGATCTGGGCCCGGATCATGATGATCGCGAGCGGCACCACGCATGCCAGGCCGAGCGCGCCGACCAGGACCGGCCGGTTCGGCAGCAGGCGCTCAAGCGCCAGCGTGACGCCGATGCCGAGCGCCAGCAAGGTCGCCACCAGCGCCGACCAGCGCGTGACCAGGGATAGGCGCGGCCTGGAATGCATGGGCATCAGGGCCGGGCGATGCCGAGACGCTCCATGCGCCGGTATAGCGCCTGGCGCGACAGTCCCAGATCGGCGGCGGCCTGCGCCACCACGCCGTGCGCGCGCGCCAGCGCCTGGGCGATCGCGTCGCGGTCAGGCTCGGCCTCGGCGATGGTGGCGGCGGACAGGGGCAGGCCCAGGTCGCCCGCCTTGATCACGTCGCCGGCTGCCAGCAGGCCGGCGCGCGCCATCACGTTTTTCAGCTCGCGCACATTGCCTGGCCAAGGATGGGCCATCAGCGCGGCCTGCGCGCAATTGTTCAGGGTCTTGCCGCGCGCGAGGAAGCTTGCCGCCAGCGGCAAAATATCGGCCGGACGCGCCGCCAGCGGCGGAAGGCGCAGCTCGATGACGTTGAGGCGATAGAACAGGTCTTCGCGGAAGGTGCCGGCGCGGATCATCGCGCCCAGGTCGGCATTGGTGGCGCTGATCACGCGCACCTTGACCTGGCGTTCGCGGTTCGATCCGAGCCGCTCGAAGCGGCCCGTTTCGAGCACCCGCAGCAGCTTCATTTGGCCGGCCAGCGGCAGGTTGCCGATCTCGTCGAGGAACAGCGTGCCGCCGTCGGCCGCCTCGAATTTGCCCTCGCGCGCCTTGGACGCGCCGGTGTAGGCGCCGGCGTCGGCGCCGAACAGCTCGGCCTCGATCAGTTCGGCCGGCAGCGCGCCGCAATTGAGCACCACGAAGGGGCCGTCGCGCACGGCCGAATTGGCCTGGATGATTTCGGCGATGCGTTCCTTGCCGGTCCCGTTCGGGCCGCTGATCAGCACCGGCACGTCGGCGCGCGCGACCTGGCAGGCCAGGTGCAGGATGCGTTCGGTGGCGGCGTCCTGCCACACCATGCCGCGCAGGTCGAAGCCCTGCTCCAGGTCGCGCCGCTGGCGCCGTTCGCGCTGCGCGTGCTGCAGCAGGCTGCGGTTGGCCTGGCCCAGTTCGATCAGGTTGGTGACGGTGGCGATCAGGCGGTTGTCGTTCCACGGCTTGGACAGGTAGTCGGCCGCGCCGGACTTGACCAGGTCGACCGCCGCGTCGAGGTGGGTCCAGGCGGTCAGCAGGATCACCGGCAGGTCCGGATGGCGCGCCCGGATTTCGCGGAACAGCGCCTTGCCCTCCTCGCCCGAGGTGGTGTCGGCGGTGAAGTTCATGTCACAGATGACCAGGTCGACGCTGCTGCGGGCGAGCAGCGCCAGTCCTTCTTCAGGGGATGCTGCGCGCAAGGCATCGATGTCGTGCAGCGAGAACAGGACATCGAGTGCGATGGCGACAGCGGCGTTGTCGTCAATTATCAGTACGGTAGGCATTTCGTTAGCATACCATCGGTGCGCACCGTTCAGGCACTGCGCGTGGCCAGTGCCGGCGACGTGGTGGCCGCGCGCCATGCCGGACCATACACGGCGACGATGCCGAGCGCGAAGAACACGGCCGCGCCGCCCAGCATGTACTCGACCGGCAGCCTGGCCATCTCCAGCTTGGTCACCAGCAGCTGGTTCAGGCCGATCGCCAGCAGGATGCCGGCCACCACGCCGCAGGCGGTGATCATGACGTTCTCGGTCAGGAAGTAGCGCAGGATATCGACCCGCCGCGCGCCCAGCGCGCGCCGCACGCCGATCTGCTTGCGGCGCTGCTGGACCCACAGGCTGGCCATGCCGACGATGCCGCTGGCGGTGATCATCAGCAGCAGCACGCTGACCGTGATCAGCATCCACGACAGCGCCACGTCGGCGCGATAGCGTTCGCTGCGGATGTCGTCCATGGTCTTGGTCTTGACCAGCACCGGCCAGGTGGCGGCGGTGCGGATCGCCGCTTCGGCTTCCTTCATCACGCGGTCGCGCTGGCCCGGTTCGGCGCGCAGCGTGAATTGCGAGAACGACACCGCGCTGGTGCCGCGCGCAGCCACGATCAGCGCATACTCGCCGCTCGGCGACAGGTCGGCGGACTGCGTCTGCAGGCGCTCGACGATGCCGATCACGCGTGCGCTTTCGGCGCTGTCGCCATTGCCGAAGTACATGGTCTTGCCGACGTAGCTGGTCGCGGCCGGCCACAGCTTTTTGGCCAGCGCGCTGGTCAGGATGACCGTCGGCGGGCGGACTGCGCTGACCCGGGTGTCGATTTCCGGAATTTCGGAGGGCAGTGCCTCGCGTCCTTCGACCAGCTTCAAGCCCCAGGTATTGACCAGTGAATCGGGCGACACATAGTAGCCCGCTTCGGAGGTGCCGGCGTCGCGCGAGCGGCTGGCGGTGACGCTGGTCGTGCTGCCGTTGCGCGACAGCGGAATCATGCTCGCGCGCGCCACCGACAGCACGCCCGGTATGGCGCGCAGCTGCGCCGCCTGCAGCTTCTGGGTGGCGATTTGTTCGTTATGTTCGGCGTTGGCCATGTTGCGCACCGTGAGCTGGAACACCGCATGCTCGTCGGCGATGCCGCTCGGGCGCGCGGCGACCGCCTGCCTGACGTTGACGATGTGCAGCGCGTTGGCCAGGATCGCGAGGCTGAGGGCGACCTGGATGGCGACCAGCAGCGGGCCGGTCTTGTTACGCAACAGCGTAGAGAGGATAGGACGAATTTCCATGTGGGCTCCCGTGATTTATTGCGATTTGAGTTGCAGGGCCGGCGTGACCTGGCAGGCGCGCCAGGTCGGCAGCAGGCCGGCCAGCATGGCCGCGGCCACCGACAGCACAAAGGTAAAGGCCAGCATCACCCAGTCCATGTGGGCCACGATCGCCATCTGCTTGGACTGCATGGCGATCAGGGCCAGCGCGCCGAACGCGAGCAGCAGGCCAAGCAGGCCGCCGGCCAGGCCGACGACGGCGGTCTCGATCAGGAACTGCTGGAAAATCTCGCGCCGCGAGGCGCCCAGCGCGCGCCGGATGCCCACTTCGGGAGCGCGCACCGAAAACTTCGCCAGCAGCAGGCCGATCGCGTTGACCAGGCACAGCAGCAGGAAGGCGAACGCCAGCCAGGCCGACAGCTTGCTGTCGTTGCCGATCACCTTATTGAGCTGCATCCATTCCATCACGTCGTACAGCTTGGCCGGAACGGGGCGCTTGATGCGGCCCAGCTTGCGCTGTTCGGCGACGTAGCCGTCCATGTAGCCCTGGATGGCGGAGCGATCGAGGCTGGACTTGGCTTCGAACCAGAACTGGATCCACGTGCATTCCGAATCGAGGAAGGCCTGGTAGCCCGCGCCCGTGTTGCCGCTGCAGCTGGTGCTGCCCGAATTCTGGTTCTTGCCGTTGATCGCGCTCTGGAACGGGATCATGTATTC
The DNA here is from genome assembly GCA_025359245.1 of Massilia sp. Classification (GTDB taxonomy): domain Bacteria; phylum Pseudomonadota; class Gammaproteobacteria; order Burkholderiales; family Burkholderiaceae_D; genus Telluria_A. The sequence goes on from JANYGW010000130.1 coordinate 11,111, forward strand.
GTCTTCGGTGCCGAACGCGCCCTGGCTGCCGATCAGGCGGTAGTAGCGCGGAATCGGCACCCATTTTTCCAGCACGCCGACCACCTGGAAGGAGCCGCCCATCATGGTCACGCGCTGGCCGACCGGGTCGGCCGCGCCGAACAGCTTTTCGGCCATCGCCTGGCCCAGCACCACCACGTTGGCGCCGCTGGCGTCGTCCGCTTCGCTCCACGGCTGGCCGCGCAGGAAGGGCGCGTCGAACATGGCAAAGAAGTCGCGCGTGGCGGCCAGGCCCTGGGCCGAGAACACGCCAATGTCCTTGCGCGCCGGCTCGACCGCGCTCGACAAGCCGTAGATCGCGGTGCGCCGTTCGCCCAGGCCGGACTTGAGCAGGTTGCGCGCGTCCGTGTAGGTCATCTGGATGTCGTTCGGCTCCTCGGCCGGGTTGTAGTCCTCGATCTGGCCGACGTCCATGACCGGCACGAACAGGCGGTCGCTCTTGTGCGGAATCGGGTCGCCCGACATCACGTGCAGGATGGTCAGCGTCGATACGCTGGCGGCCACGCCGATGGCCAGCGTGAGCACCATCAGCGCGGTCAGCGCCGGGTTGCGGCGCAGGCTGCGCAGGCCAAGCATGAAGTAGTACTGGAACATGGCGTCTCCTTAGCCGGCGTGGTTGGCGGCGGCCGCCTTGGCGTCGAACAGCGTGGGCGACTTGCGCACCAGGTCCGACACCTGGCCGTCGATGATGTGCACGTTGCGCTGCGAGCGCACGGCCAGTTCGGGATCGTGGGTCACCATCAGGATGGTGGTGCCCTGGGCGTTGATTTCCTCGAGCAGTTCCATCACGCCGCGCGCCATCTGGGTGTCGAGGTTGCCGGTCGGTTCATCGGCCAGCAACAGCTTGGGCGAGCCGGCCAGCGCGCGCGCGATCGCCACGCGCTGCTGCTGTCCGCCCGACAGTTCGGCCGGATAGTGCTTCATGCGCGAGGCCAGGCCGACCTTGGCCAGCGCGTCCTCGATGCGCTCCTTGCGCTCGGCCGCGTTGAAGCCGCGGTAGCGCAGCGGCACGTCGACATTGTCGAACAGCGACAGGTCGGGGATCAGGTTGAAGCCCTGGAAAATGAAGCCGAGCTTTTCGTTGCGCAGGCGCGAACGGGCGTTGTCGTCCATGCCCTTGACGTTGACGCCGTCGAGGATGTATTCGCCGTCGGTGAACTCTTCGAGCAGGCCGGCGATATTGAGGAAGCTGGTCTTGCCCGAGCCGGACGGGCCGGTCACGGTGACGAATTCGCCCTTGTTGACGACGATCTCGAAGCCGCGCAGCGCGTGCGTCTCGATCATGTGGGTGCGATATACCTTGCTCAAGTTTGTCATGCGCAGCATGGGAGGTCCTTTGGGTTGGGTTATTTGTTGATCGCCACGCGCGCGGCGTTGTCGAAGTTATCGGTGCCGGCGATGACGACCTTGTCGCCGGGCGCGAGGCCGGACAGGATCTCCACCGCCGTGATGCTGGTCGCTCCCAGCGTGATCGGGGTGCGCACCGCCATCCCGTCGCGCATGACGTAGGCAAAGCGTCCGCCCTCGCTTTCGACAAACGGGCCGCGCGGCAGCAGCACCACGTTCGGTTTTTCTTCGATCAGCAGGCGCGCGGAAACGCGCTGGCTCTGGCGCAGGCCTTTGGGCTGGGCGCCGTCGAAGCGCACCCGCGCCAGCACCAGGTTCTTGACCACCTCGGGCGACAGCGCCGACAGCTTGCCGGTCGCCTTGGCGCCGCCCAGCTCGATTTCGGCCGTCATGCCCAGGCCCATGTCGGCCACATAGCTTTCCGGGACTTCGAGTTCGACTTCGAGGCGCGACAGGTCCACCAGCGTCATCAGGGCGACGTTGGCGGCCACCACGCTGCGGTCCTGCACCGACAGCGTGCCGATGAAGCCGTCGACCGGGGCCTTGACGCTCAACTCGTCGACGCGGCGCTGGGCGTTGGCCATCGACAGGCGCTGCCGATCGAGTTCGTTGACCTTGGTCTTGAGCGCCAGCGCGACATCGTCGCCCTCGAGTGCGGCCGCCTTGGCGGCGTGGCTGGCGCGGATCTCGGCCGACTTGAGCGCATCCTTGGCTTTCTGGAAGTCGATCTTGGCGATGACGCCGTCGTTGGCCACCGCCTGGTAGCGCTCGAGTGTGCGCTGGGCCGACAGGCGCTCGATTTCGGCGGTGTCGGCGTCGCGCTGGGCCAGCAGCTTCTGCTTGCGCGCCAGGATCTGCTGGCGCGCCACTTCGGCTTCGAGCTGCTGGTAGCTGGACTGCTCGCGCTTGAGCGCGTCCGACAGGTCGGGCGATGCGAGCACGGCCAGCACCTGGCCGCGCTTGACGGTGTCGCCGGCGGCCACCTTCAGCGTCACGGTCGACGGCGCCGTCGAGTACAGGGTCGGGCTGACCGCGGCCACCACCCGGCCGTTGACGGCGGCGTCGCGCACCAGCGTGCCGCGCGCCACTTCGGCGATGCGCAGGCGCGACGCGCTGACGGCATGCTCGCTGCCGCGCCAGCTGGCCACCAGCAGCGCGCTGGCGGCCAGCAGCGCCAGCACGGCGCCGGCGGCGAGGATGCGGCGTTTATGCCGGTGCGCAGGCAGCGCACTGATCACGGCGTCTTGGGAGGAGGTATCGCGAATCATAGGTATGTGCGTGGAAGACAATACGGCAAGCATAAGCACGAGCCGTGCCAGTTGCTAAGTATTTGAATTTTTACAGGTTTTTCATACAGGCCGGCGTCCGCAGCCTGTCCGGACAGGAGCGGGGCCAGGCAACGGACAGTGCGTGGGGACGGGTGACCTGACAGGAAAGTTGCCTCAGGAATAAGTTAAGCGGGCGGGTTAGCGTTGTTTAAATGATACATATGGATGGATATTTTTGAAAATATTCCCCCCAATAAATGCATAGCAAATGCCGCTATTTGCTGGCCTGGACATTCAACGCCAGCGTTGCCGCTATGCAATCAAACTACGTGCCACCCTCTCCATTTTTCGGGAATGTGAATTTGCGAGTTCGCCGCGCGTCTCCGGCAGGCGATTCTCTCTATGACGTTTTTTTCGCTATGTTAAATAGCAAGGCTTTCAATCGATAAGAATGCATGTGGTCGTTAGCACGGAGATCATGTTACGCATTGTGCATATTCAAAAATAAATAATATGTCCAGAGGGAAAGTTTAATTCTATGGTGTGGCGGGCAAATACACTTACTTCTAGTTATTGATCGGCGTCATTTTTTAAAAATGACGCAGCATCGAAATGTGTTTACATTCATCCTGCATTTGCCATAATTATTCATGAATTCAATGCCTTAGGTTATTTGCCTGTTGGAAAGCAAGTCAATTAAATTGTAACTTCTAATACTTTTTGGAGAGATGATGGATGCGCACGGGCACTTGTTGGCTCCGCCACGGCCGGTCAATGGCAATCAGTTCGAACTGCTGGCAAGGGCGATCGATACGGTCGGATCGGCCATTCTGATTATTGATTTGAACAACCGCATCGTTTGGCTGAATCAGGCCGTGGTCCGGCTGAGCGGGTATGACGCGTCCGAAGTGCTCGGTGCCACGCCCGCGCTGTTTGATGCGGAGCCCGCGCTACGCTCGACGGACGGGGCCTTGCGCCAGATTGCGCCGGGCCGCTGCGAACGGGTAAATCGGCATAAGAATGGGGCCATCTACATCACCGATGAAACGGTCAGTGTATTAACGGATGGCCATGGCGACATCAGCCACTACATTGCACTACAGCATGATATTACGCAAGAAAAGCAGCGATCGCAGCAGGAGCTGCATCGCGCCAACCACGATGCGCTGACCGGGCTGGCATGCCGCGCCCGCTTCCTCGCGCTGCAGCAGTGCGCTATCGCGGCGGCCGCACGCACGGGCGGGCTGGTTGGCGTGTTGTTTCTTGACCTCGATGGATTCAAGGCGATTAACGACACCTTCGGGCATCACACGGGCGACACGGTATTGCGGGCCGTCGCCGAGCGGCTCCAGCGCGCGGTGCGCGCCACCGACACCGTGGCGCGCTTCGGGGGCGACGAATTCGTCATCCTGTTGCCGGCGATCGTGCAGCGCTGCGTGGCGATCCAGCTATCGCGCAAGATTGTGGCCTTGCTGGCCGAGCCGATCGCGATCGCTGACGGCCGGCATGCCGTCACCGTCAGTGCGGGCATCGCTTTTTATCCCGATCATGGCGTCACCGGAGAGGCGCTGCTGGCCCATGCGGACCAGGCCATGTACCGCGCCAAGCGCGACGGGGGCAATCTGCACCGCTTGCTCGGCATCGAACGAGCCCAGGCATGGCGGCCCTATCTGGACGGGCGCATCAGCAAACGGGACGCAGGGCGGGCCGGGGTTGAGCGTTGTGCCTGCTCACGCACCTACCGGGCCGACCCATTTCCGGCGCGGCGCTTGCGCGCGGCGCAGTGATCCCGGTGTCCATTTCAGAAGGAACGACCATGATGCCTTTCCAGGCGCGGGGCGCCGGGCGCCGCTGCGATGACGGCCAGCGCGACGCCGCTCCCGCCAGCGCGGCCTCATTGCTGGCGCCGACCGCGGATCAATTGCGTTCGCTGGCCGCGCACCAACACCATGTCCTCGAGCGCGAGCGGCGCCGGATTGCCCAGGAAATGCATGACGAACTGGGCGGATCGCTGACCGGAATACGCGCCTGCATTGCCAGCGTCATCGAACGCAGTTCCACGACCCAGCGCGAACCCGACCCGCTGTTGGCCGATGCGTTTGCGCTGGCCGTCGAAGCCATGCACAGCGTGCAGCGGATCGCGATGGAATTGCGCCCCAGCGTGCTGGACCAATTAGGCATCTGGGCTGCGCTGGAATGGTATGCCGGCCGGCTGGCGCGCCGCAGCGGTATCGTGTGCGACTGCGCGATCGGGGCGGCGCCGACCGACGCCGAACTCGGTGACAAGCGCGTACTGATGATCTTTCGCATCGTCCAGGAGGCGCTGACGAACGTGGAGCGCCACGCACAGGCGAAACAGGTATCGGTGCGGGTGGACAGATGCGCCAACGCGCTCACGGTGACGGTCGCCGACGACGGCGCCGGATGCGATCCGGCGCAAGGGTTTCGGGCCGGCGCCATGGGCTGGTTCGGCATGGTGGAGCGGGCCCGCCAGGAAAACGCGATGGTGACGATCACGTCGCGGCCCGGCCAGGGCACGGTGCTGGTGCTGGCTATCCCGATGGAGGGGACCGATCATGGCTAATCCCATCCGGGTACTGTTGGTCGACGACCATCCTGTCGCGCGCAGCGGCGCTCGTCTGCTCCTCAGTTCCTGCGGCGATATCCTGGTGGCGGCCGAGGCCAGTTGCATGGCCGATGCGCTGGCACGACTGCGCACCTGCCAGATCGACCTGGTCATTGCCGACATCCAGATGCCGGGCGGCGGCGGCCTCGAGCTGTTGCGCGTGCTCGGCGCGACACGGCCGGAACTGCCTGTCATCCTGCTCAGCGGCTATGCGGAAAGCGCCTATGCGGTGCGCGCCCTCAGGCAGGGTGCGGCGGCCTACCTGACCAAAGACGTCGAACCGGCGCTGCTGATCGCGGCGGTGCGCAAGGCGGCAGCGGGGGCCGAGTACGACGCGCCACAATTTGCCGCATTGATGGCGCGGGAGGCGACCATGGAACTGCATGGCGCGCTCTCCGCGCGCGAATTTGACGTCATGAAGCGGCTGGCCGAAGGCGAGGCGCTCACGTCGATCGGCGCAAGCTTGTTCCTCAGTCCCAAGACGGTGACGACCTATCGCACGCGGGTGCTGGAAAAGCTGGGCATGGTGTGCAATGCCCAGCTGACCCGCTATGCGATCGAGGAGGGCTTGATCTGAACCCCGACGAGAATGGCGGCCGCTGGCCGCTCCCGCAGTTGAACCACCCAGGAACAGTATGAAGCCGCACCCGATCGCCGTCGTGCCGGGCGGCCAGGCCGAGCTAGCTGTTCCGGACCCGATGACCGCGCAAGGCGGCAGCGCCTGTTCCGTTTGTCCCGCCTTGCCCACCTGTATGGCCGGCGCCATGGGCATGCTCGGCTGCACTGCGCCGGAGCTGATCATCGGCGGCAGGCGCAAGGTCGGCCGGCACCAGAGCCTGTACCGGCCGAATGACGTGCTGGCGACGCTGTTCCAGGTGCGCTCTGGTCAGTTCAAGCTCGTCGCGCTTGACCTGATGGGGGAGCAAAGGGTGATCGGCTTTTATATGGCCGGCGACCTGCTTGGCCTGGACGGGCTCGCCACCGGCCAGCACCAGCTTCGCGCGGTCGCGCTCGAAGACAGTGAAGTGTGCGAGATTTCCTACGCCGGCCTTCAAGCGGCCATGAGCGCCTCGCCCGCCGCGCTGCGCCAATTCATCCAGTTATTGGGACACGTCAGCTTGCGTGAAGCGGCCACATCGGCCTTCATGTCGAACATGCGCTGCGAACAGCGGCTGGGCTACTTCCTGCTCAATATGTCGTCGCGCCATGCGGCGCTGGGTTATTCCGGCACCTCGTTCATGCTGCGCATGTCGCGCGCCGATATCGGCAGTTACGTGGGCATCACGCCGGAAAGCGTAAGCCGGCTGATCGGACGATTCAAGCACAACGGCTGGATCACGGTGCAACGCCGCAACGTCGGCATTGCCGATCGGGAGCAATTGCAAAGGCTGCTGAGCGCGGACCCCATTCCTGCCGCGCACAGCAGCGTGCCATGAACCGCAAGCAGGTCAAAATCAGGGTTCGCTGATGACGCTGCCGAACACATGCGGGCACACTGAATTACGGTTCAGCTTGCAACCGAAAAGTCGCCGGACAGCAATGCGTGCAGCACTGCCGCGTCAACGCCAGCCGGACACCCTTTGACACTGGAGGAGCAACATGTTTGGACAGACATCCGCATCCGCAACAGGATCCCCGCTGCCGTCGGCCTGGCACGCATCCGAGGCCGGACGCCAGGGCCAGGGCCGCCTGTGGTCGGACTTGACAACGCTGTGCGCGCTGTTGCACATCCATGCCCCGAGCTCGTTCAAGGCCGAAAAAATGCTCTTCCAGCACGTCCAGTTCAAGGTCGGGCAACGGATCCACACGCTAGGGCAGCGCTTTGACATGCTCTACATCGTCCACGCCGGCTGCCTCAAGTCGGTCTCGATCGATCATTTAGGCGCCGAGCAGGTGCTCGACTTTCCGATGAAGGGCGACATGCTGGGTCTGGACGGCATCCATGGGGGCCGCTATGCGTCCGAAATGGTGGTGCTGGTCGACTGCGACCTGATCCTGCTGCCATTCAAGCGCTTGATCGCACTGGGACGGGTCCACCCGGAACTGAAGGAGCTCATGTACAGCGTGATGAGCCGCAAACTGGCGTATGACCAGCGGACGATCGGCCAGCTTGGCAGCTGCGCCGCCGAGGTCCGCGTCGCCCGCTTTCTCATCGCGCAGGCCGAACGCTTTGCCGTGCGCGGGGTGGCAAGCATGGAATTCAGCTTGTGCATGACGCGCCTCGAGATCGGCAGCTATCTCGGTTTGTCGCTGGAAACGGTGAGCCGCATCCTGTCCGCCCTGAAAGACGCCGGCTTGATCAATGTCGCTCACCGCGCCATTCGCATCAATGACGCCGCCGGGCTCAAGGCGCTGCGAAGACTGCCCAGCTTGCATAACAACCACGGTGGTGGCATCCCGGCCCCCGGCCTGAGGGGCGCGCCGCTTGCCTCGCCCATGGCGCAATAAACTGCGCGCCCGCCTTGAAATGAAGGTGGTTTGTTGCGACAACGGCACAAATAATGTTGGGCGGAAAACGTCAAAAACATTGCAATTAAGCACATCATATTTCAATTTTTGTAGGTGAAATATCTATACTTGTGGTTTTTGACCGCAGTCAAATTATTCCAATGACGCAGTGCGGAATTATGTATATATTTATCACTCGATTTCGTTTTTACTCTCTGAAGAGATGATTGCATCGACGTAATAAGTAGTCGAAATCTTCAGGCGCTGAGACTTCTAGTTTCAATTTGAGGAGGAAGAAATGGATAGCCCAGTTCCCTTGCGGGAGCCGCCGTTTGCAGTCGGAACGGACCAGCTTGAATTGCTGGCGCGAGCGATCGGTTCGGTCGGATCGTCGATATTGATCACCGATCTCGACAATCGCATCGTCTGGTTGAATCAGGCCTTCGTCCTGCTCAGCGGCTATTCCGCGCCGGAGATCCTTGGCCGCACGCCGGCCTTGCTCGACGCGGAACGGAGCGTGCGCAGCTCGTACCGCGCACTGTGGCAATCGACGCTGGGACGCACCGACGCGTGGCGGGGCGAACTGGTGAACCGCCACAAGGATGGTTCGGTCTACATCACGGATGAGACGGTGAGCGCCCTGACCGACGGCAGTGGCCGCATCACCCACTTTGTCGCGCTGCAGCACGACATCACCCAGAAGAAGAGCCTGTTGCGGGAGCAGCAGCACCGGGCCAACCACGACGCCCTGACCGGACTGGCATGCCGCGCCCATTTCCTCGGGCTGCAGCAATACGCGATCGAGATGGCGGCGCAATCGGGCGGCCTGGTCGCCGTGCTGTTTCTCGATCTCGACGGCTTCAAGGCGATCAACGACACCTACGGGCACCACACCGGCGACACGGTGTTGCGGGCCGTGGCCGACCGGCTGCAAGGCGCGGTGCGCGGCAGCGACACGGTGGCGCGTTTCGGCGGCGACGAATTCGTCATCCTGCTGCCGGCGATCGCGCACCGGCGCACGGCCATCCGGCTGGCGCGCAAGGTCCTCGGCCTGATGGCCGAACCGTTCGCGATCGCCGATGGATGCCACGCCTTGAGCACCAGTGTCGGCGTCGCCTTCTATCCCGACCATGGCGCGACCGGCGAGGCCATGCTGGTCCAGGCCGACCAGGCCATGTATAGCGCCAAGCGTGCCGGCGGCAACCACTACCGGCTGCAAGAGAGCGCGTGCACGCCGGCGTGCCGGCGCGATTGCGCCGCCGACATCGACATGCAGGGCGCGCGCCAGGGTATTCCCGATCGTCGTGCCGGTCCCTGGCATTGCCGGGCCGACGCAGTTCTCCAACAGCGCGCGACCGCACCGACGTGAGCTGCGCGCACTTGTAAAGGATCGACCATGATGAGCATGCAGACGCGCGGCGAGGGCCGCCGCCGCGATGACAATCGCATAGGCGCCGTTTTGCGCGGCACGCCCGAGGTGCAAACGCTGACGCCGACCTCGGGCCAATTGCGCGCGCTGGCAGCGCACCAGGAGGCACTGCTGGAACGCGAACGGCACCGGATCGCGCAAGAAATCCACGATGAACTGGGCGGGTCGCTGACCGGCATCCGCGCCTGCCTGACGGTCGCCATGCGGCGCGCCAGCGCGGCCCGGCTCGAGCCGGACCCCTTGCTGGCCGATGCCTCGGCGCTGGCCATGGAGGCCATGGATTGCGCGCACAGGATCGCCATGGACCTGCGCCCCAGCGTGCTGGACCAGCTTGGCATCTGGGCCTCGCTGGAGTGGTACACCGGCCGGCTGGCCCGGCGCGCGGGCCTCAGCTGCGAATGCAGCATCGGAGAGGCGCCGTCCGACAGTGAGCTTGGCGGCAAGCGGGCATTGATGATCTTTCGCGTCGTCCAGGAAGCGTTGACCAACGTCGAGCGCCACGCGCAGGCCAGCCACGTGGCAGTGCGGGTCGACAGCACGGCGACAACGCTGACGGTGACGATCGCCGACGACGGCGTCGGCTGTGAACCGCCGCGCGAGTTCCGAACCGGCGCGATGGGATGGTTTGGCATGGTCGAGCGGGCGCGCCAGGAAAACGGCACGCTGGCCATCACGTCGCAGCCGGGCCAGGGAACGGTGCTGGTGCTGTCCCTGCAGCTGGGAGACGGCAATCATGACTAGCATGATCAGGGTGCTGCTGGTCGACGACCATCTGATCGCGCGCGGCGGCGTGCGGCTCATTCTGGGAAGCTGCGACGATATCCGCGTCGTCGCCGAAGCCGCTTGCGTGGCCGACGCGCTGGCGCAAGTGGAGACGTGCCAGCTCGACCTGGTCATCTCCGACATCAATCTGCCGGACAAAGGGGGGCTGGAGTTGTTGCGCGTGCTGCAGGCCACCAGGCCTCAGCTGCCGGTCATCATGCTGAGCGCCTATCCGGAGAGCGCGTACGCGGTGCGCGCGCTCAAGCAGGGCGCGGCCGCCTACCTGACCAAGGGCGTCGATGCGGAGATCCTGATGACGGCCGTGCGCAAGGCGGCGGCGGGCGGGCGCTATTACCCGCCGCAGTTTGCCGAACCGCTGAGGCGGCGCATGCAGGGGGCGCACCTGTACCTGCATGAAGAACTGTCCGACCGCGAGTTCGACATCATGAAGCGCCTGGCCGAAGGCGAGGCGCTCACCGCGATCGGCGAGCGCCTTTTCCTCAGCCCCAAAACGGTGTCGACCTATCGCACGCGGGTGCTGGAAAAACTCGGCATGCAATGCAATGCCGAGCTGACCCGGTATGCGATGGAAGAAGGCTTTATTTGAAGTGCGGAGCCGCGCTGCGGGCGCGGCCGTTTCATTGAGCGGGAATATCATGACCTCACACCTTTACGCCATCACGGCGAGCAGCTGGCCGCAGGCTGACGCACCGGTTTCAAACCAGGCGCTGCCCAGATCTCTTTCCGGCGCGCCCGGAAAACTCGCCGATGACCCGTTCGAAAAAATCATCAGCGGCAGGCGCCGCATCGCGCGCCACGCGAGCTTGTTCGTTCCGAACGAGCGGCTCGACCTGCTGTACGCGGTGCGCTTCGGCCAGTTCAAGGTGTTCGCGCTCGATCCCATGGGCCAGCAGCGGGTGATCGGCTTTCATATGGCCGGCGACCTGATGGGACTGGACGCGATCGCCACCGGAAGGCATCAGTTTCGCGCCGTCGCGCTGGAGGACAGCGAAGTATGCGAAATTCCGTATGCCGACCTGGAAGCGGCGATGAGCGCCGCGCCGACAGTGCAGCGCCAGTTCCTGCAGTTGATGAGCCAATGCGTCGTCAACGAAGGGCCGTCGGCGACCTTTTTGTCGAACATGCGCTGCGACCAGCGCTTCGGCTATTTTCTGTTGACCCTGTCGTCACGCTATGCCGCGCTCGGTTATTCGGGAAAATCGTTCAGGCTGAGCATGTCGCGCGGCGATATCGGCAGCTATCTTGGCATTACCGCCGAAAGCGTCAGCCGCCTGATCGCGCGCTTCAAGCGCAACGGCTGGATCCGGGTCGAGCATCGCGACGTCGAAATAGCCGACCGCGAGGGCATGCAGGTGCTCTTTAGCGGCGACGCCGGCGCCAGAACGCCGCACGCGGAATTGCAGCGCGCGGCGTCCGCTGCGGCGACCCGGCGCAGCCGCTGAAATCCATCTGCAGGGTCCCTACGTGGCGGGCTTCATGGCGAGTCGATACGAAAAATTGCGGCGCGGGCGCATCCGCGATGCGCGCATCAACCACGTCCTGGCCGACAGCATCGATGTCGGCTTGATCTATTGGGAGATTTTCGGCACCGACGCGGCGCGCGATTACCTGATCGCCAATGGCGTGGGCAGGGCGGTGGCGGCGCGCGTGCTGGCCGGGCCGCGCCGCCAATGGGATTTGATGGGGCCGTGAGGCGGGCTTGATATTTGCCACAATGCCCACATTGTTGGGACGGTGATGCCGGGCAGCGTGCCCGGCTGCCCGAAAGCCCCCCATGTCCGCGTTTGTGTCAAAGCTGTCCGCCCTGTGGACGCATGCAGTGAACCAGTGCCGCACCTTGCTGATGATCCCGGACCGCGAGCCGGCCGACTTTCCTTTCGTCGCCAGCGATGTCGCGCAGCTGCACCGGCTGTGCAGCGACCCGGCCGGCGCCTCGCTCGACGACACCACCTGGAAGGACCTGCTGCTCGAGACATGGCTGGCCCGCTTGTCGGCCGAGGTCAGCATCTTCGGCCAGCATGCCCTGTACCAGCGCCTGCGCAGCGGACAGGGCGCCGCACGGCGCGCCAGTGTGGCGCAATTGATGGACGATCCCGCCGCGCTGGAACTGCTGCACCAGCGCTGCAAGTCGCTGCGCCACGCGGACCAGGAGATCGCGACCCTGCTGTATGAAGAAGTCATGCCGGCCAGGCCGTGGTGGGCTGGCTGCACGTGGGCGCCGCTGGCGCTGCTGGCCGCGTCGATCGCGGCCGTCCTGTGGACCCCAGCGGCCTGGCTGGCCAGCGCGCTGGCGCTGTACGTGCTGGTGGCGGCCCAGGCGCGCTACCACGAACGCATCGAAACATGGCAGCGTTCGATCAATTCGCTGCAGATGCTGCTGCGCGTCGAACGCCTGCTGGACGGGCCCGATGCGGCGGCGGCCAGCAAGCTCAATCGCGGCCTGACGCGCAATCCGCATGCAAAGCTGATGCCCGGAAGCAGCCTCTACATGGACTGGTTCATGCTGGCCAATGTGAAACATTATTTCAAATGTATTGGCTTGGTGAAAGAAAATTTCACATTGCTGCGCGCTTGCTTCACCCGCCTGGCCAACCTGGAAGCCGATATTGCGCTGGCGCGCCACCTGCTGCGGGCGCCGGCATTTTGCTGGGCCGCGTTCGGCGCCGCCGACGCCATTTCGCTGGCCGACGCTGTCCATCCGCTGCTGCCCCAGGCCCAGCCGCTGACGCTGGCGCTGCGCGGCAAGGGCGCCTTCATCTCGGGCCAGAACGGGATCGGCAAGAGCACCTTGCTGCGCACGGTCGGCATCAACCTGGTGGCCGCGCGCGCCTTCGGCTTTTGCTATGCGCGCAGCGCGCTCGTGCCTGACCTGCCGGTGTACGCCAGCATGCAGGGCGAAGACTCGCTGCTGGGCGGCGAAAGCCTGTACATGGCCGAGCTGCGCCGCGCGCAGGAATTGCTGGCCGCGGCCGACGGGCCGCATCCGGGCATCTGCATCATCGATGAAATCTTCAGGGGCACCAACCACCTCGAATCGGTGTCGGCGGCGGCCTCGGTGCTGGACGTGCTGGCGGCCAGGGGACTGGTGGTGGTCTCGTCGCACAACCTGGTGCTCGGATCGCTGCTGGCGCACCGCTTGTCGCCGCTGTGCGTGGCGCGCGGCGCCGACGGCGTGCTGACGCTGTCGCCGGGCGTGCTGGCGCACACCAACGGCATCGCGCTACTGGCGCAGCGCGGCTTCGGCCGGCAGGTGGAAGAGGGCGCCGGCAAGGTGTTCGACTGGCTCAGCGCCTACCTGGCTCACCCGGCCGATTGCAGCGCCGTGCTGGCCTGACGCCGCCGGCGGCGCGTCCACAGCCAGGTCAGTCCGTACATGATCGCCAGCATCGCCAGCCAGGCGCCGTAGACCACCAGCAGCGACGGCACATAGCCGTCCGGCCAGTGAGCCTTGCCGTTGCTGAAATACGGGCCGCCGCCGAAGCGCAGGTCGAAGTAGCGGTTGCCGAGGAAGTGGATCAGCGCGATGTGGACCACGTAGAAAAACAGCGGCGCGCCGCCGAACAGCAGCAGCACCTTGTTCGGGCGGATCCGCTCGAACAGCGCCAGCAGCAGCAGGCCGATGGCGCCGGTGACGCACAAGTACAGCAGCGACGGCGGGTATTTGTGCACGCGCAGGAAGGACATCAGGTCGAACATCGGGCCGCGCCCTTGCGCCGACCATGGATCGGGGTCGCCGTACAGATTGAACGCGCGCAGCGCCACGAAAGCGAGCAGCAGCACGCCGGCGGCGCTGAGCAGGAAGCGCTCGCGGCGCGCGCGCTCCCACAGGAACACGGGGCCGAGCGCGTAGCCGGCCGCGATCAGGCCCACCCACGGCATCAGCGGATACATGAAGACGATGCCTTCCAGGCCCCAGCCCTCGGGGAACGGATAGAAACCGCCCTGGTGCCAGGCAGTCCAGAACAGGCTCTTGGACTGGACCGCGTCGAAGCCATTGTGGGTCAGTATCATCAGCGCGGCGAACGCGCCGATGGCAGGACGCGGCAGCCACACCAGCAGCGCCAGGATCAGCATGCCGGCGCCGAGCGCCCAGATCACCTGGAAGATCATGACGTGGTAGCCGAACTGCCAGCTGAAACTGATCCAGGTCGCTTCCAGCACCAGCAGCATGGCGCCGCGCGTGGCCAGGTAGCGCGACAGCGCAGGCACGCCGCTGCCCTGGCCGCGCAGGAAGGCCGAGCTGCCGGCCAGCAGCACGAACACGGTGGCGCACAAATGGGTGACCCAGCGCGTCCAGAACCAGCCCGGGCTGGTGGCCGCCAGGTCTTCGGCATTGAACGGGGCGACGCCGAAAAAGTCGCGCGTGTGGTCGAGCGCCATCAGTGCGATGACGAAGCCGCGCAACATGTCGATCGAGGCAAGCCGTGCCGGTTTTATCATGATGACTCCTGCGCCGTGGCCGGCGCGGCGAAGGCCGGCGCGCGCACTGCGCCCGCCAGCGAGAAAGGCCGTTCGACCAGCAGGAACAGGGCGGCGCTCGGCACCAGCGTCAGCGCGAACATCAGCGGCATGAGGCCGAAGAAGACCAGCGCGTCGTGGCCGGCCGGCGGCAGCACGGCCATCAGCACGATGAAAGCGCATTTCAGCGCCAGGCCGTGCAGCAGGTAGTAGGAATAGCTCATGTTGCCCAGCCAGCGCAGCGGGGTCCATGAAAATGCCCGCGCCAGCGCCGCTTCGGGCTGGCTGAAGCAGGCGTAGCAGACGCTGAAAAAGCTCGCGCACAACAGCACCACCTTGACCACGGCCATGCCCGGTCCGGACAGCATGGTGGCCAGCAGGCCCGCGATCAGGCATGCCAGCGCCAGCGCGCTGCGCGGCGCCGGCAGCGCGCCGCTGCGCAGCGCCTCGGACAGCAAGATCCCGGCGATGAACATCAGCAGCCGCGCCGGTCCGCCCCACAGCGCGCAGTAGCCGGCGAAGGCGGCGCCGAGCGCGGCGAAGAACAGCACGCGCCAGCGTGCGCTGCGCGCGCGCAGGCGCAGCAGCGCGACCGCGAACGGAATGGCCAGGTAGTAGAACATCTCATAGCTGAGCGACCAGGCCACGGTGATGATCGGCTCGATCGGAAACAGTCCTGGCAGCAGCAGGAAGTTCTGCAGCACATAGATGCACGCGGCGAAGCCGGACGCGGGGATCTTGCTCTGGTCCGGAACGGCGAGCGACAGCGCCAGGTAGAGCGCGAACACCACGCAGAAGGCCGGATAGATGCGCACGATGCGGCGCCGCATGAACGGCAGGAAGGCTTGCGCGCGCGCGATGATGGAGCCGTAGATCAGGTAGCCGCTCAACACGAAAAACAGGTCGACGCCGGCATTGCCCAGCGTGTGCAGCGCGTGCGCGAAGGCGGCCAGCGGCGTCGCGGCGGCGATCCACGGCGCGCTCAGCGTCACATAGTGGACCAGGAAGACGAGGAACACGGCGAAGCCGCGCAAGCCTTCCATCGGGCGTACATTGCTGGCTGTGCCGTGCCGGGACAGCTCAAATTGGCGTGCGATCGACCGCATCGTATCCTTTGCTTGAAATCTGGTGATTTTTGCAAGGGATTGTAGCGGGTTTTCAGCGCCGCAATCAGCAATTTGTGGCGCCGCTATTGATCCCGCTTCAGCGGCTTGCCCTTGTCGATGATTTCGCGGCAATCGCCCTTCAGCGTCGCATTGTCGTAGTTGCTCCAGCCGTAGCTGTCGACATAGCGCTTGTGCTGCTTGAAGCGCGGATTGAGGAAGCTCCACTCGAGGCGCTCGCCTTGGTAGCGGATGTCGGCCAGGTCGAGCAGGGTGTGGAACACATTCTCGGTGGCCAGGCGCGCCGTGCGGTGCTGCTGCAGCTGGATCACCTTGTCCGGATGGCGCGCCGCATACAGGTCGGAATACCAGACGAAGGCCGGCACATGGAATTCGAATTGCGTGTTATGGCCGTGGAACGCCAGGTTGCAGGTCTTGTCGTACAGCGTCTGCCCGTGGTCGGCCACGTACATCAGCGCGCTGCGCTGCTCTGACTGCTTGAGCAGGCCGATCACATGGTCGAGGAACCAGTCCGTATACAAGATGCTGCTGTCGTAGCTGTTGTTCATGCGCGGCTTGATCGCGGTGTTGGTGTAGACCGGCTTGTCGACGCCGAACAACGACGGCGTCCAGCGGTCGAATGCCTTCGGATAGCGCTGGCTGTAGTTCCAGTGGCTGCCCAGCGAGTGCAGCACGATCAGCTTCTTGGACGCGCGGTCGGCAATCGCCGATTTCAGCGGCCCCAGCAGGATCTGGTCGAAGTTCGAGTTGTTCGTGAAGCCGCCCAGGTTCAGGAACTGGATCACGTCCGCTTCCTTGGCGAACACCGACACCGGCGTGTCGTATTCCCCGAACGAGACCTGGTTGGACAGCCAGAAGGTCTTGAAGCCGGCTTCCTTGTAGGCGGTCAGGAAGGATTTCTCGGCGAAGCCGTCGACCAGGCTCTGCATCGCCGGCTTGCGTGAAATCATCACCGGCACCGACAGCCGGGTGGCCGACACCGGGGTGATGACATCGGGCAGGGTCACCAGGTTGGCTTCCTTGCTCAGCAGCGGATTGGTGTCGCGCTCATAGCCGTTCAGGCGCCAGCGGTCGTAGCGCGACGATTCGCCGATGACCATGACCACGATTTCGGGCTTGCCGTCCGGGTCGGCCTGGCGCGCATGGAAGCTGAAGCTGCGGTTGCGCGCGGCCAGCGTGTCCAGGTGCCGGCGTTCCTTGAAGAAATCATAGCTGCGCGCGACCAGCCCGAACGGCCAGGAGTGGGCAAATGCATCGAACTCGACCGGCAGCTGGAGCTGGCGCGGCAGCGGCCGCCATTTCCAGCCGCTCAGGCCGGCGCCAGCGATCGCCTGGTCTTCCTTGGGGATGCTGGCCGCGTCGTCGTCGTCGTCCTCTTCATCGTCCTCCGCGGCCGACGCCGAGGCCGACGCCTTGGCCGAGGCTGCGACGGACGCGGACGGCTTGGCGGGCGCAGCGCTGGCGGCGAGCGCGGGCGCCGGCTGCGGCTTGGCCGCGATCCCGAATTCATAGCCCCAGGCCCACACGCCGGCGCCCAGCGCCAGCACCGCCAGCGTGACCCAGCGCGAGGGGTCGCTCCAGTCCAGCTCGCGGGTGCGGCGCGCCGCCATGAAGGTGGTGACCATCCAGGCCAGCACGCCCAGCATCGCCGCCAGCATCAGCCAGATGGTATTGCCCAGGAACTCCATCGCCTCCTTGGGACTGGTCTCGGCGATGATCCCCAGATGGTGCGTGGAAATGCCTTGGCCATAATAGGTATACAGGTAGACTTCGGCCGGCAGCGCCAGGAAGGCCGGCACCAGCAGCCAGTGGAACCAGGCCGGGCGCTTGAAAATGGCCCAGGCCGCCACCCAGGCGACGAATTCCACGCCCAGCACCTGCCACGGGCGCTCCAGCGGTTTGCCCATGAGCATGGGGACGAAGGGGACGGCCGACAGCGCCAGATAGGTCAACAACAAGTACAGGTTGGCGGGGCGGCGCAGTACTGAAAGCATGGGGCAGGGCGGCTGGAAGTGAGGACGGCGTATTATCCGGCGCTTTTTCCCCACGAGGGATTTTTAATTACACCTTGCAAGAAAACGGCGTAGACTTGCTGGCTCGGGTTGCCGATACCCCCGCCTTGCACAGGGGCGAGCCATGCCGCTTAGTTCGTTGCCGGGCGGTAAACTGGTTGACCTTCCCCCAATACCCGCTTATACTCGCGAGTTCTCGAATTTATTCTGCACATATGTGTGCGTGCCGCAGCCGCTCCCTTGCGAGTGGCTATCGGCGCCTCCGCTGTCAGCCTTGTTCGAGGCTCAAGTTTTAGTCCCCGGGCGTTTGTCCGGGTTATTCATGTTGTAATTTTGTTGGATTTATAACGATGCCAACCATCAATCAACTGATTCGCAATCCACGTGTCGCTCTGACCGTGAAAAGCAAATCGCCGGCGCTGGAAAACAGCCCGCAAAAACGTGGTGTTTGCACCCGTGTATATACGACGACTCCAAAGAAGCCAAACTCGGCTCTGCGTAAAGTCGCCAAAGTTCGCCTGACCAACGGTTTCGAAGTCATTTCGTACATCGGCGGTGAAGGCCACAACCTGCAAGAACACAGTGTCGTGCTGCTGCGCGGCGGTCGTGT
>JANYGW010000161.1 GCA_025359245.1 Massilia sp.
GATCGGCCAGTGGCCAGGCAAGGCCTCGGCACCAGCATAATGTAGTCGCCACAACGAGGGGTCGGGCCTGGCGGCATTTTCTTACTCGCGTCATGCGAGAGGAGAAGGTGCGCGCCCGAAGTCCCTACCTTTCACAGTAACTTCTTGCCCATTCAGCTCACGAATGCGGCAACCGCCCCGATGGCCCTCAAAACTGGCGCCGCAATGGAGAAAATAATCTGGAGTTGCAACAATATATGAGGTGTCATCATTTTTCCTGGGATGACTTTTAACGTTCCGCTGACAACCTGTATCGGCACGATCTCTTTTGCGGACGGATAGCACCACCATATCAACACGAGCTGGAGGACGAAGATAGCCAGCCAAAACCGCACTTCCCATCGGAGCTTCTTGAAAAAGGTGTTCATCTCGGTCTGTCTTCACGAAAAAAACGCCACGGTCCAAGCGGGCACCGTGGCGGTATTTGATGCTGGAGCGCTCAGGTATTGAGCGTGAACTCCGTAAAGTTCGCACCTTCGTCGTCGACCTTCGACTGCGCGATGTCGGCGGCGTTGTTGGCGCTGTCCGGACCGTTATTAAGCAGCCACAGCAAGTTGGTCGCCGAATCGGCATTGGCCAGCGCTTCTTCCTGCGTCACCAGGCCGCTCTTGACCAGCTGGAACAGCGCCGATTCGAACGATTGCGATCCGGGCGACAAGCTCTTCTCCATCGCTTCCTTGATCTGGCCGATCTCGCCTTTTTCGATCAGGTCCGACACGTAGCGCGTGTTGACCATGATCTCGACCGCCGCCTGGCGCGTGCCGCCGGCCGCCGAGCGCACCAGCCGCTGCGACACGATGGCCTTGACCGCCGACGACAGATCCTGCAGCAGCGCCGCGCGGTTCTCGATCGGGTAGAAGCTGATGATGCGGTTCAGCGCGTTGTAGCTGTTGTTCGCGTGCAGCGTGGCCAGCACCAGGTGGCCCGACTGCGCGTAGGCCAGCGCGGCGGCCATGGTTTCCTTGTCGCGGATCTCGCCGATCAAAATGCAGTCCGGCGCCTGGCGCATCGAATTGCGCAGCGCCACGTAGAAGCTGGTCGTGTCGGAGCCGATCTCGCGCTGGTTGACGATCGATTTCTTGTTCTTGAACAGGTACTCGATCGGGTCTTCCAGGGTCAGGATGTGGCCGGCGCGCAGTTCGTTGCGGTGGTCCAGCATTGAGGCGATCGTGGTCGACTTGCCCGAGCCGGTCGCGCCGACCAGCAGCAGCAGGCCGCGCTTTTCCATGATCAGTTCCGACAGGATGGGCGGCAAGCCCAGGTCGTCGAGCTGGGGGATGACCGCCGGCACGAAACGGAACACGGCCGAAATGGTGCCGCGCTGGCGGAATGCCGACAAGCGGAACCGGCCCAGGTTGGGGACCGAAATACCCATGTTCAGCTCGTTCTCGCGGCGCAGTTCGGCCATCTGCTCCTGGGTCGCCACTTCGCTGAGCAGGGCGTCGATGTTGTCCGGGTCCAGCTTCTGCTGGTTAATCGGGATCAGGTTGCCATTGATCTTGATCTGGACGGGAGAATTGACCGCGAAGAACATATCCGAGGCATTCTTTTCTTTCATCAACTGGAACAAGCGGTCCATTGCCATGCTGGTCTCCTGGTGAAACGCTATTTTAAATGCTGCGCAATAATTCGTTGATGCCCGTCTTGGCGCGCGTTTTTGCATCGACCCGCTTGACGATCACCGCGCAGTACAGGCTGTACTTGCCGTCTTCCGAAGGCAGGTTGCCCGACACGACCACCGAACCGGCCGGCACGCGACCATAAGTCACTTCGCCGGTCGCGCGGTCGTAAATCTTGGTCGACTGGCCGATGTAGACGCCCATCGAGATGACCGAGTTTTCCTCGACAATAACACCTTCGACGATTTCCGAGCGGGCGCCAATGAAGCAATTGTCTTCGATGATGGTCGGGTTGGCCTGCATCGGCTCGAGCACGCCGCCGATGCCGACGCCGCCCGACAGGTGGACGTTCTTGCCGATCTGCGCGCACGAACCGACCGTGGCCCAGGCGTCGACCATCGAGCCTTCGTCGACGTAGGCGCCGATGTTGACGAACGACGGCATCAGCACCACGTTCTTGGCGATGAAGCTGCCGCGCCGCGCCACTGCCGGCGGCACCACGCGGAAACCGCCGCGCGCGAAATCGTCGGCCGTGTAGTTGGCGAACTTGGTGGGCACCTTGTCGTAGAACTGCATGGTGCCGTCGGACGTCATGACGCTGTTGTTTTCGAGGCGGAACGAGAGCAGCACGGCCTTCTTGATCCACTGGTTGACGACCCAGTCGGCGCCGCTTTTCTCGGCCACGCGCATGCTGCCGTCGTCCAGCCCGGCGATCACGTGGGCCACGGCGTCGCGCACTTCGGCGCTGCCGTTGGACGGGGTGATTTCGGCGCGCTGTTCCCAGGCGGTGTCGATGATGTTCTGCAGTTGTTGGGTCATGATGTCGTGGTCTAAGTGGTTCAGGATTTTTTCAGGGTGCTGCAAAACTGGACGATGCGCTGCGCCGCTTCGACGCCCTCGTCGACTTCGGCGACCAGCGCCATGCGGATGCGGTTCTGGCCGGGATTGACGCCATGCGCTTCGCGCGCAAGGTAGCTCCCGGGCAACACTGTAACATTAAAATCAACATACAGGCGGCGCGCGAATTCGGTATCGGTCAGGCCGGTGCGGCGCACATCGGCCCATAGGTAAAAGCCGGCGTCGGGCAGGTCGACGTCCATCACCTGCTTGAGCATCGGCGTGACGAGCGTGAATTTTTCACGGTACTTGTTGCGGTTTTCCTGGACGTGGGCTTCGTCGCCCCAGGCCGCGATCGACGCCGCTTGCACCGGCGGCGCCATGGCCCCGCCGCAGTAGGTCCGGTACTGCAGGAATTTCTTGATGACGGCCGGATCGCCGGCGACGAAACCGGAGCGCATGCCCGGCACGTTGGAGCGCTTCGACAGGCTGGAAAACACGATCAGGTTCGCATACGGCGTGGCGCCGCCGCTGCGGCCCAGCGCGTGCGCCGCCTCGAGCGCGCCCAGCGGCGCCATGCTGCCGTGGTAGATCTCCGAATAGCATTCGTCGGCCGCGATGATGAAGCCGTGCGTGTCGGCCAGCGCGAACAGCTGCTGCCAGTCGTCCAGCGTCAGCGTGGCGCCGGTCGGGTTCCCCGGCGAGCACAGATACAGCAGCTGCACGCGCGGCCAGATGGCGTCGGGCACGCTGGCGTAATCGCAGCCGAAATTGCGGGCCGGGTCCGAGTTGACGAAGTACGGTTCGGCGCCGGCCAGGAAGGCCGCGCCTTCATAGATCTGGTAGAACGGATTGGGGCACATCACCAGCGGCGCGGTTTTGGACGCGTCGACCACGCAATGGGCGATCCCGAACAGCGCCTCGCGCGAGCCGTTCACCGGCAGCACCATGGTGGCCGCGTCGAGCTTGGGTATGCCGTAGCGCCGTTCGATCCAGCCGGCGATGGCCGCGCGCAGGGCGTCGCTGCCGTGCGTGGTCGGGTAGTTGGCCAGTCCCTGCAGGTTGTGCGCCAGCGCTTTCTGGATGAAGGCCGGGGTCGGGTGCTTCGGCTCGCCGATCCCCAGGCTGATGGCCGTGTAGTCGGGATTCGGGGTGATCCCCGCGAACAGCTGGCGCAGTTTTTCGAACGGGTAGGGGTGCAGCTTGTCGAGGTGTGGGTTCACGGCAGTACCAGGGTTATCGGAGCAGGAAACGGCGTCCACATTATAGGCGACATTGCGCGCCTTCGCGCCAGGCGCCGGGATTCACGCCGGCCCACTCCTTGAACGCGTGGGTGAACGCGCTTTGCTCCTGGTAGCCCAGCAAAAACGAGATGTCGACCAGCGACAGGCTCTCCTGGCGCAGGTAGTCGGTGGCCAGCGCGAAGCGGGCCTGGTCGAGCACCTGCTGGAAGCTGGCGCCGGCCTCGTTGAGCTTGCGCTGCAGCGTGCGCGGCGACAGTTTGAGCTCGTCGGCGATCGACGACAGGCGCACCCGGTCGTGCGCCAAATTCTTGATGATGGCCGCATGCACCTGGGCGGCGATGCCTTCGCCGCTGCGCGAGCGTTCGCGCAACAGCTGTTCGGCGTGCTGCTGCAGCACCGGATACAGGCCCACGTCGGCATTCGGCACCGGCCAGGCCAGCAGCTGGGCGTTGAAGGTGGCGGCGTTGACCGGCTGGCCGAACAGCGGCACCGCGCCGAACAGGCGCAGGTATTCCGAATCGTCGGCCTGCTGCGCGTGCATGAACTGCATTTTCGACGACGGCAGCTCCATCCCGGCCAGCCAGGTGCTGAACACGCGGATCCCGGCGAACACGCTTTCGACCAGGTGGCGCGTGCCGGACGGGTAGTTGGAGAGCCAGTGGTATTCGGCGTTGGCGCCGTCGAGCTCCAGTTCGGAGCGGCCCAGGTCGTGCGCCAGTTGTTCATAACGCATCGTTTGCTGGAACACCTGGCCGAAGTCGCGGCACGACAGCAGGATCAGGCCATACACGCTGTAGGTGCCCAGCTTGACCCGTTCGCCCACGTGCAGGCCGAAATGCGGGTCGTTGGCCAGTTCGGCGCCGACCGCCAGCAGGTTGACGTAGTCGTTGGCCGAAATCGAGTCGGGCAGGCCGGCCAGCAGGTCGGGCGGCAAGCGCGCCGCGCTCGCCAGCGCGCGCGCGCTGACGCCGCGAGCCTCGGCCGCCTCTAACAGGGGCTGGAGATACGAGCCGGTGACGCGGCGGGCGTCAGGCCTGACTGCTGGCATGTTTGAACAAGGTTGTTGTCATAAAAGCGCAATACGAAAAGGCGGGCGGGCGTTAATCTGCAGCAATAGAAACAGATCAAGTATAACGGGAAAAAATGATGAAACGGTGGAACGGTTGGGGCGACGACGCCATTGATTTTGCGCTGGGCGACGATGCACTGGTGTTTTTGCAGGAACGGCTGGGCCAGGGCGCCAAAATGAATGACGCCACCCACCGCAATGCCTGCGCCCGGATCGGCCCTTCGCGCCTGCCGCCGCACCATCTGGTCGACACGTCGGCCGCCACCCGGCTGGCCAATGCGCTCGGCCAGAGCCTGCCGGACTGGCTGCGCATGCGCTACGGGCGCATCGACACGGCGCCGGACGGCGTCGCTTTTCCCGAAAGCGGCGCGCAAGTGCGCGACCTGCTCGATTATGCCGCCAAGTGCGGCGCACTGCTTATCCCGTGCGGCGGCGCTACCAGCGTTGCCGGACACTTGACCGTCCCGGCCGGCGACAAGCCGGTCTTGACGGTCAACCTCACACGCATGCGGGCACTGCTCAACCTCGACGTCGAAGCCCAATTGGCGACCTTCGAGGCGGGCGTGTTCGGACCCGACCTGGAAGCGCAGCTGCGCGCGCACGGCTTCACGCTGGGCCACTTTCCGCAGTCGTTCGAGTATTCGACGCTGGGCGGCTGGGTCGTCACGCGCTCGTCCGGCCAGCAGTCGCTGCGCTACGGCCGCATCGAACAGATGTTCGCCGGCGGGCGCGTCGAAACCCCGGTCGGCCGCTTCGACCTGCCGACCTTTCCGGCGTCGGCGGCCGGCACCGACCTGCGCGAAATAGTGCTCGGCTCCGAAGGCCGGATGGGCATCCTGACCGAAGCGACGGTGCGCATCACGCGCCAGCCGGCCTATGAAAGCTTCCACGCGGTGTTCTTCCCGAACTGGGATGCGGCCTGCCTGGCCACGCGCGAAATCGCCCAGGCCAAGTTGCCGCTGTCGATGCTGCGCATGTCCAATCCGCTCGAGACGGTGACGATGCTGACCCTGGCCGGCCACAAGAGGCTGATCGGCGTGCTGGAAACCTACCTCGCCTGGCGCGGCTGCGGCGAAGGCAAGTGCATGCTGATGATCGGCGTGAGCGGCGCCAAACGCGGCGCCAAGGCATCCCTGCGCGCCGCGCTGGCGCTGGCGCGCGACTTCGGCGGCGTCCACGTCGGACGCCAGATGGGCGACAAATGGAAGCAGAACCGCTTCCGCAACGTCTACCTGCGCAACACGGCCTGGCAGCACGGCTACGCGATCGACACCGTCGAAACCGCGGTCGACTGGCCGGGCGTGACGAGCATGATGAACGCGGTCGAGCAGGCCGCGACCGAAACGCTGGGCGCGCGCGGCGAGCGCGTTCACACCTACACCCACTTGTCGCACGTGTATGCGCAGGGTGCCAGCGTGTACACCACGTTCGTGTACCGCCTGTCCGGTTCCTACGAGGGCGACCTGGCGCGCTGGCGCGCGCTGAAGGCGGCCGTGTCGGAAGCGATCGTCAACAACGGCGGCACCATCAGCCACCAGCACGGCGTCGGCTCCGACCACGCGCCCTACCTGGAAGCGGAGAAGGGCGCGCTCGGCATCGGCGCGATGAAGGCGCTGTTCCGCCATTTCGACCCGGAGTGCCGGATGAATCCCGGCAAACTGGTGGCCTTGTGAGCGGCCCGTGGGAGTGCGGCTGGCGCGGCGCGCTGCCGGCCCTGGCCGAACGTGAGTGGGACCTGTTGATCATCGGCGGCGGCATCACCGGCGCCGGCATTTTGCTTGAAGCGGCGCGGCGCGGCCTGAAGGCGCTGCTGGTCGAGCAGCGCGACTTCGCCTGGGGCACGTCGAGCCGCTCGTCGAAGCTGGTGCACGGCGGCCTGCGCTATTTGAAAGAAGGACGGTTCGGGCTGACGCGCGAATCGGTGCACGAACGCGACGCGCTGATGCGCGAGGCCGGCGGCCTGGTCGAGCCGCAGGGCTTCGCCTTCGCCGACTACGTGGGCGGCAAGCCTGGCCGCAAGACGTTCTTGCTCGGCCTGGCCATCTATGACCTGTTGTCGGGCAAGCGCGAGCGGCATTACGTCGACAGCGGCGAGTTCCTGATGATGGCGCCGAACGTCGGGCGCAACGACCTGCTGGGCGGGATCTGCTACACCGACGCCAAGACCGACGACGCGCGCCTGGTGCTGCGCGTGCTGCAGGAAGCGCAGGAGCACGGCGGGGTCGCGGTCAATTACCTGGCCGCGCAAACGCTGCTGCGCAGCGGCACCACAGTCACCGGCGCGAAGCTGCTCGACGCCGTCGATGGCGCCGTGCACGAGGTGCGCGCGCGGCTGGTCATCAACGCCACCGGCGCCTGGGCCGACGGCCTGCGCGGGCAGACCGGCGCGGCGCCGAAGATTCGCCCGCTGCGCGGCAGCCATTTGGTGTTTCCGGCCTGGCGCTTGCCGCTGGCGCAGGCGGTCAGCCTGATGCATCCGGCCGACGGCCGTCCCGTATTCGCCTTTCCGTGGGAGGGGGTGACCCTGGTCGGCACCACCGACGTCGACCACGGCAGCGAACTCAATACCGAAGCGGCCATCACGCGCCCTGAACTCGATTATTTGATGCTGGCGCTGCAGTCCCAGTTCCCGCAGCAGGGCTTGACGGAGTCGGACGTGCTGGCCACGTATGCCGGCGTGCGTCCGGTGATCGACAGCGGCGCTGCCGACCCGTCGAAGGAAGGGCGCGACCACGCGGTGTGGGTCGACGACGGCCTGCTGACCGTCACCGGCGGCAAGCTGACCACCTTCCGCGTGATCGCGCTCGACGCCCTGAAGCATGCGAAGCCATTGCTGCCCGGCTGGACCGACAAGCTCGAGCCGCGTCCGATCTTCGCGCGCCGCGCCAGGTTGGGCATGCGCTTGCGCGGCGTACAACGCCAGCGCATCGAAGGGCGCTACGGCGCCAGCGCCGGCGCCTTGCTGACCGCGGCCCACCCGGGCGAACTGGAACTGATCCCCGGCACCCTGACCCTGTGGGCCGAACTGCGCTGGGCCGCGCGCTCCGAAGCCGTGCAGCACCTGGAAGACCTGCTGCTGCGCCGCACCCGCCTCGGCCTGCAGCTGCGCGGGGGCGGCGTCGCGCACATGGCGCGCATCCGCGCGATCTGCCAGGAGGAGCTGGAATGGACAGATTTACAGTGGGAAACTAGTCAGGCTGCATATCTGGCATTATGGAACACTAATTACAGCCTGCCGACATGAGCGCCAAGACCATCCTCTCCATCGACAACGGCACCCAGAGCGTGCGGGCCCTGTTGTTCGACCTGAACGGCAATATCGTGGCCAAGTCGCAGGTCTTCCTGGAGGCGTATTTTTCCGAGCAGCCCGGGTGGGCCGAGCATGACGCCGACGGCTACTGGCACGCCGTGTGCGAAGCCTGCCAGGGCCTGTGGACGCAGCCGGACGTGGACAAGGCCAGCATCGCCGGCGTGGCGGTGACGACCCAGCGCGGCACCGTGGTCAGCCTGGACAAGGACGGCAAGCCGCTGCGTCCGGCCATCACCTGGCTGGACCAGCGCCGCACCGACACGCTGCCGCCGCTGGGGCGCTGGTGGACGCTGGCGTTCCGGCTGGCGCGCGTCAAGAGCACGATCGATTACTTCCGCGGCGAGGCCGAGATCAACTGGATCAAGGCGCACCAGCCCGATGTCTGGGCGCGCACCGACAAGTTCTTGCTGCTGTCGGGCTTCTTGAATTACCGTCTGTGCGGGCGCTTCGTCGATTCGACCGGTTCGCAGGTGGCCTACCTGCCGTTCGACTACAAGCGCCAGCGCTGGGCCAGGAAGAGCGACTGGAAATGGCAGGCGCTGGCGGTCACGCCGCAGATGCTGCCGGAACTGGTGGCGCCGGGCACGCGCATCGGCGCCATCAGCGCGGCCGCGGCGCTGGCGACCGGCATCCCGCAAGGCACGCCGCTGCTGGCGGCGGCCGCCGACAAGGCCTGCGAAGTGATCGGGGCCGGCTGCCAGGAGCCGCAC
>JANYGW010000179.1 GCA_025359245.1 Massilia sp.
TGAAGATGGAGGCCTTGACGTCCTACATGGCGACCAACAAGGACATCAAGAGCGTCTACATCATAGGCCAGAACTATGCCTTCGGCCAGGCCGTCAGCCGCGCCGCCAAGGAGTACCTGAAACGCAAGCGTCCGGACATCAAGATCGTTGGCGACGATTTGCACCCGATCGCGCAGGTCAAGGATTTTTCGCCCTACATCGCCAAGATCAAGGCCTCCGGCGCCGACACGGTCATCACCGGCAACTGGGGCGCCGACCTGGCGTTGCTGATCCGCGCCGCCAAGGATGCTGACTTGAAGGCCAACTTCTACACCTACTATGCAGTGACGACGGGCGTGCCGACCGCGATGGGCGCGGCCGGCGCCGACCACGTGAAAATTGTCGGCAACTGGCTGATCAACGGCGACATCGCCACCGGCAAGGACATCGTCGAGGGCTTCAAGAAGAAGTACAACGACGACTACTACAGCGCGCAGACGCACAGCAGCATCGGCATGCTGGCGCAGGCGATGAAGCAGGTCAGGTCGACCGATCCGGTCAAGGTGGCGTTCGCGATGGAAGGCGCCAAGTTCCAGAGCCTGAACGGCGGCGTCATGATGAACAAGGTCGACCACCAGCTGCAGCAGCCGCTGTACATCGGCACCTGGTCCAAGGTTGACGGCAAGAGCGTCAAGTACGACCAGGAGAACACCGGCTACGGCTGGAAGATGGACAAGAAGATCGACGCGTACTATGCGACGCAGCCGACGTCGTGCCAGATGAAGCGGCCGGGCGTTTAATCAAATAGGCCAGCGGCAGAGGGGGCAGACCCCGGTTGTTCTGTTGGGGGGCTGCCCCCGGTTTCGCGGCTTCGAACCGGGGTCAGCCCCCTAACGGAAACACCGGGGTTTGCCCCCTGCCGCCAGCATCTATCAAACTCCTCACGTCTGCGATCTACACATGGAATTTACGCTGTTCACCCTGCTGAACGGCGTCAGCTACGGACTGCTGCTGTTCATGCTCTCGTCCGGCCTGACGCTCATTTTCAGTATGATGGGCGTGCTCAATTTTGCGCACGCCAGTTTCTACATGCTCGGGGCCTATATGGCCTATACCATCAGCTCCGTGGTCGGTTTCTGGCCTGCGCTGGTGCTCGCGCCGCTGGCGGTCGGCTTGATCGGCGCGCTGGTCGAACGCTACGGCCTGCGTCCGCTCCATAAATACGGGCACATCCCGGAACTGCTGTTTACCTTCGGCCTGTCCTACCTGATCGTCGAACTGGTGCAGCTGATCTGGGGCCGTTCGGCCGTCAAGTATCCGATTCCGCCATCGCTGGACGGGCCGCTATTCACGCTGTTTTCCACCAGCTTCCCGATGTACCGCGGCTTCATGATGCTGGTCGCGCTGTCGATGCTGGCCGGGATCTACCTGCTGCTGACCCGCACCCGCATCGGCCTGGTGATCCAGGCAGCGCTGACCCATCCGAATGCGGTGGAGGCGCTCGGCCACAATGTGCCGCGCATCTTCATGTGGGTGTTCGGCGGCGGCTGCGCGCTGGCCGGTCTGGCCGGCGTCATCGGCGGCAATGCCTTCGTCACCGAGCCAGGCATGGCGGGCACTGTGGGCAGCATCATCTTCGTGGTGGTCGTGGTGGGCGGCATGGGATCGCTGGCGGGCGCGTTCTTCGCCTCGCTGCTGATCGGCGTGCTGCAGACTTTCGCGGTGGCGCTCGATTATTCGCTGATGTCGGTGTTGAACGGCATGGGCGCCAGCATCACGCAGGCCACGCCCGGCTACGAACTGCTCACGCTGACCATCTCGCAAAGCGCGGCTATCCTGCCTTATTTGCTGCTGGTGCTGATCCTGATTTTCAGGCCGAAGGGCTTGATGGGGACGCGCGAATGAGGCTCACTTTCACTCCCGTCAATTTTACCCGCATGCTGGTCTGGGGCGGCTTCGCGCTAGTGCTGCTGGTGGCGCCGCTGGTCTTTTCCAGGGGCGCGGCGCTGTCGATCCTGTCGCAGATCGGCACCGTGATGATCTTCGCGCTGTCGTACAACATGCTGCTGGGGCAGGGCGGCATGCTGTCCTTCGGCCACGCCGTGTATTCGGGCCTTGGCGCCTTCTTTGCGGTTCACGCGATGAACGGCAGCGGCGTCGGCGCGGCGATTCCAACGACCCTGATTCCGCTGGTGGGCGGTGTATTCGGGCTGCTGTTCGGCGTCCTGTTCGGCTACGTGACGACCAAAAAGTCGGGCAACACCTTCGCCATGATCACCCTGGGCCTGGTCGAACTGGTGTTTGCCAGCTCGCTGATGTTCCCGGTTTTTTTTGGCGGCGAGGGCGGCATCACCACCAACCGGGTGCGCGGCGAAGCGCTGTTCGGCATCACCTACGGACCGCAGATCCAGGTGTACTACCTGATCGCGGCCTGGCTGTTCGCCAGCACCATCGCCATGTTCGCCTTTACCCAGACCCCGCTGGGACGGATGGTCAATGCGGTGCGCGACAACCCCGAGCGGGTCGAATTCATCGGCTACGACACCCAATGGGTGCGCTACCTGACGCTGATCCTGTCGGCTTTTTTCGCCGGAATCTCGGGCGCCCTGGGCGCGATCAATTTCGAGATCGTCAGCGCGGAAAACGTCAGCGCGATCCGCTCGGGCGCGGTGCTGCTGTTCGTGTTCATCGGCGGTATCGGCTTTTTCTTCGGCCCGCTGCTCGGCGCCGTGATTGGCGTGTTCTTTTCGGTCATGCTGTCGGATTTCACGCCGGCCTGGCAGCTGTACCTGGGCCTGTTCTTCATCCTGCTGGTGCGCTATGCGCCGGCCGGGCTGGCCAGCCTGATCCTGATGCTGCTGCGGGTCGCGCACTTCGGCCAGTTCGGGCGTATTTGGAAACCCTTGCTGGCCGTGTGCGCGGTGACGCTGCTGGGTGTTGCCGGGGTCGTGATCGGCATCGAAATGCTGTACCACCTGACGCTCGAAGGCGCCAACGGCAGCGTCATGAAGCTGTTCGGCCAGCAGGTCGACACCAAGGCGGCCGGGCCATGGCTGCTGGCCGGTGCGCTGACCGCGGTCGGCTTGTTCGGCTACCGCAAGATCCAGCCCGGCTATTACAGCACCTGGAGTGAGGTCAATGCCGATATCGCGGCCAAACAGCGCGGGAGCCAGGCATGAGCAACGCACTAGAACTGAAGGATGTACGAAAAAGCTTCGGCCAGTCCGAAATCATCCGCGGCGCCACGCTCACGGTCGGCAAGGGGGAGCGGGTGGCGGTAATCGGGCCGAACGGGGCCGGCAAGTCGACCCTGTTCAACCTGGTGTCGGGACGGTTCGGCATCACCAGCGGCGATATTTGCATGAACGGGGCCAGCATCAGCGGCAGGAAGCCGTTCGAAATCAACCGGCTTGGCCTGGCGCGCAGCTTCCAGATATCCAACCTGTTCGTGAACCTGTCGGTATTCGAAAACCTGCGCTGCGCGGTGCTGTGGTCGATGGGCTACAAGTATTCGTTCTGGCAGCGCCTGAACGGCCTGCGCGACGCCCACGAGCGCGCCGAACAGGTGCTCGAGGAAATCGGCCTGCAGCGCCAGCGCAAGATATTGGCCGGGGTACTGACCTATGCCGAGCAGCGCGCGCTCGAAATCGGCATCACGATCGCCGGCGGGGCCGATGTGATCCTGCTTGACGAGCCGACCGCCGGCATGAGCCGTTCCGAGTCCGATGCCGCCGTGGAATTGATCCGCAAGGTCACGGTCGGCAAATCGCTGGTGATGGTGGAGCACGACATGAGCGTGGTGTTCGGACTGGCCGACAAGATCGCGGTGCTGGTCTACGGCGAAGTGATCGCCTGCGACACGCCTGCCAATATCCGTTCGAATGCGGCCGTCCAGGCGGCCTATCTCGGGCACGACGCCAGCCAGGAGCACGCATGAACAATATCCTCGAGGTGCGCGACCTGCATGCCTATTACGGCAAGGGCCATATCCTGCACGGGGTCGACCTGAACATCGGCAAGGGCGAGATTGTCAGTCTGCTCGGACGCAACGGCGTCGGGCGCTCGACGCTGGTCAAGGCTGTCATGGGGCAGGTCAGCGCGACCGGCTCGGTCAGTTTCAAGGGCGAGCAAATGCTCGGGCTGAAAGCCTTCCAGATCGCGCACAAGGGCCTGGCCTACGTGCCGGAAAACCGCGACATCTTCCCGACGCTGACCGTGGAGCAGAACCTGGTGCTTGGCCAGAAGAAGTCCGGGGTGGCGGGGCGCTGGTCGCTGGCCGACATGTTCCGCATGTTCCCGCGGCTGGAGGAGCGGCGCGCCGTGGCGGCCGGCTTCCTGTCCGGCGGGGAGCAGCAGATGCTGACGCTGTGCCGCAGCCTGATGGGCGACCCGGACCTGATCATGATCGACGAGCCGACCGAGGGCCTGGCGCCGAAGATCGTGGCGCTGGTGGCCGAGTACCTGCTGGCCCTGAAGGAGAAGGGCATTTCGGTGCTGCTGGTCGAGCAGAAGCTGGCCATCGCGCTGGAAATCTCGCAGCGCGTGTATGTGATGGGACACGGCGCGATCGTGTTCGAGGGCACGCCGGCCGAGCTGAGGGCGAATGCAATGGTGCGCAAGGAGTGGCTCGAGGTGTAACGTCAGGGAGGAGTGCGTCGCCGTACAGACGCACGCGCGCCATCACTGCTAGCGTGTGGGCTATGAAACCCACCAACAATGACCTGGCGCCGGACAGTCCCCTGGTGTGCACCATCGGTCACTCGAACCGGACACTGGGCATCTTTGTCGATCTGCTTCAGCGTAACGAGATCGTCCGCGTGCTCGATGTGCGCACCGTGCCGCGCTCGCGCCACAATCCGCAGTTCAACCAGGATACGCTGCCCGCTACGCTGGACGCGCTCGGCATCGCCTATACGCATCTGCCGGGGCTCGGCGGCTTGCGCCACGCGCGGCCCGATTCACCGAACGCGGGCTGGCGCAATTTGTCGTTTCGCGGCTACGCCGATTACATGCAGTCCCGGCAGTTCGTCGACAATGTCGAGCGCGTGGCGGACCTGGCGCACGCCGAACGTTGCGTGCTGATGTGCGCCGAAGCGGTTCCCTGGCGCTGCCACCGCTCGATGATCGGCGACGCCTTGCTGGTGCGAGGCATCCGCGTCGAAGACATTGTCGGACCGAAGGGGCGCAAAGCGCACGTGCTGACCGCCTTCGCGCACATCGACGGAACCCAGATCACCTATCCGCCGGAACAGGCCCTGCCGGACGCGCATAAAAAATAATACGACCGTACTATTATGATGTATAGTTGATGGATTGCTTCAACTAATAAAGGAAGAGACATGAGCGCCGAATACCAGGTCAATGGCAGTGTTGCCGTCATCACACTCAACAATCCACCGGTCAACGGCCTCGGCCTCGAGACCCGCACCGCCGCCGTCAACGGCATCCGCAAGGCGCTCGCTGACGACGCCGTCAAGGCGATCGTGATCACCGGCGCCGGCAAGGCCTTCTCCGGCGGCGCCGATATCAAGGAATTCAATTCCCCGAAAGCGCTCACCGAACCGACGCTGCACACGCTGATCAACGCCGCCGAAGGCTCGACCAAGCCGGTCATCGCGGCCATTCACACCGTGTGCATGGGCGGCGGCCTCGAACTGGCGCTCGGCTGCACCTACCGCGTGGCGATGCCGGGCGCGCAGATCGCGCTGCCGGAAGTCAAACTCGGCCTGCTGCCCGGCGCCGGCGGCACGCAGCGCCTGCCGCGCGTGCTGGGCCTGGAAATGGCACTCAACATGATCGTCTCCGGCACCCCGATCGCGTCCGAGAAACTGGCCAAGACGGCCCTGTTCGACGAAGTGTTCGCTGCCGATGCCGACCTGCTCGCCTCGGCCATCGCGTTCGCCAACAAGGTCGCCGACGTGCGTCCGCTGCCGCGCGTGCGCGACCGCAAGGTCGACTACCCGAACCACGAAGCCTTCCTGCAGTTCACCCGCAATACCGTCAAGGTGATGGCCGGCCCATTCCCCGCGCCGCTCGAATGCGTCGAAACGGTGGCCGCATCGGTGACCAAGAAATTTGAAGATGGCCTCAAGTTTGAACGCGAGCGTTTTTTGCACCTGATCCAGACGCCGGAATCGAAATCGCTGCGCCACGCCTTCTTCGCCGAACGCGTCGCCAGCAAAGTGCCGGACGTGCCGGCCGATACCCCGACCCGCGCGATCAAGAAGGCGGCCATCATCGGCGCCGGCACCATGGGCGGCGGCATTGCGATGAACTTCGTCAACGCCGGCATCCCAGTCGTCCTGCTCGAAACCAAGCAGGAAGCACTGGACAAGGGCATCGCGACGATCCGCAAGAACTATGAAAACACGATGAAGAAGGGCAAGCTGACGCCGGAGAAATTCGAGCAGCGCGTGGCCCTGATCAGCGGCACGCTGTCGTATGACGAAATCGCCGACGCCGACATCGTCGTCGAAGCCGTATTCGAAGACATGGGCGTCAAGGAAAGCGTGTTCCGCCAGCTCGACGCGGTGATGAAGCCGGGCGCCATCCTGGCCTCGAACACGTCGACGCTGGACCTGGACAAGATCGCCGCCTTTACCGCCCGTCCGCAAGACGTGGTCGGCACCCACTTCTTCAGCCCGGCCAACGTGATGAAGCTGCTCGAAATCGTGCGCGGCGCGAAGACCGGCAAGGACGTATTGGCCACCACGCTGGCGCTGTCGAAAAAGCTGCGCAAGACCGGCGTCGTGTCGGGCGTGTGCGACGGCTTCATCGGCAACCGCATGATCGAGCAGTACAGCCGCCAGGCCGGCTTCCTGCTGGAAGAGGGCTGTTTGCCGGAGCAGGTCGACAAGGCAGTGGAAAAATTCGGTTTCGCGATGGGCCCGTTCCGCATGGGCGACCTGGCCGGCAACGACATCGGCTGGTATATCCGCAAGCGCCGCTATGTCGAATCGCCGGAAATCACGTATTCGAAAACCGCCGATTTGCTGTGCGAAATGGGCCGCTACGGCCAGAAGACCGGCATGGGCTGGTACGACTACAAGGCGGGCGACCGCAAGGCCTATGCATCGCAGGAAGTGAACGACATGATCGTCAAGCACTCGGCCGACATCGGCGTCGAGCGCCGCAAGATCAGCGACCAGGAAATCGTCGAACGGCTGGTGTATTCGCTGGTCAATGAAGGCGCGCGCATCCTGGAAGAGGGCATCGCGATGCGTGCTTCCGACATCGACATGGTGTACCTGACCGGCTACGGCTTCCCGCTGTTCCGCGGCGGCCCGATGTTCTACGCCGATTCGGTCGGCCTGGCCAACGTGCTGATGGCGATGGAAAAATATGCCAGGGGCCGCCATGGCGACGCCTGGGCACCGGCGCCGCTGATGGTCAGGCTGGCTGGCGAAGGCAAGGGCTTCAACGGCTAATTGTTGATCGCTTGAATTAGAGAGCCGCTAGCGATAGCGGCTTTTTTCTTGGCGCTGCGCGTCTCGCGCAAACAGGAGCGCCACGACGGCAGAACATTGATTGCACTTGATCGCCATTAGGACTAGACTAATTGAACTTAGTTCGAGGTGCTGCTATGAAAATCATAAATATCCACGAAGCAAAGACTCATCTTTCCCGGCTGGTCGAGGAAGCAGCAAAAGGGGATTCATTCATTATCGCCAAGTCGGGACGCCCGGTGGCGCTAGTGAGCGCTTTTCAGGAGCCAGAAAAGGCAGTGGTTCGTCGCTTGGGATTTTTGTCCGGCCATATATCTGTTCCCGCTGATTTCGATGAAATGGGGCGCACACACATTGAAGATCTATTCAATGGCGCCGCATGAAATACCTACTGGACACCCACATACTACTTTGGGCCTCAGGCAAGCCAGAGGCACTATCGAAAACGGCGCGAGCGCTGCTTGAAGATCCCGCCAGTGAGCTGATTTTCAGTGCTGCAAGCTTGTGGGAAATCGCGATCAAACGTGGTCTGGGTCGGGGCGATTTCCAAGTCGATCCTCGTCTGTTGCGCCGGGGACTGCTCGACAACGGGTACATGGAATTGCCGATTACAGGAGCCCATACTTTGGCGATCGATGGATTGCCGCTGATTCACAAGGATCCATTTGATCGCATCTTGATCGCGCAGGCGATTACTGAGGGAGTAACGTTGTTGACGGCCGATCCAGTCGTGGCGCGGTATCCAGTCTCAATACGCAAAATTTAAGTCCGTCCTGAGGAGTTGCTCAACTTTTTTGGGTATTCGTTCGCGCCACCTCGGCCAGGCCGGTGAGCAATTCTATCGGCAAGGGAAACACGATGGTGGACGATTTGTCGCCGGCGATATTGGCCAGGGTCTGCATGTAGCGCAGTTGCATGGCGCCCGGCTGGCGCGCCAGCACCTGGGCGGCCTGCATCAGTTTTTCGGACGCCTGCAGTTCGCCCTCGGCGTGGATGACCTTGGCGCGCCGTTCGCGCTCCGCTTCGGCCTGGCGGGCGATGGCGCGCACCATCGTTTCGTTCAGGTCGACATGCTTGATTTCGACATTGGCGACCTTGATGCCCCAGACGTCGGTCTGCGAATCGAGCACTTGCTGGATATCGATGTTGAGGCGTTCGCGTGCGGCCAGCATGTCGTCGAGCTCGTGCTTGCCGAGCACCGAACGCAGCGTCGTTTGCGCCAGCTGGCTGGTGGCCTCGAAAAAATTAACGACCTGGATGATGGCCTTCTCCGGATCAACCACCCGAAAATAGATGACGGCGTTGACCTTGACCGAAACGTTGTCGCGCGAAATGACATCCTGGGTCGGCACGTCATGGACCACGGTGCGCAAGTCGACCCGCACCATTTTCTGGAACACCGGTATCAGGATCACCAGGCCGGGCCCCTTGACCGCCCAGAAGCGTCCGAGCTGGAACACCACGCCGCGCTCGTACTCGCGCAGGATGCGAATCGACGAGGCCAGCAGCCAGAGAAACACAATGATCACAGCGCCCATGCTGAAGGCCAGTTCGAACATCATGGCAAGTCTCCTTTGTTGTCCGGGGTGATGGGCGCGACCTCCAGCACCAGGCCATCGCGCGCGATCACCACCACTTGCTGGCCCGGCGCCAGCGGCGCCGTGCTGCGCGCCTGCCAGGATTCGCCGTGCACGCGCACCCATGTCTTGCCTTGCCGCGCCTGCTGCACTTCGCCCACCCTGCCGATCACGCCGGCGGCGCCGCCGCGGACCGCACGGCGCCGCGTTTTCAGTGCGATGGCGGCAGTGGCCGCCAGCAGCAGCGCGCTGGCGAGCGCCACGGTGACGATCAGCGCGACCGGGATGCCGTAGCCGGGCAGGTCGGTATCGATCAGCATCAGCGCGCCCGCCACGAAGGCGACGATGCCGCCCAGTCCCAGCGCGCCAAAGGTGGGCAGGAAGGCTTCGGCGATCATGCAGGCGACGCCGAGCAGGATCAGTGCCAGGCCTGCGTAATTGACCGGCAGCAGTTGCAGCGCATACATGGCCAGCAGCAGGCAGACCGCGCCGGTGATGCCGGGCACGGCCGTACCGGGATTCATCAGCTCGAACAGCAGGCCGTAGATGCCGATCATGAGCAAGATCAGCGCGATGGCCGGATGGGTGATCGCCGCCAGCAGCTGCGCGCGCCAGTCGGGCAGCACGCGCACCAGCACGGCGCCGCTGGTGTTGAGCAGCCTGGGCTGGCCGAGCACGGTGACGGTCTTGCCGTCCAGCTGGGCTGCCAGCGACGCCAGGTCGGGCGCCACGTAGTCGATCACATGCACTTTGACCGCTTCAGATGCCGGCAGGCTGACCGCGTCGCGCACGGCGCGCTCGGCCCATTCAGTGTTGCGGCCGCGCAGCTGCGCCAGGCCGCGGATATAGGCGGCCGCGTCGTTGACCTGTTTGAGCGTCATGGCCGACGCCTCGCCGCCGCCAGAGCCGAGCCCGATCGCCACCGGTGTCGCCGCACCCAGGTTGGTGCCGGGCGCCATCGCCGCGATGTGGCTGGCCGTCAGGATGTACAGGCCGGCGCTGGCAGCGCGCGCGCCGCCCGGCGCCACGTAGCTGGCCACCGGCACGGGCGAGGCCAGGATGGCCTTGATAATGTCGCGCATGGACGTGTCCAGCCCGCCAGGCGTATCGATCCGGATCACCACCAGCACACTGCCGTCGTGGGCCGCGCGGGCAATGCCGCGCACCACATAGTCGGCGCTGGCCGGGCCGATCGGGCCTTCCAGCGTGAGCTGCGTCAGCGTGGCGGGCGCGCCTGCAGCCGGACCACACCATGCCGCAAGCAGGGCGAAAAGGAGCGCACATGTGAACTG
The DNA here is from genome assembly GCA_025359245.1 of Massilia sp. Lineage (GTDB taxonomy): Bacteria > Pseudomonadota > Gammaproteobacteria > Burkholderiales > Burkholderiaceae_D > Telluria_A. The sequence continues at coordinate 10,294 of JANYGW010000179.1, forward strand.
GTTTGCCATGGTTGAGTGTTCGACCCGGCCCCGCAATCCTAGTTCGGCGATTCGGTCGCCATGGCGGTCTTTTTGTCCGGATTGATAGCGTTGTAAATACAGATAAAAGTAAACCGGAAGTATATTTTCAACATCAAATGTGGTTTAATCTAGATATAACAATAATAAGGGTTGTGCCATGAAAGCATACAAATTCCTGACCGGCTTGCTGCTTTCCTGCGCGCTCGCCGGCGGCGCCCACGGCGCCAGCATGACCCAGGATTTCGATTCGGCCTGGACCGTTTCTCCCTGGGACTACAACGGCGATGTCGCTGCGCAGCAGTGGCAATATCTGAACTATGTTCCGTGGGACGGCACGTTCGGCACGCTGCTGTCGGTATCGATCACGACCAGCGTCGATGGCAATAAAGACGTGGGTGATGTGCTGTCGTATCGCTACGCGCTGTTTACCGGATGGTCGCCGAATCAGTACCAATTTTTCGATGCGGCCAGCGTTGCCGCAGGCATGAGCACGTTTTCGGCGACGCGCTCCTTCGTGTCGGGGACCGATTTCGCGCTGAGTAATTTCCTCAGCTATCTGTACCTGCCGCAGGCTTATTATTATTTCGAAAGCCGGACCGACAACACCCACATCATCCGTGCGCGCACCGAACTGGTCTACAACTACGCGCCGGGGGAATTGATTTCCGAACCGGCGTCCGAGCTGCTGATGCTGATCGCGCTGGGCGTGCTGGCCATCATGGTCCGGCGCAGGATGCCGGACTAAGGCCAGCGCCGCCTCAGCCGCGCTGCCAGAGCATCCGTTTCAAGGTATTGTCCTTGGCGACATAATGGTGGTACAGGCCGGCCACGGCGTGCAAACCTATCAGGAAATAGCCGACCGTCGCGCCGGTTTCATGGAGCTCCTTGATTGTGTCGGCGGCCGCCTTGCTCTTGCCGATCAGCGGCGCCAGGTGCAGGCCGAAGAAGGGAATCGGCTTGCCGCTGGCGCTCAGGATCAGCCAGCCTGCTACCGGCAAACCGAGCATCAGCGCGTACAGGGCCACTTTCATCGATGTCGCCAGCAATGCCTGCCAGCGCGGCAGCACCGGCGCGATGCGCGGCGTCGGCCCGGCCACGGCGACGGCCAGGCGCAGCAGGGCCAGCAGCAGCACCGACAAGCCCAGCATGTAGTGCCAGGTCTTCATTGCGTCGCGCTCGGCACTGCCTTTCGGGAAAATGCCGCGCAGTTCCATGCATGCATACACGGCCGCGAGCAACAGCAGCATGAACCAATGGAGTGCAATCGGCAGCCAGCCGTAGCGTTCTGTGTTGTTTTTCCAATTCATGCGCTTATTCCTTAAAGATAATGCGACAGCATAGCTCAAGCGCGCCGCCGTAACCGATTTGCCGAGGCAAGCAGCAGCAAGGTGGCGCTTACCAGGCCGAGCGTCAACAGCACATGGACTACGCCCGGGCGCTCAAAATGAAACAAACGATTCATGGCCGGCAGGAACAGCGCCAGTCCCAGCATCAGCAAGGCAACGCCGATGACCCACCACAGCGCCGGATTGCGGCGGCACAGAGCGGCGCGCCACGACCAGGTCCAGGAACGGTTGATGAAGATGAGCCAGATGTCGCCGACGATCATGGCGCCGAAGGTCAGCGCGCGCGCTTGCCCGACGTCCAGGCCGCCCGCCAGCGCGACCTGGTAGAGCGCCAGCAGCACGGCCAGCAGCAGCGTGCCCTGCTGCGCGCCGCGGATCAGCAGGGCCCGGTTGAAGATGCGTTCAGTGGCCGGGCGCGGGGCGCGCCGCATCACGTCCGTCTCTTCCGCTTCGGCCTCGAACACGATCGAACAGGTCGGATCGATCAGCAGTTCGAAGAATACGATATGCACCGGCAGCAGGATCAGCGGCCATCCCAGCATCACCGGCAGCATCGACAGTGCCGCAATCGGGATATGGGCGGCAACAATGAAGACGACGGCCTTGCGGATGTTGTCGACGATGCGCCGGCCCAGTGCGATGGCGGCCACGATCGAACCGAAGTCATCGTCGAGCAAGACCAGCGCCGCCGCTTCGCGCGCCACGTCGGTGCCGCGCCCGCCCATGGCGATGCCGATATGGGCGGCCTGCAGCGCCGGCGCATCGTTGACGCCGTCGCCGGTCATCGCGACGATCTCGCCGCCATCCCTGAGCGCGGCCACCAGCCGCAGCTTCTGTTCGGGCTGCACACGGCAACAGACGGCGACCTCGCGCAAGCGCCGCTGCAACTGGAGGTCGTCGAGCGCCGCCATGTCGGCCCCGGTCAGCACCCCGCCATGCGTGTCCAGCCCGCATTGCGCGGCCACCGACAGCGCGGTGGCCGGATAGTCGCCCGTCATCATGATCACGCGCAGGCCGGCCGCGTGGCACTGCGCGATGGCCGGCGGCACGCTGGGCCGCACCGGATCGGCCAGCGCGACCAGGCCCACGAAGCGGAAGTCGAAATCGTGCTGGATCGGCGGCAGCGCATGCTGGCGGAAGCTGGCCTTGGCCACCGCCAGCACGCGCAGGCCCTGGGACGCCGCGCGGTCGACCTGTGCGCCGATCGCGCGCGCCTGTGCAGGCGCGAGGTGGCACAGGTCGATGATGGCCTCCGGCGCGCCTTTGGCGGCGATCACGTAGTCGACCAGGTCGGGCGATTGCCAGACGCGCGACATGGCCAGCAGTTCCGGCGACAGCGGGTATTCGTCCACCAGGCGCCAGCCGACGTGGATGTGCTCGGTGCCGGCCAGCGCGGCCTGGCCGCTTTGCTGGATCGCCTTTTCCATCGGATCGAAGGGATCGCGGTGGCTCGACAGCATCGCAAACTCCAGTGTGGCGTGAAACGCTTCGGGGAAGTGACTCGGCATGCAAGCGGCGCCATCGGCAAAGGCATGCACGGCGTCGCCGGCGATGACCTGGGCCACGGCCATGCGGTTTTCGGTCAGGGTGCCGGTCTTGTCGACACACAGCACGGTTGCCGCGCCCAGCATCTCGATGGCCGCAATGCGGCGCGTCAGCACCTGCTTGCTGGCGATGCGCCACGCGCCCAGGCCGAGGAAGATGGTCAGTATCAGCGGCAGTTCGGCCGGCAGCAGGGCCATCGCCAGCGTCAGGCCGGCCAGGATGCCATTGAGCCAGTCGGCCCGCGCGATGCCATACCAGGCAGCGAGCAGGATAACCAGCACGATGCTCGACAGCGCAACCAGCTTGACCGCGCGCGCGGTCTCGTCCTGCAGCAGGCTGGTCTGTGTTTCCAGCGCCGACAGCGCCTTGCCGATCCGTCCCAGCGTGGTGCCGGCGCCGGTCGCCAGCACCTGTGCCGTGCCCTTGCCCTGGACCACCAGCGAGCCGGAATACAGGAAAGGCTGGTCATCGCCGCCGGGCGCGGCGCATTGCGCCGTCGGCGCCGCGCCGGCCAGTTTGCGCACCGGCACCGACTCGCCGCTGAGCAGCGATTCATCGATGCTCATGGCCTTGCCGGCCACCAGGAAGGCATCGGCCGGCACGCGGTCGCCTTCGCACAGGAACACGATATCGCCGGGAACGACTTCACGGCCGGGAATGCGGCGCTGCTGGCCGGCGCGCAACACCAGCGCGCGCGGGCTGGACAGGTCGCGCAGCGCTTCGAGCGCACGTTCGCTCTTGCGTTCTTGCACGAAGCTCAGGCCCATGACGACCAGGACCGAACCGAGCAGGATGTAAGCGTCCGCGCGGCTGCCCAGCAGGAGGTAAATGCTGCCGCAGGCGATCAAGAGCAGGAACATGGGCTCGCGCACCACGGTCCACGCGATGGCAAGCAGGGAGCGCGGCCTGGCGGCCGGCAATTCATTCCAGCCGCACGCTTGCAGCCGGCGCAGCGCCTCGCGTGCGCTGAGGCCAGTCAAGGCATCGGTGGTGGTGTCGGGCATGGGCTTCCTGGACGCTGGCCACGAGCGGTGCTCGTCTGGCCATGCAGGATATAATTTTTTGTCCGGCGGCGCCCTTGATACACATCAAAAACGCCGCCATGAACTGCCTAGCGCATCACGATCGGCTTGCGGTATGGGGCCATCGGCGGCTTCGGAAACTGGACGCCGCTGTAGGCCGCGCGGAAGCATGCCGCCTTGCTGTTTTCGACGTTGGTGGTGCTGCTGGTCACACGCCCGCTGGCATCGAGCACCAGCACGATCGTCACCGGATACTGCGACTTGTCGTGGCAATCGCCCTTGCGGTCGAATTTCTGCTCGTCGTTAAAGCGCAGCGACTCGGCCTCGTATTTGCTGGCCTTGTCGTTCGGGAATTGCGCATTGAATTTGTTCATTTCGCCGGCGAATGCGGGATTGGCCGGGGAGGGCGCTTCGAACGCCGGTTCGCTGGAGGCTGGGGTGGTGGTCTGGCAACCTGCGGCGAGCATGACGGCGCACAGGGCGCCCAGTTTGAAGTAAGGGATACGCAAGGTAAATCTCCGGTAGTGGGATCTCCTCCCGCAAGTGCGGGAGGTCAGTGATGCCAGTGTAGCAATTAGTTCACTGAAGCACGTTTTAGTGTCCGTGCGGCAACTATCTGTCACGCCTACCGGAGCGCTGCGTCAATTCTTCAGGTAATGGTCCAGCCAGGCATTGACGCTGTGATGCCATTGCACCGAGTTGGCCGGCTTGAGCACCCAGTGGTTCTCGTCCGGGAAGACGACCAGCTTGCTTTCGATGCCTTTGCGCTGCAGCGCGCTGAAGGTGCCCAGCCCTTGCGACGTGGGAATCCGGAAGTCGAGGTCGCCCTGGACAACCAGCATCGGCGTCTTCCAGTTCTTGACGAAATTGACCGGATTGAACTTCTCGTACAGGGCCGGTTTGTCATAATATGTCCCACCGTTTTCCCACTCGGTGAACCACAGTTCCTCGGTCGCGTACGCCATGCCGCGCGCATCGAACACGCCGTCGTGATTGACCAGGCAGCGGAAGCCGTCGTTCCAGTTGCCGGCGATCCAGTTCATCATGTAGCCGCCGTAGGACGCGCCCAGCGCGCAGCTGCGCTCGCGGTTCAGCCACGGGAATTTCTTGACCGCCGCCGCCAGGCCTTTTTTCAAGTCCTCGAGCGGCTTGCCGCCCCAGTCGCCGCTGATCGAATCGGTGAACGCCTGGCCGTAGCCGGTCGACCCGTGGAAGTCGATGAACACCGTCGCGTAGCCATTGCCGGCATAGGTTTGCGGGTTCCAGCGGTAGCTCCACGAGTTGCCGAAGCTGCCTTGCGGGCCGCCGTGCACCAGGAAGGCGACCGGATACTTCTGGCCGGCGACCGCGTTCCACGGCTTCATCACGTGGCCGTACACGGTCTCGCCCTTGGCGCCCTTGAACGAGAACTGCTCGTACTCGCCGAAGCGCACATCCTTGAGCGCTTCGTCATTCAGGTGCGTGAGCTGGACCGGCGCGGCCTTGTCGCCCAGGCGCGCCTTGAACAGCTGTGCCGGGCCGCCCAGGCTGGCCTGGGCCGTCACCAGGGTGTCGCCGCGCACGTCGAACGCGCTGACGTAGCCCTTGTCGGTGAGCGGCGTGACCTTGCCGCTGGCCGCGTCGATGGCGAACAGACGGTGCTGGCCGATATCGTCGGCGCTGGCCAGGATGGTCTTGCCATCCGGGCTCCAGCGAAAGTCGGCGATCGAACGGTCCCAGCCGGCAGCGACATTGTGCTTCTTGCCGGTGGCGACATCCATGAACACCAGGTGGAAACGGTCGGCTTCAAAACCGGGCTTGGTCATGGCCACATAGGCGAGCGTCTTGCCGTCTGGCGAATAGGTCGGCTTGCTGTCCCAGGCCAGGTTCTCGGCCGTCAGGTTGCGCGGCGTGCCGCCGTCGGCAGCGACCTGGTATATATCGAAATTGGTCGACCAGGCTTCGGTCTTGCCGGCTACGCGCAGCGCGAACACGATGCTCTTGCCGTCCGGGCTGAAGCGGTATTCGTCGCGGTCGCCGAAGGGCTTGGACGGCACATCACCATCCAGCGTGCCGCTCAGGCTGACCGGGGCGGCGCTGACGCGGCCGCTGCTGTCGATCGGCGCCGAATACAGCACCGCATTGCGCCCGTCGGCCCAGGTATCCCAGTGGCGGACGAACAGACGGTCGTACACCTTGCCCGAGGCCTTGTCCTTGGCGATGGTGTCGCCGCGGGTCTTGTTGCAGGCCAGGTCGGCGCAGTCGCGGAACACGCCCAGGCCCAGCGCGATGCGGTCGCCCGCTGGCGACAGGCGGAAATTGTCCACGTCGATCGGCAAGTCGGTCACCTTGACCGCGTCGCCGCCGGCGACCGGCTGGCGCCACACTTGCGACGAGCCGGAACGGGACGACAGGAAATACACGGCGTCGCCGCTGGCCGACCACTCGGGATCGGTATTGCTGGTCTCGCCCTGGGTCAGGCGCACCGGGGCCGCCGCGGCGTTGCGCAGGTCGAGCATCCACAGCTGGGTATTGCCCTTGTTCTTGTCCATATTGGTGCTGCGCACCGTATAGATGACGCGCGTGGCGTCCGGTGACAGTGCCGGACTGCCGACCCGCTCGAGGCGGACCAGGTCTTCGACGGTAAAGCCGCGCGGTGCCGCCAGCGCGCTTGTGGCGGCCAGCAGGGCGGTGCCCAGGATGAACAGACGTGGTTTCATTGTGTAATCCCCAGAATTGTTTTGTGCCGACATCATACTCGGGGGACAAAAAAAATGCCGCTATTCCTAGCGGCATTTTTGTACAGCGCGGTTACTTAGTCGGCAGCGTAAATATCGTTGTCCTTGGTTTCCTTGACGAACAGCGCGCCGATCACGACGGTGACCAGGGCGATGATGATCGGATACCACAGGCCATAGTAGATGTCGCCCTTGAGCGCCACCAGCGCAAAGGCCGTGGTCGGCAGCAAGCCGCCGAACCAGCCGTTACCGATGTGATACGGCAGCGACATCGAGGTGTAGCGGATCTTGGTCGGGAACATCTCGACCAGCATCGCCGCGATCGGGCCGTACACCATCGTCACATAAATGACCAGGATGAACAGCAGCGCAATGACCATCGGCTTGTTGATCTGGTCCGGATCGGCCTTGGCAGGGTAGCCGGCAGCCTTGATGGCGCCGCCGACATCTTTCTTCAACGCCGCTTCGCTGTCCTTGCTGGCCTTGTCGAAGTTCAGGCCGTCCGGCGTCATGATGGCGTTGAAAGACGTGATTTCCTTGTCGCCGATCTTGACCTTGGCCAGCGAACCAGCTGGTGCCTCTTCGGTCGTGTAGCTGACCGAGGCGCCGGTCAGGATGCCGGTCGCGATATCGCACGACGATGGGAATTTCTCGGTGCCGGTCAGCTTGAACTGGAAGTGGCAGGTGGCCGGGTCGGCGACGACCTTGACCGGTGCATTGGTCAGTGCGGCTTCCAGGGCCGGGTTGGCGTAGTGGGTCAGGCCCTTGAAGATCGGGAAGAAGGTCAGCGCGGCGATCAGGCAGCCGCCCAGGATGATCCATTTGCGGCCGATCTTGTCCGACAGGCTGCCGAAAAAGATGAAGAACGGTGTTGCCAGCAGCAACGCGCCGGCCACCATCAGGTTGGCCACCAGCAGGTCCACTTTCAGCGTCTGGGTCAGGAAGAACAGCGCGTAGAACTGGCCGGTGTACCACACCACGGCCTGGCCCATCGTCAGCCCGACCAGCGCCAGCAGCACGATCTTGGCGTTCTTACCGTGCAGGAAAGACTCGGTCAGCGGCGCTTTCGAGGTCTTGCCTTCGGCTTTCATTTTGGCGAAAGCGGGCGACTCGTTCATCGACAGCCGAATCCAGACGGACACGCCGAGCAGGATCACGGAGACCAGGAACGGCACGCGCCAACCCCAGTTCGCGAACTCTTCCTCGCCGAGCGCGTAACGGGTGCCGGTGATGACGGCCAGCGACAGGAACAGGCCCATCGTGGCGGTGGTCTGGATCCAGGACGTGAAGAAGCCGCGCTTGCCTTCCGGCGCGTGTTCGGCCACGTAAGTCGCCGCGCCGCCGTATTCGCCGCCCAGCGCCAGGCCTTGCAGGATGCGCAAGGTGACCAGGATGATCGGCGCTGCGATGCCGATCGTCTTGTAGGCGGGCAGCAGGCCGACGATGAAGGTCGACGAGCCCATGATCAGGATTGTGACCAGGAAGGTATATTTACGGCCGATCATGTCGCCCAGGCGGCCGAACACCAGCGCGCCGAACGGACGCACGATGAAGCCGGCGGCGAAGGCGAGCAGCGCGAAAATAAAGGTGGTGGTCGGGTCGCCGACGAAAAACTGCTTGGCGATAATGGCTGCGAGCGAGCCGTACAGATAGAAGTCGTACCATTCGAAAACGGTACCAAGGGATGAGGCGAAGATGACCTTCTTCTCTTCCCGCGTCAGGCCTTGCGATGTCGGAACGCTCTTGCGCCCGTTGGCCGTGCTGCCAGATGAAATTGCCATGTTTGTCTCCGAGTATTGTAGTTTGAATGCTTTTGGCGGATAGCCGATACTTCTTCAGCTGGACGGAGTGTGGCTCGTTAAGCTTACGGCATCCTTGCTTCAAACTTACGCGAAACTGACAGGGAAATTATTCCAGCAGGCGCGCGATTTCCAGCAGCAAACCCTGGAACAGCACCGGTTTGCGCAAGAAGGCCTGATGGCATGGACCGGCCAGGTCGTGCAGCTGTGGCGCGCCGCTCATCAGGATGAACGGCACACGGCAACTGGCCGGATCGGCCTTCACGCGGCGGCTGAATTCGACCCCGTCCATGAACGGCATCATGCAGTCCGACAGGATCAGGTCCGGCATCCTTTGGCCGATCAGTTCCAGCGCATGCAGCGCGTTATCGGCCGTCATGACCTCGAAGCCGTGCAGGCTCAGGAACATGGCGTAAGTTTCCGTGATGTCGACCTCGTCGTCGACGACCAGCAGCAGCGGCATCTTATTCAAGCCGGTCCGGCCGGGGGAGCGGCGCAAACGGCCTGCTGGGCGCCAGGTGGAAAGTCGGTGTCGATGCAGCTGCCATGCGGCGCCCCTGGGTGGAGTTGAGGTGATATAAGTATTGCAAAAAAATTATTACATAGAAGTGATGTTGAATACCAGTAGTCATTCAATTGGGCGACCCTGGCAGGCAAAATAAATTTGCGAACGACCGTACTAAAATGTGCTATTCTCGTATCGAACAACCCAGCACCCATTCACCTCAGGAGACACAAATGATAGACGCCGTCATCGTATCGACCGCCCGCACCGGTTTGGCCAAATCGTGGAAGGGCGCCTTCAACATGACCCATGGCGCGACGCTGGGCGGCCATGCGCTGGCCGCGGCCATCGCGCGCGCCACGGTCGAACCGGGCGAGATCGAGGACGTCATCATGGGCTGCGCCAATCCGGAAGGCGCGACGGGCGCCAACATCGCGCGCCAGATCGCGCTGCGCGCCGGCTGCCCGGTGAGCACCGGCGGCATGACGGTCAACCGCTTTTGCTCGTCCGGCCTGCAAACCATCGCGCTGGCGGCCCAGCGCATCCTGGCCGGCGAGGGCGACATCTACGCCGCCGGCGGCGTCGAATCGATCTCCTGCGTGCAGCAGGAAATGAACACCCACATGCTGGCCGATCCGTGGCTGCAGGAACACAAGCCGGCGCTGTACTGGCCGATGCTGCAGACCGCCGAGACGGTCGCCAAGCGCTACAACATCGGGCGCGACCGCCAGGATGAATACGGCGTGCAGAGCCAGCAGCGCGCCGCCAACGCCCAGGCGGCCGGCAAGTTCGACGCCGAAATCGCCCCGATGACCACCGTCATGGGCATCGCCGACAAGGCATCGGGCCTGCTGACGACGCGCGAAGTGACGATCTCGGCGGACGAAGGCATCCGCGCCGACACCACCATCGAAGCGGTCTCGAAAATCCGTTCGGCGGTGCCGGGCGGCGTGATCAGCGCCGGCAATGCAAGCCAGTTTTCGGACGGCGCCTCGGTTGCCGTGCTGATGAGCAGCCGGCTGGCCGAAGTGCGCGGCCTGCAGCCGCTCGGCATCTTCCGCGGCTTCGCCGTGGCCGGCTGCGAGCCGGACGAAATGGGCATCGGTCCCGTGTTCGCGATTCCGAAACTGCTGAAGAAGGCTGGCCTGACGGTCGGCGACATCGGCCTGTGGGAACTGAACGAAGCGTTCGCCGTGCAGGTGCTGTACTGCGCCGACCGGCTCGGCATCCCGATGGACCGCCTGAACGTCAACGGCGGCGCGATCGCGGTCGGCCATCCGTACGGCGTGTCGGGCGCGCGCCTGGTCGGCCATGCGCTGATCGAAGGCAAGCGGCGCGGCGTCAAGTACGTGGTCGTGACCATGTGCATCGGCGGCGGGCAGGGCGCCGCAGGCCTGTTCGAAGTCGTTTAAATCAACCAGGGCGCCGCCGCCGCGGCGGCGCCCGGCCTTGCCAGGACTGTCCATGCAATCGAAAATCCTGTCGCGCCGCGACATCGAGTTCTTGTTATATCAGTGGCTCGATGTCGAGTCGCTGACCAGCCGGCCCCGGTTCGCCGACCATAGCCGCGAAACCTTCAACGCCGCGCTCGACACCGCCGAACAGATCGCGACCGACCTGTTCGCGCCCCACAATAAAAAGAACGACAGCCACGAACCCCACTTCGACGGCGAGAGAGTGACCATCATCCCCGAGGTGAAGGTCGCGCTCGACGCGTTTTCCAAGGCCGGCCTGATGGCGTCGGCCCAGGACTACGATTTCGACGGCATGCAGCTGCCGTGCGTGGTTGACAAGGCGCTGTCGGCCTATTTTACGGCGGCCAATATCGCCACCTCGGCGTACATCTTCCTCACGGTCGGCAACGCCAACACGCTGCTCAAGTGCGCCACGCCGCACCAGGTCGAGCGCTTCGTGCGCCCGCTGCTGGCGGGGAAATTCTTCGGCACCATGTGCTTGTCGGAGCCGCAGGCCGGATCGAGCCTGTCGGACATCACCACGCGCGCCGAACCGGATTCGGTGGACGGCCCCGAGGGCGAGCGCCAGTACCGGCTGACCGGTAACAAGATGTGGATTTCGGCCGGTGAGCACGACCTGGCCGGCAATATCGTGCACCTGGTGCTGGCCAAGATCCCCGGCCCGGACGGGCGTTTGATCCCCGGCGTGAAAGGCATCTCGCTGTTCATCGTGCCCAAGTTCCTGGTCGGCGACGATGGCGCGATCGGCCAGCGCAACGATGTCGTGCTGGCGGGCCTGAACCACAAGATGGGCAGCCGCGGCACCACCAACTGCCTGCTCAATTTCGGCGAAGGGCGCCATCGGCCCGATGGCAAGGCCGGCGCGATCGGCTACCTGGTCGGCCAGCCGCACCAGGGCCTGATGAATATGTTCCACATGATGAACGAAGCCCGCATCGGGGTCGGCATGTGCGCCGCGGTGCTGGGCGTGACCGGCTACCTGCACGCGCTCGACTACGCGCGCAACCGTCCGCAAGGGCGCCATCCGGCCGAAAAGGATCCGGTCAAGCCGCAGGTGGCGATCATCGAACACACCGACGTGCGGCGCATGCTGCTGGCGCAAAAGGCGTATGCTGAAGGCGCGATGGCGCTGGTGATGTATTCGGCGCGCCTGGTCGACGAGCACAATACGGCGCCCGATCCCGAAGCGCGTGCGCGCGCCGGCCAGCTGCTCGACTTCCTCACGCCGATCACCAAGTCGTGGCCGTCGCAATGGTGCGTCGAGGCCAACAGCCTGGCGATCCAGGTGCACGGCGGCTATGGCTATACGCGCGAATACAACGTCGAACAGTTCTACCGCGATAACCGCTTGAATGCGATCCACGAGGGCACGCACGGGATCCACGGCTTGGACCTGTTGGGACGCAAGGTATCCATGCAAGGCGGCGCGCTGTTCAAGGCCATCAGCGCCGAGGTGGCGGCCTGCATCGCCACCGTGCGCAAGGCGGCGGTATCGACCGAGCTAAATGGCTATGCCGACCGGCTTGAGGAACAATGGGAGCGCATCGCTCCGGTGACCGCGGCGCTGTACGGCGCGGGCGACATGAACAAGACGCTGGCCAATGCCAGCCTGTATCTGGAAGCGGTCGGCCACACGGTAGTCGCGTGGATGTGGCTGGAACAGGCACTGGTCGCCGCGCGTGCCATGGAAGGCGCGAGCGACGATGACCGCAATTTCTATCTCGGCAAGCTACAAGCCTGCCGCTATTTCTTCCACTGGGAACTGCCCAAAGTGCAGCCCCAGTTGGATCTGCTGGCCAGCATCGACACCACGACGCTCGACATGCAGGATGCGTGGTTCTAAAGGAAACGACATGATCAAGCACATCGTAATGTGGAAGCTGAAGGACTTTGCCGAAGGTTCCGACCGCGCGGCCAATGCCATCAAGATGAAGCAAAAGCTGGATGGCTGCGCCAAGCTGTCGCCCGGCATTCTGAAATTCGAGGTGGCGCTGGCCCAGCCCGGGCTGGAAGCGACCTACGACGTGATCCTGTACTCGGAATTCGAAAACAAGGAAGCGCTGGCCGAATACGCAGCCCATCCGACTCACAAGGCCATCATGCCGTTCATCGGCGCCGTGCGCGACGAACGCCAGTGCATGGACTATCAAACCTGATCTTCAAAGGACACTTATGCGCACTACCCAAGAGTTGTTTTCCCTGGCCGGCAAGACGGCCCTGATCACCGGCGGTTCGCGCGGGCTTGGCCTGCAGATGGCCGAAGCGCTGGGCGAGCAGGGCGCCACGCTGGTGCTGTCCTCGCGCAAGCAGTCCGACCTCGACGAAGCGGTCGCGCACCTGAAGGAACGTGGCATCACCGCTTCCGCCATCGCGGCCGACCTGTCCGACGAAACCCAGGTCAAGCCGCTGGTCGACGAAGCGCTCAAGCGCCTCGGCCACATCGATATCCTGATCAACAACGCTGGCGCCAGCTGGGGCGCGCCGGCCGAAGACCACCCGATCGAAGCCTGGGACAAGGTGATGAACCTGAACATCCGCAGCATCTTTCTGGTGTCGCAGGCAGTGGGCAAGCTGTCGATGATCCCGCGCAAATACGGGCGCATCATCAACATCGCCTCGATCGCCGGGCTGGCCGGCAATCCGCCGGGGACGATGAAGACCATCGCCTACAACACCTCCAAGGGCGCGGTGATCAATTTCACGCGCACGCTGGCGGGCGAGTGGGGACCTTACGGCATCACCGTGAATGCCATTGCACCGGGCTTTTTCCCGTCCAAGATGACCAAGGGCGTGCTCGAGAGCATAGGCGAAGAAAAGCTGGCAAAGGGTTCGCCTCTGGGCCGCATCGGCGACGACGAAGACCTGAAAGGCGTGGCGCTGCTGTTCGCGTCCGACGCGGGCAAGCACATCACCGGCCAGACGCTGGCGGTTGATGGCGGCGTATCGGCGGTGTAAACATGACGACGTACCAACGTATTGTGCTGGCTTCGCGCCCGCGCGGGGCAGTGTTGCCCGAAAATTTCCGCATCGAGAGCGTGGCGCTGTCTGAACCGGGCGCCGGCGAGGTCGTAGTGCGCAACCATTACCTGTCGCTCGACCCGTACATGCGCGGCCGCATGAGCGAGGCCAAAAGCTACGCCAGCGCCCAGGCGCTGGACGAGACCATGATCGGCGGCACCGCAGGCGAAGTCGTGGCGTCGAATAATTCGCGCTTTGCGGTTGGCGACATGGTGGTCGGCATGCTGGGCTGGGCCGAGATGGGCGTGTCGGACGGCGCTTTGCTGCGCAAGGTCGACGCCGGCCGCATCCCGCTGTCGGCCTACTTGGGCGTGCTGGGCATGCCCGGCATGACTGCCTGGTATGGGCTGAACCAGATCATGCGCCCGAAAGCTGGCGAGACGGTGCTGGTGTCGGCCGCCAGCGGCGCGGTCGGCAGCGCAGTCGGGCAACTGGCCAAGCTGCACGGCTGCCGCGCGATCGGCATCGCCGGCGGTCCGGAAAAATGCGTGTACGTGGTCGACGAACTGGGCTTCGATGCCTGCATCGATTACAAGGCGGGCACGCTGGCCGCCGACCTGGCCGCCGCCGCGCCCGACGGCATCGACGCGCTGTTTGAAAACGTCGGCGGGGCTGGATTCGACGCGGCGCTGCCGCTGATGAACCCCTTTGGGCGGATCGCGCTATGCGGCCTGATTGCCGGCTACAACGGCGCCGACCTGGCGCTGCGCAATGTGCGCTTTTTGCTGACCAGCCGCTTGTCGCTGCAAGGCTTCATCGTCACCGAGCACCTGGACCTGTGGCCGCAAGGCCTGGGCGAACTGGGCGCGCTGGTGGCGGACGGAAAACTCAAGTACCGCGAAACGGTGGCGCAGGGACTGGCCGCCGCTCCGGATGCATTCATCGGCCTGCTCAATGGCCGCAATTTCGGCAAACAACTGGTAAAACTCACATGAAAAACTTCAAAGACAAAGTCGCCGTGATCACCGGCGGCGCGGCTGGACTCGGCCGTGAATTCGCACTGACCGCCCACAAGCTGGGCATGAAGCTGGTACTGGCCGATGTGCAGCAGGATGCCCTCGACGCAACCACGGCCGAACTCGAAGCCCAGGGCGCGCAGGTGCTGGCCATGATCTGCGACGTGCGCAAGACCGAGCAGGTGCAGGCGCTGGCCGATGCGACCATGGCCAAATTCGGCGCTGTGCACCTGGTATTCAATAACGCCGGCGTCGGTTCGGGCGGACTGGTGTGGGAAAACACGGAAGCGGACTGGGAATGGGTGCTGGGCGTGAATCTGTGGGGCGTGATCCACGGCGTACGCATCTTCACCAAGCTGATGCTCGAATGCGCGAAGACCGATCCGGACTACGAAGGGCATATCGTCAATACGGCATCGATGGCTGGTTTGCTCAATGCGCCGACGATGGGCGTGTACAACGTGTCCAAGCATGCGGTGGTGTCGCTGTCGGAATCGCTGTACCACGACCTGCAACTGGTCGAAGCGCCGATCGGCGCGTCGGTGCTGTGCCCGTACTTTGTGCCGACCGGGATCAGCCAGTCGCACCGCAACCGTCCGGCCGATGTGGCGATGACGACCGGCGCGACCGCCAGCCAGAAGGTGGCGCAGGCAATGACGATGAAGGCGGTGGAGTCGGGCAAGGTGTCGGCGGCCGACGTCTCGCAGATCACGTTCGACGCGATTCGCGACGGCCAGTTCTACATCTATTCGCACCCGGGCGCGCTGGCCAGCGTGGCGGACCGGATGAACGAGATCATCAACCAGAAGAACCCGGGCGATCCGTACAAGAACACGCCGCAGGTACGCGACATGCTGCGCGAGAAAATGAAAGCCGCGAAGTAGGCGCCGTCGTCCTTGCGGAGGCGAGGACCCGTGGCACTGGTGGTCCAATCTATTACAGAGCGGAGCCACAGTGCGATGGTCCGCGCCTCGGCAAGGGCTGCTTTGATAAACCGTCTGATCGGTAGCTGGCGGTTCACCGTCGAGTACAATCGGCGACAACCGGCCAGAAGGCGCCGCTCAGATCGAACCAGTAGTTTCCGCCGAAAATTCAATTGAAACCTAACAATGCGCCCATTCACATTTGTATTTTTGGCTTGCTGCATCACTGGATCTACAGCGGCGGCAACAACAGCAGCACAGTGGACTTCTATTGCCGAATTCCCGCAAGTAGCTGCTGAAATTGATACCAGTAGCGTCTCCACAAACGGAGATATTGTCGAAGCGACCTTTCGCTTTACATATTCAACTTCACAACAGAGTCGCAGCTCAGATGGACAATATCGGTCTGCGGAAGTGACGAGCCTATTCAATTGCAAGGCGAGGAGCTTCTTCCCATTTCGACGCCGAGAGTTCAGCGAAACGCAGAGCATGGGGCAATTGATCGGGACGGCCACGCTGCCCGCACCGACGTCGAAGCTCGAAAAAGTAATTCCAGGTTCGATGAACGAAATCATGTATGACAAGGCTTGCTCCCTCAGCAAGGAGCATGGTCGATAGGCTCGATCTAAGACTACGCAGAACGAAACTCCTGCCGTGCGTGATAGTCTCCTTTGGGGCGTTAGCTGTCCGCCAGTTGCCGTGACGCGTCAATTCAAATCTTCAGGCCTGCAGTACCCGCTCATGCAGTTCGGCCGGCGAGTTGTTGTACAGCTTGACGACGGTCGAGGTGCGCGTGCCATATCCAGTCGTTTCGATGCAGACCGCCGACAGCACCCGCTCCAGGTCCAGCGCGATGCCGGTATCCGGCAAGCGCATATCCGGCGCACGCGTGGTGTCCGCCAGCATTTCGAAGAACGCATCCTCGGGCGCGCCTTGGCATAGCAGGCTGGCGAACTGGGCCTTGGTGCGCACTACCTTCGGCCACGGTTCGTCGAGCAGGCTGTTGGAAATGCCGTAAATACCGGGCGCCAGTTCCTTGCCGTTGCGCGCGTCGTCGCCCCCCCGGTTGGAAAACCAGAACAATTTTTCGCGGTCGCCCAACACCAGGTTGAAGCCGTTGTACGCATCGCTGCCGGCGGCAAGCTTGGCGACATAGTCGGCCGCGTTCAGCTCGCCTGCCAGGTAATCGGCCACCAGCGCGCCGCGCGAGGGCGCGTCGGTGCGCCGCTCCTGCGGACCGCGGATGTTCGTCAGCGCCGCAAAGCGGGCGCCGTTCGGGCCTTCCTGGGTGATGCCCATCCAGCTGCCGCCGCCTTGCAGGTCGCGGCCGCCAAAGATCTTCGGATTTTCGGGCCAGGCGCCGGCCGCAGCGGCCGGGCGGTCGTAGAATTCATCGCGGTTCGCGGCGGCAATCAGCGGCGCGCCGGGAACGACCTGCCACGCAAAAACAATCAGGCACATGTGTCGACATCCATAAAGACTTCGGTGTGGCGTTGGCCATCGATCTGTTCGAGCAGCGCCGCGTCGTGCACGGCCGCAGCCAGCGCGGCGTCGAAACCGGCGCCGGTGTCCAAGTAGATTTCCATCCAGGTTTGCTGGCCGTCGGTCGAGCCGGGCCGCCGCTTGAGCTGGCCCGATCCCAACCGCGCCTGCATGGCCTGCACGCGCGGCGCCAGTTGCGCCGCATTTGCCTCGGGCACGCGGTAATAGATGTACAGGTCGGTCATGGCGCTACAGCTCGAGCGCGTCGAGCGGGTAGGGCATGGGCTGGAAGCGCAGGGCTGTGCCCTGCGCCGATGCGAGGCGCACATCATCCTGGTCGAGTGCGGCCAGTTTCATTTCGACCAGCACGTCGACCCCGCCGTCGCCATTCGGCGCCGCGTTGACGATCAGGCCGCAGGGCTGCTCGGGGTCGGCCATGGCAAACACTTCGTCGCCGGCCTGCGCGGTGGCGCCGCCGATGCTGGCCAGCGCCGTGCGGCGCTTGAGCTTGCCGAGATACTGGCTGCGGGCGACGATTTCCTGGCCCGGGTAGCAGCCTTTCTTGAAATTGACGCCGCCTAGAATTTCCAGATTGATCATCTGGGGGACGAATTGTTCCTGCGTACGTGCGGTCACTTCCGGCACGCCGGCATGGATGGCAGACAGGCGCCATGCGTCATCGCCGCCGACGGCCAGCGTCGCCGCCAAGGCCGGCCACGCTGCTTGCGCTGCCGCAGCGGACGCGTACCATTGATAGCGCGGCTGGCCGAAGGCATCGGCCACGCGCACCAGCGTGCCGAGCTCATGCTCCAGCTTGCTGTATGGGCTGGCCGGCACGCTGCCGAACAGCTGCTCGAGTGCAGCCGTGGCCTTGGCGCCGCCGAGCCCGATGATGCTGTCGGGCGTCGCATCGCTGAGCTTGGCCTTGGCGCGCATGACGAACATCGACAGCCGTTTTTGCAGCGCCGCCTGCAGTTCGCGCGGCAGTTGCAGGAAGATCGCGTCGGCCGAGCGCCACATCAGGAACGTCGCCTGCAAGCGTCCCTTGGGGGTGCAGTAGCCGGCCAGGCGCGCTTCGTTCAGACCCAGGTGTTCGACGTCATTGGTCAGCTGCTTGTGCAGGAAACTGGCCGCTTCCTCGCCCGCCACGGCGATCAAGCCCTGGTCGGTAATGGCGGCCATAAAGCCGGCTGCCAGCTCGGCCGTGTTCAGGGCACGTCCAAAGTCGAGCACGCGGGCCGGCTCTGTGGCACTATGGCGCGCACCTTGCACGGACAGATAGTCATTCCAGCTATTCATAAATTCCACATTTCCTGTGCTTTAAACTCTATCATTACGGGCTCATTATAGAGATGTCGAGAAATTCGCGCCGGACACCGCGTAAAACCAAGAAACCACGACCACGATTCATGAAAAAATCTATCTTCCTGCTGGTGCTGTTGGCGGCCGCCGCCGCAACCGGCTTTACTTACTGGGCCGGAGAGCCGATCACGAGCGCAGGCGAGCCGATCGAATTCACGATCCCGCCTGGCAGCAGCGTCGGCATGGCCGCACAGCAGATCGCCAAGGCCGGCGTGCCGGTCAACCCGTTCCTGTTGTCGATGCTGGCCCGGCTGACCCAGCAGGCCAGCAAGATCAAGGCCGGCGCCTACGAATTGAAACCGGGCACCCCGCCGCGCGCGCTGATCGGCCAGATGGTGCGCGGCGAGTTTGCGCAGGAATCGCTGACCATCATCGAAGGCTGGACGTTCCGCCAGATGCGCCAGGCGCTGGCTGCCAGCAAGAGCCTCAAGCACGACACGGCCGAGCTGTCCGACAAGGACTTGATGGCGAAGATCTCGACCGAGTACAAGTCGCCCGAAGGCTTGTTTTTTCCGGACACCTATTTGTTTGCCAAGGGATCGAGCGACCTGCATATCTACAAGCAGGCGCATGCGCTGCTGTTGAACCGGCTGACTGCGGCCTGGTCCAAGCGCGACGCCAGCCTGCCGTACAAGACGCCGTACGAAGCACTGATCATGGCCTCGATCGTCGAAAAGGAAACCGGGCAGAAGTCCGAACGCGCGATGATCGCCGCCGTGTTCGTCAACCGGCTCAGGCAAGGCATGCTGCTGCAGACCGACCCGACCGTCATTTACGGCATGGGCGAGAGCTTCAACGGCAACATTCGCAAGAAGGACCTGGAAACGGATACCCCTTACAATACTTATGTGCGCACGGGCTTGCCGCCGACGCCGATTGCTTTGGCCGGTGTCGAATCGCTGGCCGCCGCGCTCGGGCCGGCCAAGAGCAATGCCCTGTATTTCGTCGCGCGCGGCAATGGCACCAGCAAGTTTTCGGACAACCTGAACGACCACAACAAAGCCGTCAATCAATACCAACGTTAGTTTTTAGTTCAATGACAAGCAATCCAAAAGGCAAGTTCATCAGTTTTGAAGGCATCGACGGTGCCGGCAAATCAACCCATATCGCGTTCGTCGCCGAAACGCTGGCAGCGCTGGGCAAGCGCGTCGTGTCCTCGCGCGAGCCGGGCGGCACGGCCGTGGGCGAAAAGCTGCGCGACCTGTTGTTGCACGAAAAAATGCATCTGGAAACCGAGGCGCTGCTGATGTTCGCCAGCCGGCGCGAGCATATCGCCCAGGTCATCGAACCGGCGCTGGCGCGCGGCGACTGGGTCATTTCCGACCGCTTCACCGACGCCAGCTTTGCCTACCAGGGTGGCGGACGCGGCCTGGACCGCGCCAAGATGGAGGCGCTGGAAAACTGGGTGCATCCGCATTTGCAGCCGGACCTGACTTTGCTGTTCGACGTGCCGCTCGAAGTGGCGCGCGCGCGGCTCGACGCCACCCGCACGCTCGACAAATTCGAGCAGGAGCAGGCCGACTTTTTTTCGGCGTGCCGCAATGAATACCTGCGCCGCGCGGCCCAGTTCCCGCAGCGTATCGTGGTCATCGATTCGACTCAGTCGATCGCGGCCATCCGCGCGCAAATCGGCACCATATTGCAAGAGCTGCTGTAAGATGCGCCAAGAATTCACTTTAGAAACCAGTTCCAAGCAATTGATTGCATGACAAATTCCGTCTATCCTTGGCAAGAACCCGCGTGGCTGCAATTGCAGCTGCTGCGTCCGCGCATGCCGCATGCGATCCTGTTCCATGGCGCGGCCGGGACCGGCAAATCCGATTTCATCGAATGCTTTGCCCAGGCCCTGCTGTGCGAAAACGGCCGCGCCGACGGCCATGCCTGCGGCAGTTGCGTGTCCTGCGGCTGGTTTTCGCAGGGTAACCATCCGGACTACCGCCGGGTGCGCCCGGAAGCGCTGGAAGACGAACCGCCCGAAGGCGAGGAGGGCGCCGACGCCGATACCGGCAAGAAAGCCAAGTCGACCAAGGCACCGTCCAAGGAAATCAAGATCGAGCAGATCCGCAACCTGGCCGACTTCATGAACATCTCGACTCACCGCCAGGGATTGCGCGTGGTGGTGCTGTATCCGGCCGAAGCACTCAACACGCCGGCCTCGAACGCCTTGCTCAAGACGCTGGAAGAACCTCCGCCGGGTACCGTGTTCCTGCTGGCATCGAACAGCCTGGACCGCTTGCTGCCGACCATCCTGTCGCGCTGCCGCAAGTTTGCGCTGCCGATGCCCGACCACGCCGCCGCGACCGCCTGGCTGCATGCGCAGGGCCTGGCCGACGCCGACAGCTGGCTGAGCGAGCAGGGCGGGGCGCCGCTGGCCGCGCTGGCCCAGTCCGAAACGGGCAGCCGCGAAGACATGGAGGCGCTGTTGCAGCTGCTGGCGCACCCGAGCATCGACGCGGCGCTCAAGACGGCCGACAAATTGAGTAAAACCCCGTTAAGTTCGCTGGTTTCTTGGCAGCAACGCTGGCTTTATGATGTGTTTTCGTACAAACTGTCGGGGAGCATCAGATATTTCCCCCGCTATCAGAAGGAACTTGCAGCCTTAGCCGGGAAAGTGCACACTTCCAACCTGATGCGCGCCATAAAGAACGCCAACGAGCGGCGCGCGATTGCGGACCATCCGCTGTCGCCGAAGTTGTTCGTTGAAGATATGTTGCTCGACTACACAGCATGCTGCACCTGAAAGGATTTTGATGACTGGCAATCCAACTGACCCGAATGTTGCGCAAGCCGCGCGACCATCGGTCCTGTCGCTTGCCATCAAGGAAAAAGCTGCGCTGTACGCTGCGTATATGCCTTTCCTCAAGCACGGCGGAATGTTTGTTCCGACCGCCAAGCCGTACAAGATCGGCGACGAGATTTACCTGATTCTCGCCTTGATGGACGACCCGAACAAATACCCGATCGCCGGCAAAGTCGCGTGGATCACGCCCGCCGGCGCCAACAACAACAAGGCGCAGGGTATCGGCGTGCACTTTCCCGATGACGAAACCGGCCACCGCGCCAAGCTGCGCATCGAGGAAATCCTGGGCGCCGCCCTGCGCTCCTCGCGTGCCACGCACACCCTGTAATCCACCGCTCATTTCACCGCTTCAATATGCCGTCTTTCGTCCATCGCATTGCCCGTCAGCAGGATCTTCCTGTCATTGTCGACATCTACAATTCCACCGTTGCCTCGCGCGAAGTGACGGCCGATACCGAGCCGGTCTCGGTGGCATCGCGCCAGCCGTGGTTCGACGACCACGATCCGCAGCGCCGGCCCCTGTGGGTGATCCACGCGGCCGACGACGGCGCGGCCGAACCGGAAGTGCTGGGCTGGTTGTCGTATTCGAATTTCTACGGGCGTCCGGCCTATGCGGGCACGGCCGAACTGTCGATCTACATTGCCGAAGCCTGGCGCGGCAAGGGGATCGGGCGCTACTGCCTGGAGCAGGCGATTGCCTACGCGCCCAGCATCGCCGTGCACACCTTGCTCGGCTTTATCTTCGGCCATAACCTGCCGAGTTTGGCCTTGTTCGAGAAGTTCGGCTTCGCCACCTGGGCCAATTTGCCGCGCGTGGCCACGCTGGACGGCGTCGAGCGCGACTTGATTATCCTCGGCAGGCGCGTCGCCTAGACGTTAAAATGTGGGATGTATATCGATTCCCACTGTCATATTAATTTTCCCGAGCTTGCCGCGCGGATGCCCGAGATCCTCGCCAAGATGGCCGAAAACAGGGTCACCCACGCGCTGTGCGTGTCGGTCGACCTGCCGGATTTCCCGCAGGTACTCGCGCTTGCCGAGCAATATCCGCATATCTACGCGTCGGTCGGGGTCCATCCCGATTACGTCGACACGCCAGAACCGAGCGTCGAACAGCTGGTGGCGTTGTCGGATAACCCGCGCATCATCGCCATCGGCGAGACCGGCCTCGATTATTTCCGGCTCGAAGGCGACCTGGAATGGCAGCGCGAACGTTTCAGAACTCACATCAAAGCATCAAGAATCACGCGTAAGCCCTTGATTATTCACACCAGGGCCGCCAGCGCCGACACCATCCGCATCATGCAGGAAGAGGGCGCCGGCACCGACCAGGGCGGCGTGGCCGGCGTTATGCATTGCTTTACCGAATCGCTCGAAGTGGCCGAGGCCGCACTGGCGATGGGTTTCTATATTTCATTTTCCGGCATCGTAACTTTCAAGAGCGCCAAGGACCTGCAGGCCGTGGCCAGGGCTGTGCCGCTCGAGCGCATCCTGATCGAGACCGATTCGCCCTACCTGGCGCCGATACCGCACCGCGGCAAGATGAACGAGCCCGGTTTCGTGTGCCACGTGGCCGAGTATCTGGCCGTGCTCAAGGACCTGCCGCTGGCGCGGGTCGCACAGCAGACGACGGATAATTTCTTCAATCTTTTCAATGTTGTACGGGGATAAGCGTATGTCATCTATCATGCGTGGCCCCCTATTTTTCATGCTCGCCGCCCTGTCCGCAGCGGCCTGGGCCGATCCGGTGCGCGAGCTGGTCGTCGCCGCGCAGCTCGACAGCGCATCGAGCACCAGGAAACTGCTCGCTGCCGGCGTCAGCGCCAACACGGTTGATCCGCTCAGCGGCGAACCGGTGCTGCTGATCGCCTTGCGTGAAGGCGCCGACAGCGTGATCGATGTGCTGGTCGCCGACAAGGACTTCGATCCCGAGCGCGTGGCGCCGAACGGCAACACGGCCCTGATGCTGGCCGCCTACAAGGGCAACAAGCGTGCGGTGCTGGCATTGCTGGCCAAGGGCGCCCGGGTGCAGCGTCCAGGCTGGACGGCACTGCATTACGCGGCCGCCGGCGGCGATACCGACATTGCCGCCATCCTGCTGGCCCATCACGCCGACATCAATGCCGCATCGCCGAGCCAGCTGACACCGCTGATGATGGCGGCGCGCGAAGGCCATCAGCCCGTGGTGGCTTTGTTGTTGCGCAAAGGCGCCGACGCGCGCCTGCGCAACAATGAACAGCTGACCGCCAGCCAGATCGCGCTGCGCGCCGACAAGTCCGCCATCGCCGCCATGATCGATGCTTTCCTGACAAGCAAGTAGCACGTCAAACCACGAACTGGCACGGAAAACCGATTTTTCTCTGCGCATGGCCCACAGGCCCGCTTGTTGATAATGGTCACGTCGAACCGATCACAGCGCCTAAAGGAAAACCCATGCTCAACGAACGCGAAATCGAAAGCTGCTACCTGGGGCAGTTCATTCCTGTCCACTATCATCACAATATGCTGATGGACCAGAACCGCATGCACGGTTTCAAGTCAGCCATCAATTACGCGGTCAAGCCGGGCGCCAAGGTGCTCGAACTCGGTGGCGGCACCGGCGTATTGTCGTGGTTTGCGGCGGCCAAGGCGGCCAAGGTGTATTGCGTCGAGTTCAATCCGGACATGGTGCAGGCGGCGCGCAAGATGCTGTCGATGAACCCGAACGGGCACAAGGTCGAAGTGGTGCACGCCGACGCCTTTGAATATTTGCCGCCGGAACCGGTCGACGTTGTCATTTGCGAAATGATCCATGTCGCCATGCTGCGCGAAAAGCAGGTCGAGGTCATGGAGTCGTTCAAGCGGCGCTACCTGGCGCGCTTCGGCGGGCCGTTGCCGATATTCCTGCCCGAGGCCGTCATCATGGCGGTCCAGCCGATCCAGCAGGATTACGATTTCGAAGGTTTTTACGCGCCCATCGTGCAGTTCCAGGAAACCACGGTCCATTATCCGGGCACGCTCGAACTGGCGCCGGCAGCGGTGTACAGCATTCTCGATTTCAGCCAGCCGACCGACCTGGCCATTGCGTGGCAGGGCCAGTTCCTGGTTGCGAACGCCGGCAGCGTCAACGCGCTGCGCTTCGTGACCAAGAACGTGCTGGCCGTGGTGCAGGAAGAAAATAGCACCATCGACTGGCTTAACCACTACATGACGCTACCGCTAGTCAACCCGGTGCAGGTCAAGGCCGGCGACGTGATCGACGTCAGCTTCGCCTACCGGGCAGGGGCATCGATTGCGGCGCTGGAGGCGGCGATCCGGGTCGAGATGGTGCAGGAAGCGGTCGCACGGACCGATCCGCGCATCGCCGCGTACGCCTAGCACGCCGGGTGACGTAAAATACGGGTCTATCACCACCCTGGTGCCAAGATCCTCGTCGTCCTCGCGAACGCGGGGACCCAGACT
>JANYGW010000191.1 GCA_025359245.1 Massilia sp.
CGCCACGGCAGCGTCACCTACTTCGACGCCGCCGGCAATCCCATCCTGCCCGAAACAGTGCCCTTGAACGAACTGGGGCGCGCGCAAGCGACGGCCGCCGGTCGGATGTTCGCCGAACAACAGGTGCGCTTCGACCGCGTGATCGTCTCCGGCCTGCCGCGCACGGTCGAAACGGCCACCCGCGTGCTGGCCGAAACCGCGCAGCCGATCGCCATCGAAACCTGGCCCGAACTCGAGGAAATCCGCGGCGGCCGCCTGTCAACCATCGCCGACGCCGACTTGAAGGAAGCCTTCACCGGCGTCCTCGACGGCATGGTCAGCGAGGACAAGCGTTTCCTGGGCGGCGAATCGGTGGGCGAATTGATGGACCGGGTCCACCCGGCCGTGACGCGGCTGCGCCAGGATCCCGAGTGGGACACGGTGCTGTTGGTCTTGCACGGCGGCGTCAACTGCGCGATCCTGTCACTGGCGCTGACCGGCGCGCGTTTGTTCCTCGGCGGCCTGGCGCAAACGGCCGGCTGCGTCAACGCGCTCGACGTCGGCGCCGACGACACCGACTGGGTGCTGCGCTTCATGAACTACGCGCCGCCGGACCCCTTGCAGGCGGCCACCCGCAGCACCACGATGGAGCAGTTATATGCGCAGTACCGCACGGCCCGCTGAACCCGCCCGGAAATAAATAGCACGGGCGTTCTTTTAATCGGCTAGAATAGCCCAACCTTTTTTACGCGGGAGACACGATGTTCGAAGAGATGATGGGGACCAAACCCGTTTCGGAGCGCCAGAAGTTCGACGTCGAAGCACTTGATGCCTACCTGCGCTCGCACGTGCCGGGCTATGCGGGCGGACCGCTGACGGTCGAACAGTTCAAGGGCGGCCAGTCGAACCCGACCTTCAAGCTCACCGCACAAGGCGGCCAGAACTACGTGCTGCGTACCAAGCCCGGCCCGGCCGCCAAGCTGCTGCCGTCGGCGCATGCGATCGACCGCGAGTTCCGCGTCATGGATGCGCTGCACAAGGCGGGTTTCCCTGCCGCGCGCCAGTACACGCTGTGCACCGACGAAGCGGTGATCGGGCGCGCCTTCTACGTGATGGAATTCGTCGAAGGGCGCGTGCTGTGGGACCAGTCGCTGCCGGGCATGACGCCGGCCGAACGGGGCGCCATCTATGACGAACTGAACCGGGTCATCGCCCAGCTGCACACGGTCGACTACGCGGCCATCGGCTTGAACGATTTCGGCAAGCCAGGCAATTACTTTGCGCGCCAGATCGAGCGCTGGACGCGCCAGTACCAGGCCTCCGTCACCGAGCCGATCGCCGCGATGGACGCGCTGATGGCCTGGCTGCCGGCCAACATCCCGCCCGGCGACGACACGTCCATCGTGCACGGCGACTTCCGTCTCGACAATATGATCTTCCACCCGACCGAGCCGCGCATCCTCGCCGTGCTCGACTGGGAATTGTCGACGCTGGGCCATCCGGCCGCCGATTTCTCCTACCACTGCATGAGCTGGCATATCGCGCCGGGCCAGTTCCGCGGCATCGCCGGCCTCGACCTGGCCGCGCTCGGCATCCCGGCGCAGGACGCCTACGTGGCGCGCTATTGCGAGCGCACCGGCAAGCTGATCCCGGCGGAAAACTTCGACTTCTACCTCGCCTACAATATGTTTCGCCTCGCCAGCATCATGCAGGGCATCATGAAACGCTATGTCGACGGCACCGCCGCCAGCGCCCAGGCGCTCGAGAACGGCAAGGCCGCGCGTCCCATGGCCGAGATGGGCTGGCATTACGCCCAGCGCGCGATCGCCGCCACCTCCTCCCCCCTTTAAGGAATCCGCCCCATGGACTTCGATTATTCCGACCGCTGCAAGACCCTGCAAGCGCGCCTGCTCGCCTTCATGGACGAGCACATCTACCCGAACGAGAAGGCTTTCAAGGCCGAGGTCGACCGCAACGGGCTCGAGCGCGGCAACCGCTGGATCCCCACCGAGCTGATCGAACGGCTCAAGCCGCTCGCGCGCGCGCAAGGCCTGTGGAATCTGTTCCTGCCGCGCTCCGCGCGCGCGCCCGAGGGCCTGTCCAACCTCGACTACGCGCCCCTGTGCGAGATCATGGGCCGGGTCGGCTGGGCGCCCGAGGTGTTCAA
>JANYGW010000229.1 GCA_025359245.1 Massilia sp.
CTTGGCCGACAGCGGCACATAGCCCGACAAGCACATCAGGCCGGCCAGCGTCTCCGGATGGCGCAAGCCGGTCTGCAAGGCCATCGCGCAGCCCTGCGAAAAGCCGGCCAGGATGATCCGGGACGCCGGAATGCCGCGCGCCTTTTCGCGCGCAATCAGCGCCTCGACCTGCACCTGCGAAGCGCGCAAGCCGGCTTCGTCCTCGCGCTTGACCAGGTCGGTGCCGACAATGTCGTACCAGGCCCGCATCACGTAGCCGCCGTTGATCGTCACCGGCATCGTGTTCGCGTGCGGGAACACGAAACGGATGCCGGGCAGTCCGGCCAGGTCCAGCTCGCGCACCAGCGGCACAAAGTCGTTGCCGTCGGCGCCCAGGCCGTGCATCCAGATGATCGCGACCGTCGGATTGGGCGCGCTTTCAATTTCAATATTCTCGAGAAGTTGGGTCATGTCGTGATGGGTCGCTGTGCGGATTTGGGCCGGAATGCCTTGCACACGGCCGGGTTGGTTTCAATATACGGACCGCCGATCAGGTCCACGCAATACGGCACGGCCGCAAAAATGCCGCCCACGACCTGCTTGCCGTCCGCATCCTTCAAGCCTTCCAGGGTCTCACGGATGGCCTTGGGCTGGCCCGGCAAATTCATGATCA
Organism: Massilia sp.; assembly: GCA_025359245.1. Classification (GTDB taxonomy): domain Bacteria; phylum Pseudomonadota; class Gammaproteobacteria; order Burkholderiales; family Burkholderiaceae_D; genus Telluria_A. The sequence goes on from JANYGW010000229.1 coordinate 653, forward strand.
GCGCCGCATGGCCGTCGATCTCGCGAATCACCGCGCTCTGGCGCGACAGGATCGCGGTCGGCACGAACTGCAGGCTGATCTGGCGCATCTGCTCGCCGAAACCGGGCATCTCCTTGGTGCCCACGGCCAGCGTTGCCTCGGGCGTGACATCGCGCCGCGACGGTCCGGTGCCGCCGGTGGTCAACACCAGGTGGCAGCGCTGGACATCGACCAGCGCGATCAGGGTCGCTTCGATCTGCGCGCGTTCGTCGGGTATCAGGCGTTGTTCGATGCGGTACGGGGTGGTCAGGACGGCGGCGAGCCATTCGGCCAGCGCCGGCAGGCCCTTGTCTTCATACACGCCGCCGCTGGCGCGGTCCGAGACCGACACCAGCCCGATCACCAGCTGCACGTCATTACTCGTCGTTGGACTCGTCATCTTCAGGCTCGGCGTCGTCGTCGGCCGGGGCTGCGGCAGCCTTGCCCTTCTTGGCGATGTCCTTGAGGATCTGGAAGATCTCGCGGTAGGCCTTGGGCGGCTTGTTCTCGGCCTGCTCCTTGCGGGCATTGCGGATCAAAGTGCGCAGGTGCTGCCCGTCCAGTTCCGCGTGCTCGGCCAGCAGCACGGTCAGCGCCTTGTCGTCGGCCAAGAGCTTGTCGCGGCGCCGCTCGAGCGCGTGCAGCGCGGCCGTATCGGCCTTGGACATGCCTTTCCAGCTGTCGATGGTCTGCTGGATGATGGCCACTTCGGCCTCGTCGAGCGTGCGCATCTTCTTGCCCACAAATTGCATCTGGCGCCGGCGGCCCTCGTGGTTGGTGATGGTCTGGCACATCAGGATGGCATCGCGCACGTCCTCGGGCATCGGCACGCGCTTGACGCGGTCGCGCGCCTCGGCAACGAGTTCCTCGCCGAGTTTTTGCAATTCGCTCATCTGGCGCTTGAGTTCGGACTTGGAAGGTCGCTCGTACTCTTGCTCGAACTCGGAGGACTGGAACCCGCAGGCACCGCGGTTAGGATTTGGCATGATATGGATCCGGCAGGCGCTTGTCCGACCGGTAAAAACTGTAAACGACTGCTATCATACCCTTTTAACCGGACAGCCGAAGAAAACACCCCATGACCGATACCGTCTTCATCCATACCCAGGATCAGCTGCGACAGCTGGCGCGCGACGTTTTGGCCTTCGCCAGGGAGATCGGCGGCACCGATGCCGCGGTCGAAATTTCCGAGGGCAGCGGCCTGTCGGTGTCGGTCCGGCGCGGCAAGATCGAGACCATCGAACAAAATAAAGACAAGGGCATGGGCGTGACGGTCTATATCGGCCAGAAGCGCGGCAATGCCAGCACCTCCGACTTTTCGCCGGCCGCGCTGCGCGCCACGGTCGACGCGGCCTACAACATCGCCCGCTTCACCGCCGAAGACGACTGCGCCGGCCTGGCCGACGCCGACATGCTCGAAATGGCCCCGCGCGACCTGCGCCTGTGCTACCCGTGGCAGGTCACGACCGAACAGGCGGTCGCGCTGGCCCAGCGCGCCGAGGCGGCCGCGTTCGATGTCGATGCGCGCATTACCAACAGCGAAGGGGCCGGCGTGCACGCCCAGCAGTCGCATTTCGTGGCGGCCAATTCGCGCGGCTTCATCGGCGGCTACCCGTTCTCGCGCCACACGCTGTCGGTGGCGCCGATCGCCGGCAAGGGCGCCAGGATGCAGCGCGACGACTGGTACACCTCGGTGCGCGACGCCCGGCACATGGCCGCGCCGGAAGCGGTCGGGCGCTACGCCGCCGAGCGCGCGCTGGCGCGCCTGAACGCGCGCAAGCTCGACACCCGCACCTGCCCGGTGCTGTTCGAGGCGCCGCTGGCGTCCGGCCTGCTGGGTTCCTTCGTCCAGGCCGTCTCGGGCGGCGCGCTGTACCGCAAGTCCACCTTCCTGCTCGATTCGCTCGGCACGCCGGTGTTCCCGTCGCACATACAGATCCTGGAAGACCCGCACCAGGTCGGCGGCTTCGGCGCGGCCCCGTTCGACGATGAAGGCGTGCGCACCGTGCGGCGCGAGGTCGTCAAGGATGGCGTGGTGCAGGGCTATTTCCTGTCCTCGTACTCGGCGCGCAAGCTGGGCATGAAATCCACGGGCAACTCGGGCGGCTCGCACAACCTGTCGCTGACCTCGTCGACCACCAAGCGGGGCGACGACTTCGCCGGCATGATCAAGAAAATGGGGCGCGGCCTGCTGGTCACCGAACTGATGGGGCAGGGCACCAATTATGTCACCGGCGACTATTCGCGCGGCGCGTCCGGCTTCTGGGTCGAGAACGGCCAGATCCAGTATCCGGTCGAGGAAATCACGATCGCCGGCAACATGAAGGACATGTTCCAGAAGATCGTCGCGGTCGGCAATGACGTCCTTGCGCGGGGCAACAAGCAGACCGGTTCCATCCTGCTCGAGAATATGGTGGTTGCCGGCGGTTAAATTGAGTTGCAAGCTTGCCCGGTCGCCCATACACTAGGCCGGCAACCTTCAACCACAAGGAGACCTAGAATATGGAACGTCGTTCCTTCATAAGCAAAGCGGCCATCGGCGCCACCGTCGGCGCCATCGCCGCACCAGCCCTTGCCCAGTCCCTGCCCGCCGTCACCTGGCGCCTCGCGTCCAGCTTCCCCAAAACGCTCGACACCATCTTCGGTGCGGCCGACACCTTCACCAAGCGCGTGTCGCAACTGACGGGCGGCAAATTCACCATCCGCTCGTTCGCGGCCGGCGAAATCGTGCCGGGCCTGCAGGTGATGGATGCGGTCCAGGCCGGCACCGTCGAAATGGGCCACAGCGCGTCCTACTATTATTTCGGCAAGGATGCGACCTTCGCCTTCGACTGCGCAGTCCCGTTCGGCCTGACCTCGCGCCAGCACACCGCGTGGTACGAGCAAGGCGGCGGACGCGAGCTGATGCGCGACTTCTTCAAGGGCTACGGCATCATCAATTTCCTGGGCGGCAATTCCGGCACCCAGATGGGCGGCTGGTTCCGCAAGGAGATCAAGTCGGTGGCCGACCTGAAGGGCACCAAGATGCGTGTCGGCGGCTTCGCCGGCAAGGTCATGGAGCGCCTCGGCCTGGTGCCGCAGCAGCTGGCCGGCGGCGATATTTACCCGGCGCTGGAAAAAGGCACGATCGACGCGGCCGAATGGGTCGGTCCCTACGACGACGAGAAGCTGGGCCTGTACAAGGTGGCGCCGTATTACTACGCGCCGGGCTGGTGGGAGGCGGGCGCGAGCTTCTCGTTCTACGTCGGTATCAAGGAATGGGAAAAGCTGCCCAAGGAATACCAGGCGGCGCTGGAAGTGGCCACCTACGAGGCGCACGTGGTGATGCAGGCCGAGTACGACGCCAAGAACCCGGCGGCGCTGGCGCGGCTGCTGAAGAACGGCGTCAAGCTGCGCACTTTCTCGAAGGACATCATGAACGGCTGCTACAAGGCGGCCGAGGAAGTGATGAAGGAAGAAGTGGCCAAGAACGCCAAGTTCAAGAAAGTATACGAGCCGTGGGCGCGCTTCCGCCAGGATCAGAACATGTGGGCTTCGGTGGCCGAAGCGACGATGCAGCAGTACCTGATCGGCGCCGGCCGCAAATAAAGCCGCACGTCGTCCTCGCGCACGCGGAGACGACGTTAATTATTTCAGCTTGTCCTCAGCTTTCGTGGCGTTCGGTCGCCTTAGAACCGGTACCCAACTCCCACTGCCACCAGCGTCGGATCCACCTTGACGGCGCTGATCCTGGCGCCGCCGACCGTCACATCGCTGCGAATATTGACGCGCTTGAGGTCGACGTTGACCGACCAGCGGCTGTCGATCGCAAAGTCCACGCCCGCCTGCAGCGCCAGCCCGAAGCTGTGGTTGTCCAGGTCGGCCGTATCGCCCAGCAAATGGACTGACGAAATGCGCGTGTAATTCACGCCGGCGCCCAGGTAGGGCGTGAAGCTGCCGATCGGGTCGAAGCGATACTGCGCCAGCAAGGTCGGCGGCAAGTGCTTGAAACTGCCGATCACGGCGCCGTCGAGCATGACGTCATGCTTTTGCGGATAGGTCAGCACCAGCTCGGCGGCCAGGTGCGGCGTGAAGACATAGCTGATGTCGAATTCTGGAATGGTGCGGCTCTCGACGCTGATGCGGTCGGCGTTGCCGGTGCCGGCGATCGGGTCGGACTTGTCGGCCGGCGCCAGGTGTACGGCGCGTGCGCGCACCAGCCATGGGCTTTCTTGCGCCATGGCGGCGGAGCAGGCGGTGGCGGCCAGGGTGGCCAGGGATACGGCGATTGCGCTACGTTTCATGCTCAATTCCTTCATCGTTTATTAGTAGGTCTGCGATGAAGTGTATTGATATCCCTCACATTTTTCGTTGATGCACGTCAAGAATTTGTGCGTCGCACCAAACTGCGGCCGATGCAAGAAGGGCCGGCGCTGGCGCCGGCCCCTTGCTTATTTCGCCATCCGCAGCGTCTGCAGGATCGGCTGCAGCACCGCCGCGCCCAGGCGGGCGCTGCGCGCGCCATCCCAGCCGACGTGCGGGTCCGGGTCGTTGGCGTTGTCCTTGAACGGCAGCTCCAGCGTCAGCGACAGGCAGCCGAAGGCGTGCGTCACATGGGGCGAGCCCATGGTGATGGTTTCGGGCGTGTACGGCGCGTCGCCATACCCGTGCACATCCTGGAAGTCGGGGCTGGCCACTTTATACAGTTCCGAAAACGCCTTTTCCTGCGCCGCCTGGGCCGGCGTGAAGCTCGGCAGCGCGGCGCTGCCGGCCGCGAACACGTACGGCAAGCCTTCGTCGCCATGCACGTCGAGGAACAGGTCGCAGCCCGTTTCGAGCATCTTCTGCTTGACCACGAACACTTCGGGGCTGCGCTCCATGGTCGGCGTATTCCACTCGCGATTGAGGTTGGCGCCGGCCGCGTTGGTGCGCAGGTTGCCGCGCACCGAGCCGTCCGGGTTCATGTTCGGCACCACGTAGAACACCGCCTCCTTCAGGCACTGGCGTCCGAACGCGTCGGCCGGGTCGAGCAGCGCATCGAGCATGCCCTCGACGTACCACTCGGCCATCGTCTCGCCCGGATGCTGGCGCGCGATGACCCAGACTTTTTTCGGCGCTTCCGGGTCGCCGATCAGCAGCGCGTTGATGTCGCGCCCGTCCACGGTGCTGCCCAGGTCGAGCATGCGCACGTGCTCGGACAGCTGCGCGCGGTCCAGCAGTTCCAGATGGCGTTCCCACGAATACGGCTCGAAATAGGCGTAGTAGACGCTGTCCAGGCCCGGCGTGTGGGTGATGGTCATCACTTCGCCATCGAAAGCGGTCGGCACGCGGAACCAGTCGACCCGGTCGTAGCTGGCCATGGCCTGGTAATCGTTCCAGCCGTCCGGATAGGCGCTCTTGCCGGCATTCAGGAAGCGGATCGTGCAGGGCGTGCCCTGCGCGCCCTGCAGGCGGAAGTAAAACCACTGGCGGATGTCGGCGTGACTATCCTTGCGGATGTGCAGGTCGATGGCGTCGGCGCTGGTGGCGCGCACGACATCGATGGCGCCAGCGTCGAACTGGCTGCTGATCTTGATAGACATTGTGTGTCCTTGAAAGATTGATAAATGGCGCTGGGCCGATGCGCCATGATACCGCCTGGGCTAGCCATTTGCACGGTCATCGCGGAAGTGCATTGTTGCCCAGTGGTTATAAGTTGTTGTTTAGAAAGAATATTTGTCATGAAACAGTCACCATTCTTTAGTCGCTTTACAGTTCATTAACAGCTACAATCGGCAGCTTCGGCTAAAACCGACATTTCACAATTCGTGCGGAGTTTTTGCATGCAACGTCGTTCTTTCCTGACCCAGGCCGCTGTCGGCGCCGGTGCCGGCGCCCTGGCCATTCCCGCCGTCGCCCAGGCGCTGCCGGCGATCAGCTGGCGCTTGGCGTCGAGTTTCCCGAAGACGCTCGACACGATCTTCGGCGCCGCCGACGTGTTCAGCAAGCGTGTCGCGCAGCTGACCGGCGGGCGTTTCCAGATCCGCGTCTTCGCCGGCGGCGAGATCGTGCCCGGCTTGCAGGTGATGGACGCGGTGCAGGCCGGCACGGTCGAAATGGGCCACACGGCCTCGTATTACTACTACGGCAAGGACGCCGCCTTCGCCTTCGATTGCGCGGTGCCGTTCGGCCTGACCTCGCGCCAGCAAACCGCGTGGTACGAGCAGGGCGGCGGACGCGAGCTGATGCGCGAATTTTTCCGCGGCTACGGCGTGGTCAATTTCCTGGGCGGCAATACCGGCACCCAGATGGGCGGCTGGTACCGCAAGCCGGTCAAGTCGGTCGAGGACCTCAAGGGCATGAAAATGCGCATCGGCGGCATGGCCGGACGCGTGATGGAGCGCCTGGGCGCGGTGCCGCAGCAGATCGCCGGCGCCGATGTCTATCCGGCGCTGGAAAAAGGCACGATCGACGCGGCCGAATGGGTCGGGCCGTACGACGATGAAAAGCTGGGCCTGTACAAGGTCGCGCCTTACTATTACGCGCCGGGCTGGTGGGAAGCCGGACCGCAGTTGTCGCTGTTCGTCGGCATCAAGGAATGGGAGAAGCTGCCCAGGGAATACCAGGCGGCGATCGAAGTGGCCAGCTACGAAGCCCACGTGGTGATGCAGGCCGAGTACGACGCCAAGAATCCGGCCGCGCTGGCGCGCTTGCTCAAGGCCGGCGTCAAGCTGAATAATTTTTCCAAGCCGATCATGGATGCCGCCTACGCGGCGTCGACCCAGGTGATGGACGAGGAAGCGGCCAAGAACGCCAAGTTCAGGAAGATCTACGAGCCGTGGAAGCGGTTTCGCCAGGACCAGAATATGTGGGCATCGGTGGCCGAAGCGCCGATGCAGAATTACCTGATTTCGATGGGACGCAAGTAACTGTCCAGTTTGTTTGTTCTATGTCAAACACCACAATGGCGTAGCTGTTATTTTTTAAGGCCGGTGCGCGCCGCGTGGCGGGAGTTGTTTTGGAAGGGTTTAAAATGATTGGCATTTTCTTAAAATCGGCAAAAGTCACGAGCATCAACAGCTATGGCTTCTGGATCAAATGCGGTGACGAAGAGTTGTATCTGCCGTTCGTCGAGTTCCCCTGTTTTCAGCACGCCACCGTGCCCCAGATCTGCAAAGTGAAGTACGTCAGCTCGACCCGCATCTACTGGCCCGAGCTCGATATCGACTACGCCCTCGAGGCGCTGCGCAATCCCCTGTCTTCGCCCAACAGCACCTTCCACTACGATTGCTAGGCCGTAGCGCCCATGCGGCGCTAGAATAAGCGCACATCCTCTTCGGGAGTGCGCGTGTCGACCTGGCGCCTGTTGCTAGCTGCAGTCTTGCTGTCGCCGTGCCCGGCCCTGGCGGCCAGGCTGCGCGTGTGCACCGATGTCCATCCCCACCCTCCCTACTTGATGCCCGATGGCGGCGGCAGCGTCGGGCGCATGGTAGCCGAAGCCGCGCGCGAAGCCGGCTTTCAGATCGAGTTTTATGCCGCGTCGCTGGCGCGCTGCCGCGCCGAAGCCAGGATCAACCTGGTCAACGGCTATCCGATGACCCCTTATCTTCCCGACGTGCTCGACTACGTGGTCTATCCCGCGCGCCTGGGCGTGCCCGACCCGTCGCGCGCGACGGTGCGCGCGCGCGTGATGCTGTTTCGCCGCAGCGGCACGGCCATCGGCTGGAACGGCGTGCGTTTCGAGGGGCTGAGCGGCCCGGCGCTGGTCGCCGCCGGCGGCGTCGCGATGAACCTCGCGCTGACGGCGGCCCACGCCCGCGTGGACCAAAGCGGCAGGTCGCTGCAGGTCAATTTCGCCAGGATGCTGGCCGGACGGGGCGACATCGCCGCCGGCTTCGAGGAGGAGGGCATGCGCTTGCTGCGCCTGCCCGAGTTTGCCGGCAAGGTCGACGTGCTGCCGGTGCCGCTGTTCGAGCAAGCCTATTTCATGGTGGTGACCAAGCCCTATTACGCCCAGCACGGCCCCGCGGTCGAGCGCATGTGGGATGCGATCGGACGGCTAAACCAGCCCGCCAAAACGCAGAAAAAATGAGGCGTCGGCGTCCGGCGCGTCGGCATCCTCGCGCCGCAGCGCGTCCATGACATGGAGCTCGGCCTGCGCCTGGGTCAATCGGTACACCGCGCGCGCCAGCTGGTAGGCTTCCGAGCCGGGCCAGGGATCGGGCAGCAGTTCGACCGGCAGCATCGGGTCGTGCAGCTGCACCCGCCGGTAGGCGTGGATCAGCAAGGTGCGGATCATGAAAGCCTGCTGCGGCGCCAGCACGCCGTCTTGCTGCAGGTTCGCCAGCAAGGGGCTGAACTGGTCGATGAAGCCGCGATAGCCCTGCACCACGGCCGACAGGTCCCAGCCTTCGGCCGCCAGTTCGCGCAGCGGCCGGCCCGACACGCCGGGCAGTTCGGCCGCGCGCACCACCAGCAGCTTGCCCTGCACCTTCATGCGCGCCAGCAGGTCTTCGAGCGCCTCGGGGCCGGCCACCGGATGGCCGAAGATCCCCGGCGCGATCGTCGCATAGCCTTCCCACGCCAGTTCCTTGCGCAAGCTGGCGCGGGTCGGCGCGTCGACCGTGCCGGAGGCCGCCAGCAGCATGGTCCAGCTGCCGTCCCAATGCGCTGCCAGCGGCGTGTAGATGCGCCGGTTGGCG
>JANYGW010000234.1 GCA_025359245.1 Massilia sp.
CGAACAGATTGTCGGTGAGGAAGGGTAAATTGGCGAGCAGGAGGGCAACCGCAATCACCAGCCAGCTCGCCAAACCAGCATCCATCAGCTACCCAGCGTCTTGGTCATGCTGTGCAGGCAGGCGTCGAGCAGCGAGCCGGGCACGACGCCGAGCAGCACGATGGCGATGCCGTTGACGGTCAGGATGGCGCGCATGTCGGCCGGGACCAGGATCGGCGAAACGTCGACGGCTTCATCGAACCAGATGGTCTTGACGATACGCAGGTAATAGAAGGCGCCGATCAGGGAGAACATCACCGCGACCACCGACAACCACAGCTGGCCGCCATCGACCACCGCCTGCAGCACGGCCCACTTGGCCATGAAGCCCATCATCGGTGGCACACCGGCCAGCGAGAACATCAAGATGGTCATGACGATGGCAAACCACGGGCTGCGCTTGCCCAGGCCCTTGAAGTCGGCGATTTCTTCCGCTTCGAAACCGGCGCGCGCCAGCATCATGATCAGGCCGAAACTACCCACCGTGGTGAGCACGTAGGTGATCGAATAGTACATGGCGGCGCTGTAGCTCGATGCCGCGTTGGCCGAGCTGGTGCCGATCACGCCGCTCATCAGGCCAAGCAGCACGAAGCCGATCTGGGCGATGGTGGAGTACGCCAGCATGCGCTTGATATTGGTCTGGGCAATCGCGGTCAGGTTGCCGATTGCCAGCGACAGCACGGCCAGTACCAGCAGCATCTGCTGCCATTCGATCGCCAGCGGCAGCAGCCCTTCCACCAGCAGGCGGATGGCAATGGCAAACGTGGCCAGCTTGGGCGCGCCGCCCAGCAGCAGGGTGACGGCGGTTGGTGCGCCCTGATAGACGTCGGGCACCCACATGTGGAACGGCACCGCGCCCAGCTTGAAGGCGATGCCGGCAACGATGAACACGATGCCGAAGGTCAGGATGGTCTTGTTGACGGTGCCGTTGCCGGCCACTTTCGCGATTTCGGAAATGTCGAGCGTGCCGGTGGCGCCGTAGATCATCGAGATGCCGTACAGCAGGAAGCCGGACGCCAGTGCGCCCAGGATGAAGTATTTCATCGCCGCTTCGGTCGCGACAGCGTGATCGCGGCGCAGGGCCACCAGGGCGTACAGGGACAGCGACATCAGTTCGAGACCAAGGTAGGTCACGAGCATGTTGTTACCCGAGATCATGACCATCTGGCCCAGCATCGAGAACAGGGCCAGCACGTAGAACTCGCCGCCCAGGTTACCCGACAACATACCGCGGTCGCCCGCATACTGGCGCGAATAGACCAGGGTCATGCCCACCGTCAGGTAGGTGAACAGTTTCAACAGGTTCGACATCGGGTCCGACACGAACATATTGTAGAAAGTGTAGGCCGTGGTGCCGGCGTTGTAGTCGGCCCAGGTAAAGACTGCGCAGCCGACCAGGGTCAGCAGCGACAGATAGTAGGCAACCGTGCGTTTCGACATGAACATGTCGATCAGCAGGATGGCCGAGGCGGCCACCATCAGGAAGACCTCGGCGTAAATCGGGATCATGCTTGTTTGGTTGTGGAGAGTATTCATTTTGACTTATGGCAGTTTGCTGACGGCGACATGCTGGAGCAGGTCAGCCACCGAGGTTTGCATCGTATCGGTGAACGGCGCCGGGTACAGGCCCATCGCGATCACGGCGATGGCAAGTACCAGGAACAGGCCGAATTCGCGGCCGTTCATGTCCGTCAGTTCAGCGACATGGTGGTTGGTGACGGCGCCGAAGATCACGCGCTTGGTCATCCACAGCGAGTACGCTGCGCCCAGGATCAGGGCGGTGGCCGCCAGCATGCCGATCCAGAAGTTGTACTGGGTCGCGCCCAGGATCACCATGAACTCACCGACGAAGCCGGAGGTCGCTGGCAAGCCGGCGTTGGCCATCGAAAACAGCACGAAGAACGCGGCGAACTTGGGCATGCGGTTGACCACCCCGCCGTAGTCGGCGATTTCGCGCGAGTGCATGCGGTCATACAGCACGCCGATCGACAGGAACATGGCGCCAGAGACGAAACCGTGGGAGATCATCTGCACGATGCCACCTTGCGTCGCCATCGGGTTGAAGACAAAGAAGCCGAGCGTGACGATACCCATGTGGGCAATCGAGGAATACGCCACAGCTTTTTCATGTCCTTCTGCACCATCGCCACCAGGCCGATGTAGATCACGGCGATCAGCGACAGGGTGATCATGAAGCCGGCCAGGTAGTGCGAGGCGTCCGGGGCGATCGGCAGCGAAAACCGCAGGAAACCGTAAGCGCCCAGTTTCAACATGATGGCCGCCAGCACGACGGAGCCGCCGGTTGGCGCTTCCACGTGGGCGTCGGGCAGC
>JANYGW010000150.1 GCA_025359245.1 Massilia sp.
CGCAGGCGGGGCCCCATACTGAGCATGCTCAGCTTGGGTGCCCGCCTGCGCGAGGACGACGTTGGTTGGAGGTTTCGAGTGGGAGTGTGGCGATTTCTGCGTCGCCCGCCGGCGTTTATTCAGCCTGCACCACGGCAGCCTGGTTCAATTCGCGCTTGCGCTTGACCAGGCAATCGGCCGGGTCGCCACCGGCCTCGATGTTCTGGTAGCGCACCTCGTACCTGCCGGCCGCCAGCTTGTCCACGGTCAGGCTTTCGTTGGCCAATACATACACCTGGCGCACATTCGCACGCCGCTCCAGGTCGACCACCTTGACCAGCACCGGCGAACCGTTGGCCGTATTGTCCAGCACGATCTGCATCTCCGCGCCCTGGTTCGCGCGCGGAAAACCATCCAGGTAGCCTGACGCGGCCGGCCACGGCGCGCCGTTGGGCGCGACCAGCGTGTGCAGCTCCATGTCGCAATCGGGCTTGCGCGCCGGGATCACCAGCTGCGTCACCGCCAGCGCCTTGACCTGCGGCGCCTGCGCTGCGCCGTCAGGCCGCGTCGTCTTGCTGACCGCCCAGCTGTCGAGCGGCGGATCGGTGCGCACCTCGGGCGCGGCCGGTGGCGGCGCCACCCGCGCCTCGGCCTTGGCGGCCTTGGCGGCGGCCAGCGCCGCCGGCCCGGCCTTGAGCTGGCTGGTCGCCAGCACGCTCAGCGCACTGCCCAGCACCAGGCCGAGCAGGATCGACAGCCAGATCTTCGGACTGCGCCACGGCCGCACCGGTGCCGCCTGCTCGCCTTCGTATTCCGGCTCATGGCGCAGCAGTTCGCGCCCTTCGTCGGCGCGCGTGCTTTCCAGCCATTCGATTTCCCATTCCTCGGCGGCGATCCAGTCGTCGTGCTCGCGGCGCCGGGTCGGATCGGCCAGCGTGCCATAGGCGCTGTTGAGGATGGCCATGATGCGGGCCGCCTTCTCGTCGCCGGGATTCTTGTCGGGATGGTATTTCTGGCTCAGCGCCTTGTAGGCCGCGCGTATGACTTCCTGCGGCGCTTTGCGCGACACTTTCAGGTTGTCATAATGCGTATGGATTCTGGCCATGGTCTGGGGGCGGCGCTAAGCGCTGTAGTTAGCTTCATGATATCCCATACGGCTGCACGTCCCGCACGGCGCTCCAGCATAGCCGCAGTTGTATCCTGTGTGCAAGGTTTGGCGTGGTCAGAGGCGGTGGCTGCGGTCGGCGCGCGCGATCGCCTCGGGCAGTTCTACCCCGTGGCCGACCACCAGCACCTTGAACAGCTCGCCCATCTCGGCCGGCGAGACCAGCTTGTGCAGCGCGCCCGCCTGCGGCAGGTAGCGCACCGGATCGGACGGGTCCAGTTCCAGCAGCAGTTCGCCGATGCCGGCGCCGAGCAGGAACGCGGCCTGGCTCATGTAGGCCAGCACGTCGGCGCCGCCATCCTGGGCGGCCAGCGCCATGGCCGTGAAGTCGACGTGGGCGGTGATGTCCTGCAGGCCAGGCAGGTAAAACGGCTCCGGATGCGAGTGATGCCGGTAGTGGCACATCAGGGTGCCGCCGCTGCGCTGGTCCAGGTAGTATTCATGGGCCGGAAAGCCGTAGTCGAGCAGGATCGCCGCGCCCTTCCCCTTGGCCAGCATCTGGCCCAGCGTCGCCATGAAGGCGCAGCCGAGCGCGTGCACTTCGGTGACATAGCCGTCCGGCAGCTCGGCGCCGTCCGGGATCTGGCGCGCGATGCGCTGCGCCAGCGCGGCGTCGGGCGCGCGCGCGGTGAACGCGAAGGCGCCGTCCTCGATGGTGACCATCAGCTCGCGCCAGCCGTCGGCGCCCTTGCTGACCAGCTGCACCGGCATCGCGTCGAGCACTTCGTTGGCCAGCACCACGCCGTCGAAGGCGGGCGGGAAGTCGTCCAGCCAGCGCACCTGGGGGAAATCCTTGAGCGCTTCCTGCTGGCGCGCGCGCAGTTCGCCCGACAGCTCGATGATGGCGTAGCTGTCGATCCGCACCCCTTGCGCGGCCAGCGCGGTCAGCACGTCGCGCGCCAGTTTGCCGGTGCCGGCCCCGAATTCGAGGATGTGCGGCGCGCTTTGGGCGATAATAGCGGCTGCCACCCGGGCCAGCGTGGCGCCAAACAGGGAGCTGAGCTCCGGCGCGGTAGTAAAATCGCCGGCTGCGCCCAGTTTTGCCGCGCCGCCGCTGTAGTAGCCCAGGTCGGGCGCGTACAGCGCCAGTTCCATGAAGCGGGCGAAGGAAATGGCGCCGCCTTGCTGCGCGATTTCGGCGGCAATCTGGCGCTGCAGGGCGTGGGACGCGGCCAGCGCGTCGCTATCGGGTACGGGTAAGGACATTTCGGCATTGTAGCCACAACGGGACAGATCAACAATTTATGCAGCAAGAACCCCCGACAACAGCGCGCGTTGCCCTCGTCACCGGCGCCGGACGGCGCATCGGCCGCGCGATCGCGCTCGGCCTGGCGCAGGCCGGCTGGGACGTGGCCGTGCACTTTCGCGCCTCCGAGGCCGAGGCGCGCGCCACCGCGCTCGAAATCGAGGCGCTGGGCCGGCGCGCCGCCGTGCTCGGGTGCGACCTGGCCGACGAGGGCGCGGTGCGCGCGCTGCTGGGGCGCGCCATCGCCGCACTGGGACCGGTCGGCTGCGTGGTCAACAACGCGTCGCAGTTCGAGTTCGACAGCGCCGTGGAGTTTTCGCCGGCGCTGCTGAACGCCCACATGCAGGCCAACGTGGCCGCACCGATCCTGCTGGCGCAGGCGCTGCACGCGGCCACGCCAGCCGGCGCCCAGGCGGTGGTCATCAACCTGCTCGACCAGAAGCTGTACAACCTGAATCCCGATTTTCTGTCGTACACGCTGTCCAAGGCGGCGCTGCACACGGCCACCACCATGCTGGCCCAGGCGCTGGCGCCGACGGTGCGCGTGGTCGGCGTCGCGCCCGGCCTGACCATGGTCTCGGGCGCGCAGACCGACGCCGGTTTCGCCCAGGCCCACCAGGCCACGCCGCTAGGCCGCTCGAGCAGCCCGCGCGATATCGTCGATGCGGTCTGCTATCTGGCCGGGGCGCGCGCCGTCACCGGCACCACGCTGGTCGTCGACGGCGGCCAGCACCTGATGCCGCTGCCGCGCGACGTGATGTTCCTCACCAAATAAATCAACACGAAAGCCACCTATGCTGTCCGCCCTGTACCACCCCAAGCTGAGCGATTGCCGCCGCCTGTTCCTGCGCAACTACGAAGTGATGATCAACATCGGCGTGCACGACTTCGAAAAAAAGGGCGAACAGCGCGTCATGATCAACGTCGACCTGTACATCCCGCTGGCGCTGTCGACGCCGAAAGAGGACCACCTGGCCGAAGTGGTCGACTACGATTTCATGCGCGTGACGATCGCCAACCGCATGGCGCAGGGCCATGTGCACCTGCAGGAAACCTTGTGCGACGACGTGGTGCGCGCGATGCTGGCGCACCCGAACGTGCGCGCGGTGCGGGTCTCGACCATGAAGCCGGACGTGTACCCCGACTGCGAAGGCGTGGGCGTCGAAGTTTTCCAGATCAAGGACGAAGCATGAGCGCGGCCGTGATGGAACGCAGCGAAGACAAGGTCGCCTACGAGAACAACAAGCTGCACAAGCGCCTGTGCCGCCTGGTGGGCCAGGCGATCGGCGACTTCAACATGATCGAGGACGGCGACAAGGTGATGGTGTGCCTGTCCGGCGGCAAGGACAGCTACGCGCTGCTCGACATCCTGATGACGCTGCGCGAGCGCGCGCCGATCCACTTCGACATCGTGGCCGTCAACCTGGACCAGAAGCAGCCTAATTTTCCGGCCGATATACTGCCGGCCTACCTGACCAAACTGGGCGTGGCCTTCCACATCGAGAACCAGGATACCTACAGCATCGTCAAGCGCTTGATCCCGGAAGGGAAGACCACCTGCTCGCTGTGTTCGCGCCTGCGGCGCGGCATCCTGTACCGCGTGGCCGATGAACTCGGGTGCAACAAGATCGCGCTGGGCCACCACCGCGACGACATCCTCGAGACCTTCTTCCTGAACATGTTCTTCGGCGGGAAACTCAAGGGCATGCCGGCCAAGCTGCAGTCGGACGACGGCAAGCACATCGTGATCCGCCCGATGGCCTATGTGAAAGAAGCCGACTCCGAGCGTTACGCCCAGGTCAAGCAGTTCCCCATCATTCCGTGCGACCTGTGCGGCTCGCAGGAAAACCTGCAGCGCAAGCAGATCAAGGGCTTGATGCGCAAGTGGGAGAAGGAGCATCCGGGGCGCGTGGAGAGCATCTTCTCGGCGCTGTCGACGGTGGTGCCGTCACACCTGATGGATCCGAACCTGTTCGGCTTCAAGGACCTGAAGGCCGATGGCGTGGCCAGCCCGCTGGGCGACATCGCGTTCGACGAGGACCCGTGTTCGACGCCGACCATGGGGACGATCCCGCTGCAGCCGATGTAGGCCTGCGCCCGGCCAGAACGCAAAAAAGCCCGCCGAAGCGGGCTTTTTGCATTCCGCTTGCGCGGCGCGGATTTAGAACTTGAACACCACGCTGGCGCTCAGGTTTTTCGATTCGCTGTTTGGACGCTGATATTCCACGCGGCCGATGACGACCGGGCAGAACGCGTAGCTCAGGCCGATGCCGTACATGCCCTTGTTTTTGGTCTCGTCAAACGTGCCCAGGATAGCGTTGGTCTCGCGCACGCGCAGGCGGTTGTAGCCGACGCGCAGGAAGCCGTTCAGGTTTTCGTAGACCGGCATCGTGCCGATCACCGACAGGCCGGCTTGCATCACGCGCACGTCGACAAATTTCTCGGACGTGTCGGCCAGGCGGCGGATGTTCGCTTCGACGCCGAACATCGGCGTGAACTGATAGCCGACGAAGGAGCCGAAGCTCGACGCACGGCCCGACAGGTCGTCGAGCTGGGTGGTGCCGAAATCGGCGCCGGCGTAGATATTGGTGCGCTGGGCGAAGCTCGAGGTGGCGACCAGGGCCAGGGTTGCTGCGACAGCGATTTTCTTGAACATGTATAACCTTTGTAGAAATGAATTGAAAAAGCCCGCAAGACAACGCGGGCCAATGTCCAAACGGGTGCGTAGTCACACACCCAAACGGAGTAATTATTGCATAAATTCAACTGTGCGACTACTTTCACACCAATGTGCTAGCAAAATTGCCGCCCATCACCCCGCCGGCACTTCCCCATGGCGGGGCAGGGCGCGCTGTGGCAGCCCGGCCGCAGTATGTCATATTGGCAAGAATAAATCTTATGGATAACTTAATCTAATGCATGGCGCCGCAAGGCGAAAAAAAACCCGCCGCAGCGGGTCTTCCTGGCGCGGGTTGCCCCGCCTGCCTTAGAACTTGAACGACACGCCGGCGCTGAAGTTGCTCGAATCGCTGCTTGGCTTTTGCACTTCCAGGCGCGCGGTCACGGTCGGCGTGAAATCGTAGCCCATGCCGATGCCGTACAGGCCGCCGGAGGTCGCCGCCGTGCTGTTGCCGGTGGCGGTGATGTGGTTGTAGCCGAGGCGGCCGAACACGCTGAAGCCGCTCGACAGTGGCATCGTGCCCACGACCGACAGGGCAACCTGGTCCAGCGTCACGTTGGTGTTGCTGACCGTGAAATCGGCCAGGCGGCGATAGCCTGCCTCGATACCGACGTTGGGGTTGAATTGGTAGCCGAGGAACGCGCCATAGCTGGTTTCGCGATCGGAGAAGCCGTCGATCTTGGTGCGGCCGACATCGGCGCCAGCGTACATCTGCGCATCGGCTGCGAAAGCGGCGCTCGAGAGGATGGCGAGGGTGGCGGCAACGGCGATTTTCTTGAACATGGTAATACTTTTTGAATAGTAAAAAAATAAGTGGCGGCGCGCAAAGCGGCGTCAGCCGGGCCGCATTATTGCACAAGCAAAATATTTTCGTATTGGCCACCACAAATCAAAAGAGTTTGCATCCGCTGCCCTTTTTCTCCAGCAGCCACATCAGCGGAGTCAGCAGGCTGCCGCCCCCGTTGGCCTTGATGCAATCGCTGCGCTTGGCTTCGGCGATCTGGCGGCCCAGCTTCTCGTCCGCCGTTTCGGACGGCACGCGGCGCGCCTCGATCCGGCCGCCGAGGGTGGCCGCGCGCGCCGCATCGGGTTCGCCGGCCAGCTTGCGCGCCGCCGCCAGCGCGGCCGTGCGATCGAACACCGGCTCGGATGGCGCCGGCGGCGCTGCCTCGGCCACGCGGTCCGGAACGACACTGGGCACGGCAAGCGGTCGTACTGCGGCGGGCACCGGCGCGCGCGCCTGCCGTGTCTGCCGCCGCGCACTGGCACGCGGCGGCGGCACAGGCGCGACCGGGTCCGGCGCGCGCACGGCGGGAACGATCCAGACCAGGTCCATCGCCTTCGCTGGCGCATCCTTGTCGGGGCCCCCGTTCGGCACGGCCAGTAACAGCAGCAGCGCGCCCAGGTGCAGCAGCACCGAGCCGGCCAGCAGCGCGCCCCGCAACCACGACTGCGCCATCGGCTACGGCGCCACTGCGGTGCGCATCACCGGGTACAGGTTGTAGCGCTCGTCCCAAGACGAATGCAGGCGGGCGAAAAATTCGAGGCGCGCTTCGCCGTTCTTGGCAAACGCCGGATCGGCTGCCAGCCGGGCCTTGAATCGGGCCGCCAGCGCCGGATCGGCCGCCAGCATGTCGCGCGCCACATCTTCGGCCACGTAGTCTTCCATGTACTCCTTGCGCTCGAAGGCGTTGTTGAACGCGCCCCAGGCCAGCATCGAATCAGGACCTTGCGGTTCGAGCAGCGCCATCACCAGGCGTGCCTTGGGCTGGGCGATCGGCACGAACAGCGCACCCTTGCCGAGCGCGCGCGGCTCGGCCTTCCACTCTCCCGCAAGCGCCAGGCGCTGGTGCGATTCCACCGATCCCGGCGTCAGCGTGGCGGCCTGCGCGCGGAAAGTCTCGACGGCAGCCTTGTCGCTGGCGCGCTCGAGCGTGCGGAACATGATCCCGTGCAGGCGCAGCTTGGCCGCCACCATCGCCGCATGCGCGGCCGGCACAATGTAGCCGGCCAGCGGCGCGCGCACCTGCACGTCGGGCACGATCTCGTCGCGCAGCGGCACGCTCCAGATTTGCGGACGGCTCTCGTCGTAGCGCGTCATCAGCTGGCCCGACACCTCCGACAGCGTGCGCGTGTAGGCATAGCCGCGAAAGTCGATCATCCTGGCCTTGTCGGTGGCCTTGTACTTGAGCGGCACGTCGGTGCCGGCCAGTTGGCTGGCGCGCGCATCGGCCTGCAGCGCCGCCTGGCGCCAGCCGGCGCCGTGCGCCGCCACCTGGGCCAGCACCGACACCACCGCGTTGCGCGTGATGCGCACCCGGGTCGGGTAGTCCTTCCACGAATGGGTTTCGACCAGCATGCCGATGCGGTTGCGCAGCTGGAAGTAGCCGGTCGAGAAGCGTGGGTCGGATACGCCGTCGGTAAAGCCGGAGGCCGGATTGTCATTGTCGTTGAACGACATGTAGAAGCCCTGCGGCAGCGAACCCTGCTTCGTGATGTCGGCCAGCACGCCGTCCTTGAGCGCCTGGCCGGCCTTGCGCAATTCGGCGTCGCCCGAATGCACCGGCTCGACCTGGATCGAGACGTCGTGTTCGAACTTGGCGCCGTCGGTCACGTGCAGGTCGATGTAGGCGAGCGGATCCCACTGGCTCACCAGCGCCAGCATGGCCTGCATTTCGGGCGCGTCGGCCTTGACGTAGTCGCGGTTCAGGTTGAAGTTCTGGGCCGTCGTGCGCCAGCCCATTTCGACCGGGCCGCGCTGGTTCGGCCGGTTCCACTTCGCGAACCGTTCATGGCCGTCGATGTTGAACACGGGGACGAAGATGAGCACCTGCTTGTCGAGGGCGCCGGGCGCGGCCTTGTTCTCGAGGATCTCGCGCAGCGCGAGGAAGCCGGCATCCTTGCCGTCGATTTCGCCGGCGTGGATGCCGCCCTGGACCAGCACCACCGGCAGGCCGCGCTGCCTGGCCGCCTGCGCCGTCAGCGCGCCGCTGCGCGAGACCACCAGCGCCTTCATCGGCCGCCCTTCCGGCGTGCGCCCGAACTCGATGCACTTGACCGCCTTCGGCCACGCCGCCTGGAACTGCGCGCACAGCTGGATCACTTCATCGTAACGGCCGGTGCGTTCGAACGCGGAGCGCTCCGACACGGTCGTCAGGGCGGGGGCGGCAAAGGCGGGAGGAATGGCGCCCAGCAGGGCGAGCAGCAACGCAGAACGGATCATCGGTAGGGCTCCGGCAAAAAAGAGGGGGAGCCGCGCATCGTGGGCACGGCTGCGGGAAATTATAGACGCGTTTGCTTTTGTTGGTATGCTGGTCGCGGTCCGCCGGACCAATACATATATCTGTCGACAAAGGATGGCAATGACAACCGAACTGATGATCTTGGGCTGGACCGTGGTGCTGGCGTTGGTGCAAATTATGCTGGTCGCCTCGATGCGCACCCAGGAAACCGGACTGGCCTACAACATGGGGCCGCGCGACGACAAGGCGCCGCCGATGCGCCCGGTCACCGCGCGCCTGCAGCGCGCCCAGGCCAACCTGTTCGAAACGCTGCCGCTGTTTGCGGCGGCGGTGCTGATCGCCCACGCGGGCGGACGCGAAGGCGCGCTCACCTTGTGCGGCAGCTACGCCTACCTGGCCGCGCGCGTGCTCTATGTGCCGCTGTACGCGGCCGGCATTCCGGTGGCGCGCTCGCTGGCCTGGGGCGTGTCGCTGGCCGGACTGGTGATGATACTGCTCGCGATCCTCAAGTAAAGTAAGGCCGCTCGGCGCAAAACAGCACGCGCTGCACGATGGTGCGCCAGGCCTCGGGCACCTTGCCGCGCACCAGCACCATGGCGGCGCTGTAGGCATGGGCACGCACTTCCATGTCCACGCCGTCGAGCAGCCGCTCCGACACGCGCGGATCGGCGCCCTTGCTGACGCTGTCGAGGAAAGCGACGACGCGCGCACCAAAATGCGCACCTGCTTTGAGCGCCAGCGCGCGGTGCGGCGTCAGGTTTTCGCCCTCCCGCATCGCCAGCGCCAGCCGCAGCCAGGCCGCATTGGCGCTCATTCCCTGCTCCGGCGCCAGGGCCATCGCGCGCTTGACCTGCTCGGCGCTGGCGCCGTCGGATGCGCCCACCAGCCGCAGCACGTAAGCTTCGCGCTCCGGGTCGCCCACGGCATGCATCAACGCCAGGTTGAGTTCGCCCCTGCCCAGCTCGCGGTAGACGCCCTGCGCCGGACTGCCCGCCGCGTCCCCTTTTTCGAACATCAGCAGCGTGGCCAGTTGTTGCGAGTGCTGCGCCAGGTCCGACAGGTCGGCCGCCGGATCGTGGTAACGCTTCAGGCGCGCGATGTCGGTCACCACGCGCGATGCCTGCGACGGCAGGTTGCGCCTGGCGTTTTCCAGCGCGGGCAGCGCCTCGCTCCAGCTGGGCGACGCCAGCTGGTCGACGGCAACCATGAACGCCAGCCACGCATTGGCGGGCCAGCGCAGGCGCGCCGCGCGTAGCTGCGCCGAGAGTGCAAAAGAATCCGGCTGGCAGCGCAGCGCCAGGTATTTCAGGTTGCCATCGGCGGGCGCGGCGTCCGATGCCGCGCCCGCCTGCGCGCACAGCACCTTCTTGCGCGATTCATCGGCCGATTCTTGCCGTTCGCGCTGCAGAAGGACGCCGGCAGGGGCCTCCTTGATGCGCTGCTCCAGCAGCGCGCCAAAGCCGGGAAAAGCACCGGCGCGGTCCATCCAGTCCTGGACCGCTGGATTGTCCGTCGCGTCCCAGCGCACGTGCAGCAGCGCCACCCGTTGACGCTCTTCTTCGCTCGGCAGCAGCTGCAACTGCCCGCCCGCCTGTATCCCCGCCATGCCTTCGAGGACCGTGCGGTAGCTTGCCTCCCGGCTGGAGACCTGCTTCGGCGGTGCCTTGAACACGTCGTCGGCTGCCGTGTCGAGCCAACGCGGCGCGCCCAGTGTGCGCTCCGGAATCGGCTTCACGCTGCCGTAGGTGGCGCTCCATTCAACCAGCGGGCTGGCGCCAGCCACGTTGTAGACCGGATGGCCGTCCTTTTTTGCCTCGGCATCAAAGGCTTCGATCAGGCGGCCGTCGGGACTGTGCGCCTGGACGTGGTGTTTGCCGAATGCCGGCAGTACCAGCGGCGCGGACGCGCCTGGCGGGACGGTGACCTTGTGGCCGTCGATGTCCACCGCGACAACGGTACCGAGGCCGTTGTAGACCATCAGGGCCGGGTCGCTGCCAAAGACCGAGGTGCCATGGCCTTCGCTGAAGCTGCTCGCGCCCAGCACGGCGGCGACGATGGCGCCGGCCGCCAGCAGGCGTGCGGCGCCCGGCAGCAGGCCGTCGGCCCGCTGGAAGCGCGCCCACGCGCCGAGCTGGGTCTGGCGCTTGCGCTCGGCCCCGGCCAGCAGCACCGCGTATTTGGCCGGCGCCTGGGACGGCGCCGGCGCTGCAGGCATGGCGCCGCCCTGGCGCGCATGGCTGGCCACCATGGTCTCGGTCAGCAGCAGTTCTTCCAGCGCGCACGAACGCAGCGCGTTGAGCGAATTAACCAGGCTGGCCACCCAGCCATCGATCACGCGCAGCCATTCGTTGATGCTGGTGTTTTGCGCCAGCGGCAGGGTGAATTGGCCCAGCGATTCCTGCCAGGTGTCGGCCAGTTGCATGCGTGCGCGCAGGCGCTCGTCGAGCAGCACCTGGCCGGCCTCGCGGTACACCTGGTCCATCCGGTAGTGCAGCTCATTGGCCGCGCCGACCACGCGCGAGACGCCGTCGGCGTTGACGGTGCGCAGCGCCGTCACCACCGCCGTCGTATTGCTGAGCATGCCCTGCAGATCCTGCAGGTTGGCCGTGCTGTGTTCAGCGTAGTGGATCAGCGCCAGCAGGCCGTCCAGGCAGGGTTGCCATCCGCCTCCCATGCGGGCGGCCTGGCCCTGGTGCCAGCTGCGGCACAATTTGTCGTGCGCCAGCAGGCGCTCCGTCACGGCGCCGATGTCGGCGCGCAGGCTTGCCAGCGCAGCGGGCAGCTCCTTCTTGCGCAATTCGGCGCTGCGCAGGCGCACCACCTTGCCGGGTGCCGACATGCGCCCGGCGATCAGCGCCTCAAGCTGGGCGTGCTCTGTTTCGAGCGTGCGCAGCGCCTGTACATCGGCGCTCAGCGACACGGGATACATGCCGGCCAGTTCGCCGAGTTCGCCCTGGTAGGCGGGATCGCGCAGCTGCTGGTACTGCTCCACGTGGCGCGCCAGCGAGCGGCCGAAGAAGATCCCGCAATAGCGCCGGTTGAAGTGCTCGCGCTTGAACTGGCGGCCCAGCGTCTTGAGCGATTCTTCCAGGTCGACGCTGGCCGCCGTGCCCTGGTCGAGCAGGCGCGCGGTCGCGTCCTGGCGCACCTGCGCCGGCTGCTCGAATACCGACCAGGCGCTGGCCGGGTCGATCGGTGCCGCCACATAAATGCGCTTGGCGTTCTCCTCGCGCTCGTGGTTGAGCGGATGCGTCAGCCACATCCTGGGCGGCTGGGCCAGTTCGACCTTGAAGATGCGATGCCGGTCCTGACCCTGCGCCGGCAACGGCGGCACGTTGGCGTAGGCATCGTCGTTCAGGATCGTGCTCATGCGGGTGATCATGTGGCTCTGGACGGCGAACACGTCGCGCGTGGCGCGCCCGGCGCCGTGTTCGCCATGCACGAAATGCAGCGCGCGGTCCCAGGCATCGTCGGCGCCCTGCAGCTTGTGCAGCGCATGGATCAGGGCATCGCTGCCGGTCAGCGACACGGCCACCAGGTCGGCCTGCATCTCCATCTCGCGCGACAGCGCGCGCTGCATCAGGACCACCACGTTGAACAGCGACTCGACCAGCGAACGGATCGACCAGATCACCAGCTGCACCACGGCGACGATAGCGCGGATGCGCAGGTCGATGTTGCCCAGCCCGACCAGGATGTCGTCCAGCGCATCGCGCCGGGTGACCAGGTGGGTGGCGATCTGCTGGGCCACGTAGACCCAACGCCCGACCGCCATCGAACGCTGCGCGAAGTGGCCGAATTCATGCGCCAGCACCGCCCGGAATTCGCCCAGCGACAGCGTGTTGACCAGCGCCAGGCCGATTTCGAGGTTCTTCTTGGACGGGAAGATCAGGTTGAACAGCGACAGGTCGTAGAACACCGCCGCATTCACGCGCGCCGACAGGAACACCTTGTGCGGACGCGGGGCGCCGGCGGCGTCGGCCAGCTCAAACAGGAAGGCGAACAGGCGCGGCTGGTCCTGCGCCGTGATCTCGTGCAGGTCGGTCGGCTTGGCGTTCTTGACCGAGAAAATCGCCTTGACCATGAAGCCGCCGATGAACAACGAGCAGATCGCCATCAGCCAGGCGATCGCGCCGAGGTCGGACCCGGCGCCGCGGAAGAACACGCGCCAGGCGGTGTACAGGAACCAGCCGGCCAGCGCGCAGTACAGCATGACGAACAGCAGCAGCCCGGCCACCGCCAGGCGCGCGCTGTTCTGGTAGGACGCCGATGGCCGGGTCAGCTGGGCAGCCAGGTCGCCGGACGGCGCGGTAAAGGTGGCGTCGATGGTGCATCTCCCGAGATGTAACTGTTGAGCAAGAATAATTGCCAGCGATTCTAGATCACAAAATACATTTCAGTTGCTTTTTTTGCAACTACGAGGCGATTTGACGACAGTCCGCGCTCAGGGCTGCACCTGCAAGGTGGTGACCACCTTGCGTTCGTCCCTTTCGCCGGCGCCGGCCGAACGGTCATGCGACTCGCGCCGCGTCACCAGCAGATGG
Organism: Massilia sp.; assembly: GCA_025359245.1. Classification (GTDB taxonomy): domain Bacteria; phylum Pseudomonadota; class Gammaproteobacteria; order Burkholderiales; family Burkholderiaceae_D; genus Telluria_A. The sequence continues at coordinate 12,857 of JANYGW010000150.1, forward strand.
TCGACCGCGACTGCATACACGCTGTCCTCCTCGTGCGTCGCCTCGAAGCTGACCACGACGAAGGCGCGCCCTGACATCGTCATGCGCGCCCGGCTGGCCAGCGGCGCCCCGTCGGGCGCGATCCACACGTCCAGCTGCGACAGGAATTTTTTCGCGTACTTGCGTTCGCGCTCGCTCAGGCTCGTGATCGGCGCCTCGAACGTGAGCAGGCGCGCCGGCTTGCCCTGCCAGGCGTCGGCCCGCTCGCCCTGGTAGGCATCGCGCTCGATCCGGCGCGCCAGCCCCGCCGCCGCCGAGGTCAGGGCCAGCATGTCGCGCGTGTCCAGCTCGGCCAGCGCGTCCAGGGTCGGGGTCTTGCTGTTCGGGTTCTTGCCCTTGGCGCGCAGCTCGCCTTCGACGCGGGCCAGGGTCGGCCGGCTGTAGGTCACGCCCAGGCCGCGCGCGCTCTCCTCCACGGCCACGCTGGCCTGGCCGCTTTCTTCCTCGGCGTCCTTGCCCTCGCCCAGTTTGCGCCAGGTGTGCGTTTCAGCCAGCGCCTTGAGCGGCGCGGCGGCGCCGGACCTGGCCAGCGCCGCCTTCAGGTCGGCCAGGCCATCGGCGCGCGCCGCACCGGCGGCCATAAGCAGCGCCGCGCACATTGCACCGGCGCGCATCATTGCAGCCGTCCGGCGCACATGGTCACGGTGCGCGCGCACAGGGCCGCGATCGCGCGGTCGTGGGTCACCATCACCAGGGTCGAACCGCGCTCGCGGTTCATCTCGAACATCAGCTCGATGACGGCCGCGCCGCTGGCCGCGTCCAGGCTGCCGGTCGGTTCGTCGGCCATCAGCAGCGGCGGCTCGGCGACAAAGGCGCGCGCCAGCGCCACGCGCTGCTGCTCGCCGCCGGACATGAACTTCGGGTAATGCCGCAGGCGCGCCGACAGGCCCACCCGGTCGAGCATGGCGGCGGCCCGCTCGCGCGGACTCTTGTCGCCGCGCAGCTCGAGCGGCAGCATGACGTTTTCCAGCGCCGTCAGGTGCGGCAGCAGCTGGAACGACTGGAACACGAATCCCAGGTGGCGCTGGCGAAAGGCCGCGCGTCCGTCTTCGTCGAGCGCGAACAGGTCGCCGCCGTGCAGCGACACCGTACCGCTGCTGGGCGTGTCGAGCCCTGCCAGGATGCCCAGCAAGGTCGATTTGCCGGAACCGGAGGCCCCGACGATGGCCAGCGTTTCGCCGCTCTGCACGTGCAGGTCGACCTGGTCGAGGATCGTCAGCTCGCCGGCGGCGTCGGCCACGCGCTTGGACAGCTGCCGCACTTCGATCGCGGCGCACTTGGGGATGTTCATATTGGTCATGGGCGTCCTTGGGTAGGTCAGTTGGTCCGCAAGCTATGCAGCGGGGATTGGTTCAGGATGGCGCGCAGTCCGGACCAGCCGCCCAGCAGCGCGCAGGCGACGCCGGCGACCACGCCGGCGATCATCAGGGTCGGCGAAAATCGCCATTCGAGCTCGAAGGCGAAACGTGCCAGCGCCCAGCCGGCGGTGCTGGCGCCGGCCGCCGCCAGCAAGCCGGCAATCGCACCGGTCAGCCCGTATTCGAGCCACTGGGCGCGCGCGAGCTGGGCCCGGCTGGCGCCGATGGCGCGCAGCACCGCGGCCTGGCGCATGCGCTCGGCCTGGGACGACATCAGCGTGGCGTACAGCACCAGCATCCCCGAAGCGAGCGTGAACAGGAACAGGAATTCGACCGCTTTCGAAACCTGGCCCAGCAGGCGTTGCAGCTGGTTGACCATGGCGCCGACGTCGAACACCCGCAGGTTAGGGTAATCCTGCACCAGCTGGTTCATGAAGACCGTGTCGGCGAGCGGGACGTGCAGCGCGGTGACGTAGGTGGCGGGCAGGTTTTGCGCCGCCGCCGGGCTCAAAAGGAAGGCGAAACTGGTCATGCGCGCGGCGCGATCGATCTTGCGCAGGCTGGTCACCGTCGCGGTCAAGGGAGTGCCCGCGAAATCGACGCTCACGCGGTCGCCGATCTTCAGTTTGAGCAGCCTGGCGCGGCCTTCCGAGACCGACAGTTCGGCAGCGGCGCCGCTGAACCAGCGCCCGGCCAGCAGGGTGTTCGCGGGCGGCAGCGACGCGCTCGCACTGAACTCGACTTCATGCTCGATCATGGCTTTGGCGCGTTCGTCGTCGAACGCCGCGGCGCTGGCCGCCTTGCCGTTGATGGCCACCAGGCGGCCCAGCATCAGCGGCTGCAGCGGCGGCTGGCCGAAGGGCCGCATGCGCGCCGCCATGGCAGCGCGCTGCGCCGGCTCGATATTGAGCACGATCTGGTTGGGACCACCCGCCGGCACGGTATTCTTCCATGCTTCGAGCAGGTCGCCGCGCACCACGGTCAGCAGCAGCAAGGCCATCAGGCCGAGCGCCAGCGCCACGACCTGGGTGACGGCAGCGGCGGGCCGGCGCCGCAGGTCGGCCAGCGCCAGGCGCCAGACTCCACGCTCGAGCGCCGGCGGCGCATACCTGAGGCAGGCGATCGCGCCCCACGCGGCAGCGGCGAACAGCAACAGCCCGGCCACGAAGGCGGCCGCGCTCAGCAAACCGATCAGCAGGTCGCCCGCCTGCCACACCAGCAGCGCGCCGAACATGCCCAGCCCCAGCAGATAGGTGGCCAGCGTCAGCGCGCGCGGCGTGCCGGTATCGCTGCGCAGCAGCCGGTTGTGCGGGATATCCTTCAATTGCAGCAGGGGCGGCAAGGCGAAGCCCACCAGCAGCAGCACGCCGACGGCAATTCCGCGCAGCGCCGGCATCGCGCTGGCCGGCGCCAGTCCGCCCGCAACCAGGTCGCCCAGCCAGGCGAGCAACAGGAAGTGGCCGGCAAATCCGAGCAGCACGCCGATCGCGCTGCCGGCCAGGCCGACGAACAGGAATTCGAGCATGAACATGGCGCTGACGCGCGCGTTCGGCATCCCGAGGCAGCGCAGCATGGCGCAGGCGTCGAGATGGCGCAGCATGAAGCGGCGCGCCGACATGGCCACGGCCACGCTGGCCAGCATGGCCGAGAGCAGCCCGATCAGCGACAAGAAGCGCTGCGCCCGTTCGAGGGCGCGGCCAGTTTCGGCATTGCTTGAGGCCAGCGTTTCGAGCTGCACGCCCTTGCCTGCGGATGCCGCCAGCGCCGTCTTCAGCCAGGCCTGGTAAGCGTCCAGCGCGGGCGCCTCGCCGGCCAGCAGCAGGTGAAAGGAGGCCAGCGAATTTCCCTGGACCAGGCCACTGGCGTCGAGATCGGCCAGCGCGATCATCACGCGCGGCGAGAAGTCCAGGGCGGCCGGGCCGCGGTCCGGTTCCGACGCGATCAGCCGGGTGATCGTCAGGCGCTGTTCACCGACGCGCAGCGTGGCGCCCAGTTCCACTTTCAGGCTGGCCAATAGCGCCGGGTCGACCCAGGCGGTGCCGGCGGACGGCACGGCGCGGGCCGGCGTGGCATGGCCAGCGGCGTCGCGCACGCTGAGCGCGCCGCGCAACGGGTAGGCGCCGCTGACGGCCTTGACCTCCACCATGCGCGACAGCGCGGTGTCGCCCTCGCCCGCGCTCGCCATGCTGGTCAGTTCGACCGTGTCGGCGCTGAGCAAGCCGCGCTTGCGGGCTTCGTCGCCCCAGGCATGCGCCAGCGGCGCATCGGAGGCCAGGCGCAGGTCGGCGCCGAGCAGCTGGTGCGCATCGCGCTGCAGGGCCGCGCCCATGCGCTCGGTGAAGAACTGCACCGCCGACAAGGAAGCGACAGCCAGCGCCAGCGCCGCCAGCAGGAAGCGCAGTTCGCCGGCGCGCCAGTCGCGCAAGGTCATGGTCAATGAGAGTTTCAGCATGCTGTCCCTTACTAGAAAGCGACAGCATGCCAGCCGGGCCGCGCCTGATCTCGCACTTTGCGACAGATCGACAGGCGGGCCGACAGACGGTAGAAAAAAGCCTACATGGCCTTGAACATATGCACGAATGCGCGGCTGACCGGCAACTCGCCCGCGTGGCCCTTGATGCGCACGAACAGGCGGCTGTTTTCGTCGCGGCGGGTGCCCTCGAGCCAGTCGAGATTGATCAGCGTGGCGCGGTGAATCTGCCAGAAGCGGTCAGGGTCGAGCTGCGCGGCCAGGTCGGTAATGGTGGTGCGGATCAGGTGTTCGGCGCCGGCGGTCCGGACGACCGTGTACTTGTCGTCGGCCTGGAAAAACAGGATGTCGCCGAGGGCGACCTGATGCGTCAGCTCGCCTTGCGCGGCGCGGATATGGCGCAGGCGCGGCTGCTGCGGCGGCGCCATCAGGCGCGCCAGCGCATCGGCCAGGCGCGCGTCCGGCAGCGCCGGGGCGCTGGCCGCCTTGATGCGCTCGAGCGTGCGCGCCAGCCGTTCGTTCTTGAGCGGTTTCAGCACATAGTCGAGCGCCGCGTGCTCGAACGCCTGCAGCGCATATTCGTCGTAGGCGGTCACGAAGACAACGCGCGTGCTGCCCTCGATTCCCTGCGCCACTTCCAGCCCGTTCAGGCCGGGCATCTGGATGTCGAGGAAAGCCAGGTCCGGCTCCAGGTCGCGAATCCGCTGCGCGGCATCGATGCCGTTGCGCGCGATGTGCACGATCTCCAGTTCCGGCCACAGGAGCGCCAGCTGGTCGCGCAGGTAGTGCGCGAGATGCGGCTCGTCGTCGGCGATCAGCGCGCGCATGGCAGCTCCAGCGTGGCGCGCGCGCCGGCCGGACGCGCCGCCAGGACCAGGCTGGCGCCCGCACCGTAGCGGGTCTGCAGGCGCGCGCGCAGGTTGGCCAGCGCCATCCCGGTGCCGGCGCGCAGCGTGCGGCGCGGCGCTTCCAGCCCCATGCCGTCATCGTCGACATGCACTTCCAGCCGGCCCGCGTTGACGACCGCGCTGATGCGTACATGGCCGCCATCGACTTTGGGCTCGAGGCCATGATGGATTGCGTTCTCCACCAGCGGCTGCAGCAGCAGCGTCGGCAGGCGCGCCGCGCGCGCGGCATCGCTCGCTTCGATGGCGAAGGTGAGCCGGTCCTCCATGCGGATCTGCAGCAGCTCAAGGTAAGCCTGCGCCATCGCCAGTTCGGCGTCCAGCGTGCTGTCGACCTGGCGCAGCTGGACCAGGCCGGCGCGCAGGTAATCGGAAAAGCTTTCGAGCATGCGTTTGGCGCGCGCCGGATCGCAGTCCATCAGGCTTTGCACATTGGCCAGGGTATTGAACAGGAAGTGCGGTTCGATCTGGGCCTGCAGCAGGCGCAGTTGCGCTTCGAGCGCTTCGCGTTGCAAGGCTTGCTGGCGCATCCGTCCGCGCAGCCAGGCCCAGTTCAGGCCTGCCAGCACCAGCAGGAAGGCGCCAAATTTCAGGATGGCCGCCGGCGTCGAACGAAACGACGCCCACATGTCGAAGCCGAACAAGGGGGGAATAAAGCGAAAACTGAACGCGATGCCGGCCACGATGCCGCACAGCGCAATGATCAACAGCAGCAAGCCAGCGCGCAGGTCGCGCACGTTCGACATGCGTTCGACCAGCGCTTGCGGCAGCATGATCTCGGCCAGCCGCAGCGTCGCTAGCAGGACCAGTGCGATGCAGATGATGACCAGGATCACCGGCAGCATCGAGACCGCCCACCAGTTCGGGTAGCCGACTTCCCCAATCATGGCGACCAACGTCATCATGACGATGGCCAGCACGGTCCCGAAGCTGGCGGCGACCAGCAGCCGGGCCCATGCCGGCGCGTCATGGCGGCGCCGCAGGACCCACAGCGAACGCCAGGCGGCGTCCAGCATCGAATAGTTTTCCATGCCGCGCATTGTAGCGGGACGCGCCGCCGGCAGCGAGTGCCCTGCGACGAATCGACAGCGGCTGCGACGAACGGTCAGTCGAGCGCGTATTCGAGCTCGTAGTAGTGCTTGCGCTCGACGATGTCGATCTTGAGTGTACCCGCTATCCCTTCCAGGTCGCCGGTGCCGGAACCGGGGACGATGCTGATCGACAGCTGGCTGTCGCCGTCGTGCATGACGCCGGAATGCTGGAGCGCGAAGCTGCCGCTGCGTTTTCCGAGCGTGCCGGTCACGTGTTCGATGGCCACGTAGCCGGCCGAACCGGCGGCCGGATTGCCGGCCGAGAGCATCTCGCCCTGGCCGACGCCAATCAGGTCGCCCGTGTACTGTTTGTCGATCAGCATGCGCCCGACCGCAATGCGGCCCGCGCCCTCGCCCGCTGGCGCCGGTGTCATGGCGATGTCGAACGTCCCTTTTGCGGTACTTTCCATAGCGTCTCCAGAAATGTAGGGTGAAAAAAAAGCGCCTTCCACCAAGGCATGTGCCATGTTAGCCCATGCAATGGTAAAAGGCGTTGCGCCTTCCGACCCGCGTTACCGCTTTACGCCGCGCGGCCCGCTGCCGGTGTGCCGAAAGCTGCCAGCAAGGTCGCCTCCTTCGCCTTGGCCGCTTTCAGGTGGCGTTCCTTGACGTGGCCATAGCCGCGGATGTCTTCCGGAATGCTGGCGATTGCCACTGCCTGCGTCAGATTGTCGGCATTCAGTTTCGCCAGGATGGCGCCGATCGTGTTGCGGTATTCGCCAATCAACGCGCGCTCCATCTTGCGCTCCGCGGTGTAGCCGAAGATGTCGAACGCACCGCCGCGCAAGCCCTTGAATTTCGCCAGCACGCCGAACGCCTTCATCATCCACGGGCCGAATTCCTGCTTGATCAGCTGCCCCTTGGAGTCGGTCTTGGCCAGCAGCGGCGGCGCCAGGTGGAACTTGAGCTTGACGTCGCCTTCGAACATGCTGGCGATTTTTTCGGCGAACGCACCGCTGGTGTACAGGCGCGCGACTTCATACTCGTCCTTGTACGCCATCAGCTTGTAGAAGTAGCGCGCAACCGCTTCGGTCAGGCGCGTACTGGTACCGAGCGTGGCTTCCTTGGCGCGCACCTGGTCGACAAACGTCTTGTACTGGTTGGCGTAGTTGACGTCCTGGTAGGCGGTCAGCAGTTCGATGCGCTTCTTGATGATGTCGTCCAGCGTCTGGGTGCGCTTGAATTCGATCACCTTGGACGGCGTCGTCATCGTCACCAGCGACGGCAGGTCGTGCGCTGCCGTGCGGCCCCAGGTAAAGGCGCTCTTGTTGAAGCCGACCGACACGTTGTTCAGTTCAATGGCGCGCATGATCGACGCCTCGCTCAAAGGCACCTGCCCTTTTTGCCACGCGTAGCCGAGCATGAACATATTGGTCGCGATCGAGTCGCCCATCAGCGCGGTGGCGATCTGGCCGGCGTCGACGAAGTCGGTTTTCTCCGCGCCGCAGGCCTTGACGATCTCGGCTTGCGACGAGGCGCCAGGGAACTGCCAGTTTGGATTTTTGACGAAAGCGGCGGTCGACGAACCGGTCGAATTGATGGCCGCGTAGGTGCGGCCTTCGCCCATGCGCGAGAGCGCGTCGCGGCTGGCCGTGACGATCAGGTCGCAGCCGATCACCAGGTCGGCGCTGCCGGTGCCGACGCGGGTCGAATGCAAATCGGCCTGCTTGTCGGCCAGGCGCACGTGCGACATCACCGGGCCGCCCTTTTGGGCCAGTCCGCTCATGTCGAGCACGATCGCGCCCTTGCCTTCGACGTGGGCCGCCATCGCCAGGATCTGGCCGACGGTGACCACACCAGTGCCGCCAATACCGGTGATCAGGATGCCGTACGGGTTCGCCGTGCTCTTGAGAACAGGGGTCGGCAGCACCGGCGGCGCCGCTTCGGCGGACGTGGCCTTTTTCGGTTTTTTCAACGCGCCGCCTTCGACCGTCACGAACGACGGGCAGAAGCCGGTGACGCACGAGAAGTCCTTGTTGCAGGACGACTGGTTGATCTGGCGCTTGCGCCCCAGTTCCGTTTCCAGCGGTTCCACCGACAGGCAATTCGACTGCACCGAACAGTCGCCGCAGCCTTCGCACACGGCTTCATTGATCACGGCGCGCTTGGCCGGATCAGGGTACTCGCCGCGCTTCCGGCGGCGGCGCTTCTCGGACGCGCAGGTCTGGTCGTAGATCATGGCCGACACGCCCGGGCAGTCGCGCAGTTCGCGCTGCACGTCCATCAGTTCCGAGCGATGGCGCACGGTGACGCCTTCGGCCCACTTGTAGTCGTCCGGGTATTTCTCGGGTTCGTCGGTGACGACGATGATCGGGCCCACGCCTTCGGCCGCAATCTGGCGGCTGATCATGCCCGGGTCGAGCGGGCCGTCGAATTCCTGGCCGCCGGTCATCGCGACCGCGTCGTTGAACAGGATCTTGTAGGTGATGTTGACCTTGGCCGACACCGCCGCGCGGATCGCCAGCAGACCCGAGTGGAAGTAGGTGCCGTCGCCGAGATTGGTGAACACGTGCTTCTCGTCGGTGAACGGGGCCTGGCCGACCCAGGTCACGCCTTCTGCGCCCATGTGGGTGAAGGTCGACGTTTCGCGGTCCATCCACAGCACCATGTAGTGGCAGCCAATGCCGGCCAGCGCGCGCGAGCCTTCAGGGATCTTGGTCGACGAGTTGTGCGGGCAGCCGGAACAGAAGTACGGCGTGCGGTCGGTGTCCGGGTTCGGCTTGGTGCTGACGTTCTTGAGCACCAGCTCTTTCGCTTCGAGGAAGGCGATCCGTTCCTTGACGCGCTGCTCGACCGGATGGCCGGCGCAGTAGTGCGAAATGCGGCTGGCGATGGCGCGTGCGATCAGCGCCGGATTGAGTTCGTAGGTGGCCGGCAGCAGCCAGTCGCCGTGGCCGGTGCCGCCCTTGTTGGCCCATTCGCCGGTGTCGTCGAACTTGCCGACTACGCGCGGACGCTCGCCGTCGGGCAGGTTGTACAGTTCTTCCTTGAGCGCGTACTCGAGGATCTGGCGCTTCTCTTCAACCACCAGGATCTCGTCGAGGCCCTTGGCGAATTCGTGCACGCCTTCGGACTCGAGCGGCCAGGTCATGCCGATCTTGTACAGGCGAATGCCGATGTCGGCCGCGGCCTGCTCGTCGATGCCCAGGTCGGCCAGCGCCTGGCGCGTGTCGAGGTAGGATTTGCCGGCCGTGATGATGCCGATCTTCGGCTTCGGGCTGTCCCAGATAATCTTGTTCAGCTTATTGGCGCGCGCATAGGCCAGCGCGGCGTACCACTTGAAGCTGTTCATCCGCACTTCCATATCGAGCACGGTGTCCGGCCAGCGGATATTCAGGCCGCCTTCAGGCAGCACGAAATCGGTCGGCAGTTCGATCTTGACGCGCTCCGGGTCGAAGTCGACCACGGCGCCGGATTCGATGATGTCGGTCACGCACTTCATCGACACCCACAGGCCGGTGTAGCGGCTCATGGCCCAGGCATGCAGGCCGTAGTCGATGTATTCCTGCACCGAGGCCGGATACAGCACCGGGATGCCGCAGGCGTTGAGAATATGGTCGGACTGGTGCGCGGTCGACGAGGACTTGGCCGCGTGGTCGTCGCCGGCCAGCACCAGCACGCCGCCGAATTTGGCGCTGCCGGCATTGTTGGCGTGCTTGAAAACGTCGCCGCAGCGGTCCACGCCCGGGCCTTTGCCGTACCACATCGCAAACACGCCGTCGTACTTGGCGTCCTTGAACAGGTTGGTCTGCTGCGTGCCCCAGACGGCGGTCGCGGCCAGGTCTTCGTTGATCCCGGGATGGAACTTGACGTGGTGCGCGTCGAGGTGCTTCTTGGCCTTCATCGCGGTCATGTCGACCGAGGTCACGGGCGAGCCGCGGTAGCCGGTGATGTAGCCGGCGGTGTTCAGGCCGGCCTTTTCGTCGCGCTCGCGCTGCATCATCGGCAGGCGGATCAGGGCCTGGGTGCCGGTCATGAAGGCGCGGCCGCGCTCCAGCGTCCATTTGTCGTCGAGCGAGATTTCGTGCGACGGCTCGGCTTCGAGCTTCGACGGGTCTAGTGGTGCATTCATACGTGTCTCCGTGCCGCAGTGGGCTAAATTATGCGGCGGTCTTGGTCGTGTCGGTCAGTACGCCGCGCTTGATCTGGTCCAGTTCGATCGATTCGAACAGCGCGCGGAAGTTACCCTCGCCGAAGCCCTGGTCGCCCTTGCGCTGGATGATCTCGAAGAAGATCGGCCCGATCACGGTCTGCGTGAAAATCTGCAGCAGCAGTTCGCGTTCGGTCTCGCTGCTGTGGCCATCGACCAGGATGCGCAGGCGGCGCAGCTCGTCGAGGTTTTCGCCGTGGCCTGGCAGGCGCCGGTTGATCAACTCGTAATAGGTCTCGATCGTATCCTGGAAGATGATGCCGGTGTCGCGCAGCTTCTGCACCGAGTCGTAGATATGGTCGGTGCCCAGCGCGATGTGCTGGATGCCTTCGCCGTGGTACTGGTCGAGGTATTCGGCGATCTGCGACTTGTCGTCGGACGATTCGTTGATCGGGATGCGGATCTTGCCGCATGGGGAAGTCATCGCTTTCGACTTCAGGCCGGTCAGCTTGCCTTCGATGTCGAAGTAGCGCACTTCGCGGAAGTTGAACAGGTTCTCGTAGAACTCGGCCCATTCCTTCATGCGGCCGCGGTGCACGTTGTGGGTCAGGTGGTCGATGTAGGTCAGGCCGTTGCCGACCGGGTTAGCCTCGGCGCCCGGGATGGCCACGAAGTCGACGTCGTAGATGCTGATGTCGCCGATCGTGCCCGGCGCCGCGCCCGCGTTCGAACCCTTGCCGCGCCAGCGGTCGACGAAATACAGCAGCGAATCGCCCACGCCCTTGATGGCGGGGATGTTCAGCTCCATCGGACCGTTCTTGTTGTCGAAGCCCCAGGCGCCCAGTTCGAGCGCGCGGCGGTACGCAAAGGCGGCGTCTTCGACGCGGATCGCGATGGCGCATACCGACGGGCCGTGGGTGCGCGCGAAGCGCTGCGCGAACGAATCCTGCTCGGCATTGATGATGAAGTTGATGTCGCCCTGGCGGTACAGCGTCACGTCCTTGTGGCGATGGCGGGCGATGGCGGTGAAGCCCATCTGTTCGAACAGGGCGCCGAGCGCCTTCGGATCCGGCGCCGCATATTCGACGAATTCGAACCCGTCGGTTCCCATCGGGTTATCCCAAGGCTGAAATTGCATGACGATCTCCTCATTTTAGTAGGGCACAGTATAGTCTTGGAGGCCAAGCATTAAATTTCAAACAATGCCCGTGCACAGGCGATTTGCGCAATAATATTGCGTGAGAACTGCATACTTGGAGAATATATGCCAAAAATTGAGCTGGATAAAACAGATCGCAAGATTCTGGCCATCCTGCAGCAGGATGGCCGGCTGTCGAACCAGGACGTGGCCGACCAGGTCAGCCTGTCGCCGTCGCCCTGCCTGCGGCGCATCAAGCGGCTCGAGGAAGCGGGCGTGATCCGTCAATACGTGGCGCTGCTCGACCCGGCCCAGATCGGGCTGGGATTGCTGGCGTATGTGAACGTGCGGCTGGAAAAGCACAGCGCGGGGGCCAGCAATGCGGCCGGCGCGCGCCGCGCGACCAGTTCGCCGCACGCCGATTTCGCGCTGTCGGTGGCCAACTGGCCGGAAGTGGTGGCGTGCTATGCGATGACGGGCGAGATGGACTATCTGCTGCGGGTGCACGTGGAGGACATGGACCACTTTTCGCGCTTCATGATGCAGACGCTGCTCAGCCACCCGGCGGTGGCCGACGTGAAGTCGAGCTTTGCGCTGCAGCGGATCAAGGATACGACGGCGCTGCCGCTGGTGTAGGCAAGCGGTCAGACCCGGAGTCGAGGGGTCAGACCCCGGTTGTTCTGTTAGGGGGTCTGGCCCCGGTATGGGTTGGCGGCGGCAAATCGGGGCTGCCCTCTCGCTACCGCTGGCCTAGCCGCCGATTCCGAAAAACTTCTGGGCGAAGCGCTTGTTGGCCTTCAGGTTGTAATCGATGGTGGCGACCTGCTCTTCGATCGCTTCCTGCAGCATGCTGGCCGGATTGGCCGGCAGCAGGCGCAGGTAGGCGTCCGCTTCGCCGCGCTCGCGCTGGATCTCCATCCCGGCTTTTTTCGCGATGTGCATCATGGTCTGGTTCGACGACAGGCAGTGCATATACAAGGTGTCGACGTCCGAATTGCGGCAATGGATGGCGGCGCGCTCGAACAGCTTCGAGCCTATCCCCAGTCCGCGCGCGCTGGACGAGACCGAGACGCCGAATTCGGCCACCCGGTCCTTGCTGGTGTCGGCGCCGGCGGGCGCGGCCTGGTCCTTGGGCGCGAACGCCAGATGCCCGACCGCAACCAGCTTGAACACGCGGTTGTAGACGCCATACACGGTATCGCGCGCAAAATCGATGCGCGCGACATAGCGCTCGAGCTGCTCGTCGGGCAACAGCGTGCCGAACCGCAGTAAGCGATCACTATCATCAAGCGCGAGGAAATGCCTCAGCATGCGGCGCCGGTCGCGTTCCTCGAGTTGCTTGACGAGCACCGCCCGGCGCGGCTTGGCGCCGCCCGGCTTGCCCAGCCAGCGATTCAGTTGCGCCGGCAATATGGTTGTAAACATGGCATTCCCCTGCATTTGTGCATCGCACCAATTAATCCATTGTAGCGGATTCGGCAGGAGGATTTGGAGCAGGGACTCTAGCGGGTGCGCCATCCCAGCGCGCCAGTTTGCCAAAGCAGATCCGGTTCTTGCCGTCCTGCTTGGCCTGGTACATGGCCTGGTCGGCATCGGCCAGCAAGGCTTCGAAGCCGCGCGCCAGCGCTTCCGGACCATGCGCGCCCGAGACCCCGATGCTGGCCGAGATCTCGACCGGGTGGCCGGCCGCATCGACGATGGCGCGGATTTCGGCCAGCGCCAGTTCAGCCACGCGCAGCGCGCCCTCTCGCTCGCGCACCTCCTCGAGCAGGATCACGAACTCGTCGCCGCCCAGGCGCGCCAGCACGTCTTCCTTGCGCAGCTTGGCCTGGACCTGGCGCGCCACCAGCTGCAGCACCACGTTGCCGGTCGCGTGGCCGAAGGTGTCATTGACGGCCTTGAAGCCGTCCAGGTCGATGAACATGACCACCACGCTGCCGTTGCGGCGCGCCGCCCGCATCAGGGCGCGCTGGAGCAGCTGGGTGAACTGGCCATAGTTGAACAGGCCGGTCAGCCCGTCGTACATGGCCAGCCGTTCGAGCTGTTCGGACTTCGCCTCGAGCGCGCGGGTGCGTTCGGCCACCCGCAGTTCCAGCGTTTCATTGGCCGCCTTCAGGTCGCGGTTGACCTTGCCGATGATGCGGTAGCTGTTGCGCAGGCGCCGCGCGAACCAGACCAGCAACAGCAGCAACAGGCCGGAATAGGCGAACAGGTAGCCGCGAAAGCGCTGGCGGTCGCGCTGCACCTGGTCGAACGAGCGGTCGAACAAGGTCGCCAGCCGGTCCATGGCGGCCGCGCTGGCGTTGTCGTCGATGCGCCGTTCGACCTGGTTTTCGAGCGCGCGAAAGCGCAGCACGGCTTGCGCATGGCGCTCCAGTTCCTCGACCCGCGCGCGGATGTCGGGCGAGAACCAGGCGCGCAGCACCATCACCGCGCCGATATTGTGGCCGATCTGCGCGCCCAGGCGCGGGTCGGGCACCAGGTTATAGCGCAGCAGGTCCGACAGCAGCACATTGAGCGCGGCGTCCAGCGCCAGCACCGTGCGGGCCGGCACCAGCGCGCGTTCGAGGCCGTTCAAATCGGTCTTCAGGTCGGCGATCGCGGGCGGGATGTAGACCAGCGAGTTGCGCAGGATCGCGTTCTGCGACTTGAACTGCTCGACCAGGTCTTCCTTTTCCTGCATGGCGCGCACCAGCTCGCCGTAGGCGGCGCCCGCTTCCGGCCCGCGCGCCAGCGCCAGCGCGCCGGCCAGCGCCGCCTGCAGCTGGTGCATGCGCGGCAGCGGCGCCGTCAGCGGATCGTAGTCGGCATTGACGCCGATATGCGAGCGCAGGATGTTGACGTTCCATTCGGCGTCCAGCTGCTGGAGTTCGCGCAGGTTGAGGATGACCCGGTTCTGCGCGTCGAGGTCGATGGCCTGGGTGCGGTTGAACAGGTAGCCGAGCGCCACGCTGAGCACGGCCAGCAGCGCCACGACGCCGATCCGGCGCTGCAGGTTCATGGCAGCGCTCCGCGCGGCGGCATGGTTTCGCCGCTCAGGGCCTGCAGGAAGTGCACGATCTGGGCCTGGTCCTGCAGCGGCGCATCGCGTCCGAGCTGGTACTTGAACATTGCCCCGACCGCCTCGTCCAGCGTGGCCACCGAGCCGTCATGGAAGTACGGCGCGGTCAGCGCCACGTTGCGCAGGCTGGGGACGCGGAACATGTGGCGGTCGGCGGCGCGTCCGGTCAGCTCGAAACGGCCCTGGTCGGCCGCAATGGCGGCGTCCGGCGCAGGTTCGCGCATGGCGCCGAATTTCTGGTACATATTGCCGCCCACGTTGATGCCCTGGTGGCAGGACACGCAGCCATAGCTCTTGAATTTGGCGTAGCCGCTCTTTTCATCGCGGGACAAGGCCGCCTTGTCGCCGCGCAGGTAGCGGTCGAAGCGCGACGGCGTGACCAGCAGCTTGAGGTAGTTGGCCAGCGCATCCTTGACCAGCGCGGCGCTGATGTCCTCGCCGTAGACGCGGCTGAAGTGGGCGCTCATGACCGGGTCGCCCGTCAGGCGCGAGGCGACCAGCTCCGCCGCCGGCGGCGAGGTACCCATCACATGCTCAAGCACCTGGTCGGCGCCGCGGTAGCGGCCGATCCAGCCCTGGCGGAAATTGAAGGCGCTGTTATAGATGGTCGGGGTGTTGCGCAGCGCTTGCCCGCCGGGGGCGCCGGGCGCGCGCGGGCGTGCATCGGCGCCCCCATGCGCCAGCTGGTGGCAGGTGGCGCAGCTCTGGGTATTGTCGCGCGACAGGCGCAGGTCGTGGAACAGCGCGCGGCCGAGCGCGGCGCGCGCCGGATCGACCGTCGCTGTCGCCGGCAAGGGACGGATCGGTTCTGCCAGCAGGGGCTGGGCCTGGGCGCCGCCGCACAGGGCGAGCAGAATGACAGCTAAATGCGGGTACTGCCACATGCGATCCTCCATTCCGGGTCGCGGGATACAGACCCAACAATAGCAGCAATGTGCGGATCAGCCCTGTTCTGCTGGCGGCTCGTCGCCCACCAGGCGCAAGGCCGCCTTGAGCGCCGAGATGCGCGCCGCGTGCACCGCTTCCGGGATGCGCGCCTTGTTCTCGCCGCAGGCCAGCGCCACTGCGCCGGCATTGACGGCGCGCGCCGCCGCCAGCGCCTGGCGCAGGTAGGGTCCCTGCGGATACGCCCGGGTGCGGAAATCGTCGGCCGCGCCGCCGCGCCCGCGAAAATCGCATTCGGCCGCCAGCAGCATCTGGTCGAAGCGCTCCGGCTTGCGGAATGCGTCGCAGCGTTCGAACAGCGTGACCAGGGTGTTGGCGCGCAGCGCCTGCGCGCGGCTGACGTTGCCGTGCTCGCGCGCCGTCATGACGGCCAGCTCGCGGCAGTCGTTGGGCACCTTCAGGCGCTTGCACACGGCCTCGATCAGCGCCAGCCCCAGCTCTTCATGGCCGTGGTGGCGCGGCCATGCGTCGGACGGGGTGACGCCCTTGCCCAGGTCGTGCATCAGCGCGCCGAAGCGCACGCACAGGTCGAAGCCGCGTTCGGCGGCGTAATCGACGACCAGCATCATGTGGATCCCGGTGTCGACTTCGGGATGGTGGGCCGGCGGCTGCGGAACGCCCCACAGCGCGTCCAGCTCGGGCATGATGCGCGCCAGCGCGCCGCAGTCGCGCAGCACCGCCAGCATGCGCGACGGCGTATTTTCCATCAGGCCGCGCGCCAGTTCCTGCCATACGCGCTCGGGCACCAGCGCATCGACTTCGCCCTGCTCGACCATGGTGCGCATCAGCGCGTTGGTCTCGGGCGCCACCGTAAAGTCGGGAAAGCGGGCCGCGAATCGCGCCACCCGCAAGATCCGCACCGGGTCTTCGAGGAAGGCGTCGGACACGTGGCGAAAGACGCGCGCGCGCAGGTCGGCCTGGCCGCCGAAGGGGTCGACCAGGCTGCCGTCTTCGGCGCGCGCGATGGCGTTGATGGTCAGGTCGCGCCGCACCAGGTCGTCCTCGAGGGTGACCTCGGGCGAAGTGTGGAACACGAAGCCGCGATAGCCGGGCGCGGTCTTGCGCTCGGTGCGCGCCAGCGCATACTCTTCGTGCGTGTCGGGGTGCAGGAATACCGGAAAGTCCTTGCCGACCGGGCGAAAGCCCTGCGCCAGCATCTGTTCGGGCGTGGCCCCGACCACCACCCAGTCGCGGTCCTGGACCGGGATGCCGAGCAGGCCGTCGCGCACCGCGCCGCCGACGATATACGTCTGCATTGCCGTCAAGGCGTGCCGGCGATGTCGTCGTCGTGCAAGGGCGCCGCTTCGGTTTCGGCCAGCGCTTCCTGCACCCAGCGCGCCACCGCCGGGTGGGCCTGCATGCGGTCGCAGTAGGCCTGCAGGGCCGGCGCCAGCGCCACGCCATAGGTCCGGAAGCGCATCACCACCGGCGCGAAAAACGCGTCCGCGATCGAGAAATCGCCGAACAGGAACTGGTGATGGCCAAAGCGCGACATGCATTCTTCCCAGATTTCGCTGATGCGGCCGATGTCGCCCTGCGCTTCCGGCGTGCGGCCGCGGCCCGGCAGATGCAGCCGGATGTTCATCGACATGGCCGTGCGCAGGCCGGAAAACCCGGAATGCATTTCCGCCACCACCGAACGGGCCATGGCGCGCGCCGCCACGTCCTGCGGCCACAGGTGCTTTTCCTGGAACTGTTCGGCCAGGTATTCGCAGATCGCCAGGCTGTCCCAGATCGTGATGTCGCCGGCGATCAGCACCGGCACGCGACCGGCGGCCGAATATTCGGCGATGCGGCTGGAGGTGTCGGGCTGGTCGAGCAGCACCCGCACTTCGTTGAAGGGGATGCCGAAGGCGGTCATCGCGACCCACGGCCGCATCGACCAGGACGAGTAGTTCTTGTTGCCGATGACGAGCGTCAGGCCGGCCTTCTTGGCGTCCTGCAGGGTTTGCGAGAGGGTCGGGTCAAGTTCTGTCGTTTGCATGTGGTGTCGGTCAGGCGCAAATAGTTAGCGCCCGGCGCGGGCGCGGAAGTCGTCGAAGCGCTCGGAAGGCGACAAATAACGGGGAGCCACCGCTTCGAGAGCCGTTAGTTTAATCCCTAATGCGGCCGCGGTGGTGGCTTGTATGGCGGGATCGACGACGCTGTCGACCTGCATGGAATCGAGATTGTCGCGGCTCATGATGGGTTCCCCGGGCAGCAGTTCGAACAGCAGCGCCTGCAGCCGCGCCAACCCGGCGGGGATCGCGAACACCGGGCGCGGACAATGCGCGTACTTCCCGGCCAGGCGTACCAGGTCGGCCAGCGTGTAGATGCGCGGCCCGCCCAGCTCGAACAGCAGGTGGCGCGTCTTGAGGTTGCCCAGCGCGTTGACGAAGGCCTGCGCCACGTCGCCCACGTAGACCGGCTGAAAATCGGTGTCATAGCCGGCCAGCGGCACGCAAGGCAGCCATTTCTGCAGGCGCGCGAACATGGTCAGGAAGCGGTCGCCCTCGCCGAACACCACCGACGGGCGGAATATGGTGGCGGCCACGCTCGGCTCGGCGCGCGCGGCCACTTCGCCGTCGGCCTTGGAACGCTGGTACATCGACGGGCCGTTGTTGTCCGCCCCCAGGGCGCTCATGTGCAGGTAGCGCGGCACCCGTTGCGCGGCGCAGGCGGCCACGATGCGGCGCGGCAGCTCGACGTGGGCGCGCTTGAAGTCGGGGCCGTACGGCGTGCCGTGCCGCGAGTGCAGCAGCCCGACCAGGTTGATGGCGGCGTCGGCGCCGGCCAGCAGGCGGCGCAGCGCGGCGTCGTCGTGGATATCGGCTTCGACCACCTCCACGCGCGGCAGGAAGATCAAATGCCTGGCGCGTTCGGCGCGCCGGGTCGGCACGATCACGCGCAGGCCGCGGGCGGACAGGCGCGCCACCAGGCTGGCTCCGATAAAGCCGGAGCCGCCGAACACCACTACCGTCATGTCTTTCATGGGTCCTCGATTCGTCATTGAGATGGCCGGCGTCAGGGCAGCTCGCCCCCCTGCGCGCTGCGCGGCGTGATTTTACCGAGCCGCGCCTTGAGCGACTGCGGCTTGTTGTCGAACAGGGCGGCGTAGTTGACCGCATTGGCCATCACGTTCTTGACGTAGACCCGCGTTTCCAGATACGGGATCGACTCGGTGAAGACCGCCCCTTCCATCGGCTCGGCCAGCGTGGCGCGCCAGGTCCGCATGCGCCCCGGCCCGGCGTTGTAGGCGGCCGTGGCCAGCGGTTGCGAACCGCCCGCGTTGGCCAGCACCATGTTCAGGTAGTTCGAGCCGAGCACCAGGTTGGTGTGCAGGTCGGAGATCTTGTCCTTGACGAAATCGAGCCCGATCTTGCGCGCCACGAACTGCGCGGTGGCCGGCATCACCTGCATCAGGCCGGAGGCGCCGGCCGCCGAGCGCGCGTCCATGATGAAGCGTGACTCCTGGCGGATCAGGCCATACACCCAGGCCTTGTCGAGCCCCAGCTGCAAGGCGGTGGGGCTGAGGATGTCGCTGTGCGGCGACGGGAAACGCTGGGTGTAGTCGAACTGGGTGCGGGTGCGCTCGGAGGTGTGCACCATGCGGTCGAGGATGTCGTTGCGGCGCGCGAATTCGGCGGCGGCGATCAGTTCGCGCTCGCTGAACTTGCGCAGCTCCCAGTTCCATTCGCGCGTGCCCTCCGGACGCAGGCGCAGGCTGAACAACTTGAGCGCGCGGCGCAGGCCGGGATTGCTGGCCATCGGCGCGATTTCTTCGGCCGTCAGCGCCGGGCCGGGCGCCGGGATCGAAATGAGCTGGCCCATTTCCTCGAGCGCCAGCTGGCCGTAGAAGCTGCCCTGGTCGGCGATGCGCTGGTACAGCGCCAGCGCCGCTTCGGGCGGCGACCCGGGATCGGCCTGCATGGCGCGCGCCATCCAGTAGGTCCAGGCGGGCTGGCTGCGCAGCGCCGGCGGCATCTCGTTGATCGCCGCGCGCACCGCTTTCCAGTCGCCGCGGCGCAGCGCGATGCGGGTCTTCCATTGGACCTGCTCGGACGTCAACGGGGCGCCCGTACTCTTCTGCCAGTACTCCCAGGCGTCCGGGTCGAGCTTGAGCGAAGCCGCGTGTGCCAGCACGGCCCAGCCGATCGCCTGTTCCTGCGGCGCCAGGCTGGATAAATTCTTGCGCAAGCCGAGCAGCGCCAGCTTCTGGCTGCTGCGCGCCATGCGGCCGATCGCGACCAGGTAGATTTCGTGCTCGGCGCGGGTGCTGCCGGTGCCGCGCGCCATGGCCAGCGCCGGCAGGTCGACCGCCTGGGCGGCGCGCGTATCGGACGCGCCCAAGAGCGCGGCGGCGCGCCGCGCCGGTCCGGTGGAGCCGGTCTCGCCGGCCAGGCGCAGCTGCGCCAGCAGGTCGTTGGCGTCGAACTGGCCGGCCTGCGCCAGCGCGCCCACCAGCGCATTGCAGGCGTCGCCGTAGGCGGGCGGGCTGACCAGCAGCGCGCGCGCCTCGTCGCCGACTTTTTCGCCGCGCGCGATGCGCGCCATCAGCGCGTAGCAGCGCACCTGGGTATCGTCATTGAGCACGAACAGCGGGTACTGCTGGTCGAAATTGGCCCAGTCGCGCACGCGCCCCAGTTCGAGCAGCCAGTCGTTGCGCAGGCGGTCGGCGATCGCCGTGCCCGGGTAGCGCAGCAGGAAGGCACGCACTTCATCGGCCGGCGCGCTCGCCAGGCGCGGTTTGAGCCGATAATAGTCGACGTACGAGGGTATCGGATACTGCCCGAGGCGGGCCGCGTACGATTCGATCTTGGCGATATCGGCGCCGCGCGCGGCCTCGCGCAGCAAGACAAAAGTGTCATCTTCGGGATGCGGATCGGCCGCGCCTTGGAGCGGCTGGGCGAAGGCAGGAATCAGGCAGGCGACGGCGAGAACTGCACCGGTAAGCAATTTCGGCAAGGACATCAGTATGCAACTCTCAATTTGTACTTCATTTAGACCATGACCGGCAAATCAAGAATACCATGCGGGGATGCGGCGCAACAGCGCCTAACGCACAGACGGGCACCATGGATGCAACGATAGACAAGGCGGCGCTGCGCACGGCGCTCAAGCTGGCGCTGGCACAGCTGGACCCGGTCCAGAAAGCCGGCTGGGATGGCGCCATCGGCGCGGCCGTGCTGGCCTGGGCGGAGCGCGTGCGGCCGGCCACGCTGGCGGTGTACTGGCCGCTGCCAGGCGAACCCGACCTGTCGGCAGCCTACGCGCAACTGGCCGCGCGCGGCGTCCGGCTGGCGCTGCCGGTGGTGCTGGAGCGCCACGCCGCGCTCGGGTTTGCCGAATGGACGCCGGGCGAAGCGATGCTGGCCGACCGCATGGGGGTGGCGGTGCCGGCCGAGCGGCGCATGCTGGCGCGCCCGCCTGCGCTGCTGATCCCCTGCCTCGGCTTCAATGCGCAGCGCTACCGGCTTGGCTACGGGGGCGGCTTTTACGACCGCACGCTCGAGGCCGAGCCGCGCGCGCTGGCGGTGGGCGTGGCCTACCGCTGCCAGCAGGCGCAGTTCGCCGGCGCGCCGCATGACGTCGCGCTGGACCTGCTGATCACCGAAGCCTAGGACTTGACCAGGCGCTGCCACAGCGCGGTGGTCGGCGCGGCCTGGTTCATGCTGTAGAAATGCAGCCCGGGCGCGCCGCCGGCCAGCAGCCGTTCGCACAAGGCGCTCACCACGTCCAGGCCGAAGGCCTTGATCGAGGCGCTGTCGTCGCCGAAGCTGGCCAGTTTCAGGCGCACCCAGCGCGGAATTTCGGCGCCGCACATGTCGGAAAAGCGCATCAGCTGCGTGTAGTTGGTGATCGGCATGATGCCGGCCACGACAGGCACGTCGATGCCCAGCTTGCGCACCTGGTCCATGAAGGCGAAATACGCGTCGGCATTGTAGAAATACTGGGTGATGGCGGCATTCGCGCCGGCCCCCACCTTGCGCGCGAAGTTCTGCAGGTCGTCCTGGGGCGAGCGCGCTTGCGGATGGACCTCGGGATAGGCCGCCACTTCGATGTGGAACCAGTCGCCCGTTTCGGCGCGGATGAATTCGACCAGTTCGTTGGCATAGCGCAGTTCGCCGCCGCCGCCGTAGCCGCTCGGCAAGTCGCCGCGCAAGGCCACCAGCCGGTGGATGCCGTGCGACTGGTAGCGCTGCAAGATCTCGCGGATCTGCGCGCGCGAGCCGCCCACGCACGAAATATGGGGCGCGCCGGCATGGCCTTCGCCCATGATTTCGAGCACCGTGTCGAGCGTGCCGCTCTGGGTGCTGCCGCCGGCGCCGAAGGTCACCGAAAAATACTTGGGACCCAGCAGGGCCAGCTTGGCGCGCGCCACGCGCAGCTTGTCGGCGCCTTCGGGCGTCTTGGGCGGATAAAATTCGATGCTGAAATTATGCGTGTCCATCATTTTTTCAGGAGTAAGGTCGACAGCGCCCACGAAATGATGCTGTACAAGATGGAGGCGATGAAGGCCGAGAAGAAGCCGGCCACGGCGATGCCGTCGACCAGTTGGGTCACGCCCCAGAACAGCAGCGCGTTGATGACCAGGATGAACAGGCCGAGCGAGAGCACGGTCACCGGCAAGGTCAGCAGCACCAGCAGCGGGCGGATCAGGGTATTGACCAGGCCCAGCACCAGCGCGGCCACGATGGCGGCGCTGAAATTGGAGACGTGGACGGAACTCATCAGGTACGGCAGGGCGAACAGCGCCAGGGCGTTGATCAACCAGGTTAACAGTAAGCGCATGGGTATCGGGCCAGAGTTGGATTGAAAAGCGAACGGGACAGCGCCACCCGGGCGGGGCGGCGCCGGGACCGGTTAATAACGGTAGTGATCCGGCTTGTACGGGCCGTCCTTGCTGACCGTGATGTAGGCGGCCTGCTCGTCGGTGAGGACGGTCAGCTGGGCGTTGAGCTTTTTGAGCTGCAAGCGCGCCACTTTTTCATCGAGGTGCTTGGGCAGCACGTACACGCCGACCGGGTAATTCTCGATGTGCGAGAACAGTTCGATCTGGGCGATGGTCTGGTTGGCGAACGACGAGCTCATCACGTAGGACGGATGGCCGGTGCCGCAGCCGAGATTGACCAGGCGGCCTTCGGCCAACAGAATGATCCGCTTGCCGCTCGGGAAAATCACATGGTCGACCTGGGGCTTGATGTTGTCCCACTCGTATTTTTTGAGGGACGCGACATCGATCTCGTTGTCGAAGTGGCCGATATTGCAGACGATGGCCTGGTCCTTCATGGCCAGCATGTGCTGCTCGGTCAGGATATGGTAGTTGCCGGTGCAGGTGACGAAGATGTCGCCGTGCTCGGCCGCGTAATCCATGGTCACCACGCGGTAGCCTTCCATGGCCGCCTGCAGCGCGCAGATCGGATCGATTTCGGTGACCCAGACCTGGGCCGACAGCGCGCGCATGGCCTGGGCCGAGCCCTTGCCGACGTCGCCGTAGCCGGCGATGACGGCCACTTTGCCGGCGATCATCACGTCGGTGGCGCGCTTGATGCCGTCGACCAGCGACTCGCGGCAGCCGTACAGATTGTCGAACTTGGACTTGGTGACCGAATCGTTGACGTTAATTGCCGGAAACGCCAGCTTCAGGTCCTTGTGCATCTGGTACAGCCGGTGCACGCCGGTGGTGGTTTCCTCGGTCACGCCCATGATGTGCGGCAGGCGCTTCGAATACCAGTTCGCGTCCACGGCCAGGTGCGCCTTGATCGAATTGAACAGGCAGATTTCCTCTTCCGAGCCGGGATTGTCGAGCACTGCCAGGTCGGTTTCGGCGCGCGTGCCCAGGTGCAGCAGCAAGGTGGCGTCGCCGCCGTCGTCGAGGATCATGTTCGAGTAGACCGGCTGGCCCGCCGCGCTCGGCCACTCGAAGATGCGGTGGGTGTAGTCCCAGTATTCGTCCAGGTTTTCGCCCTTGACGGCAAACACCGGGGTGCCGGCGGCGGCGATGGCGGCGGCGGCGTGGTCCTGGGTCGAATAGATATTGCACGAGGCCCAGCGCACCTTGGCGCCGAGCGCTTCCAGGGTCTGGATCAGGACCGCGGTCTGGATCGTCATGTGCAAGGAACCGGTGATGCGCGCGCCCTTGAGCGGCTGGGCGGCGGCAAATTCCTCGCGGATTGCCATCAGGCCCGGCATTTCGGTTTCGGCGATCTTGATTTCCTTGTCGCCCCAGGCGGCCAGGGAGAGGTCGGCGATGTGGAAGTCTTGCGAAGATTTGAGTACGGCGTTCATCACGCCCTCCTTTCTTTAGAAAAAAGTAACGTGAGCGCAGTTGCGGTGGATGTTCCGAGCCTGGCGAAAATCGTGTTTTCGTCGCAACGCTCCTCGGAACGGACAAGTGTAGCAGCTTCCGCCCGCGCCTGCCAGCAACAGCCGCCGCAAAAAACCCGGGGTCAGACCACTTCCGCACTGAGCGCGATCTTGAGCGCGTTCAGGCTGATGTGGGCTGACCCCGGTTTTGGGGGCAATAATTAAGAGAGGCCGGCTTCGGCGCGCAGCAGCGCGACCTTGTCGGTGCGCTCCCACGTGAATTCGGGCTCTTCGCGGCCGAAGTGGCCGTACGCCGCACTCTTCTGGTAGATCGGGCGCAGCAGGTCGAGCATCTGGACGATGCCTTTCGGACGCAAATCGAAGTGCTCCATGACCAGCGCGGCGATCTTGTCGTCCGAGATCACGCCCGTGCCTTCTGTGTACACGGTGATGTTGATCGGCTTGGCCACGCCGATCGCGTAGCTGACCTGCACCTGGCACTGGCGCGCCAGCCCGGCCGCGACGATGTTTTTCGCCACGTAGCGGGCCGCGTAGGCCGCCGAACGGTCGACCTTGGACGGGTCCTTGCCGGAAAACGCGCCGCCGCCGTGGGGGGCGGCGCCGCCATAGGTGTCGACGATGATCTTGCGCCCGGTCAGGCCGCAGTCGCCCTGCGGCCCGCCGATGACGAAGCGCCCGGTCGGGTTGACCAGGTAGCGCGTGCCCTTGAGCCATTCGAGCGGCAGCACTTTCTTGATGATTTCTTCAATCACCGCTTCTTCGATCTGGGCGTGCGTCACTTCCGGCGCATGCTGGGTCGACAGCACGACCGTGTCGACGCCGACCGGACGGCCGTCGACGTAGCGCAAAGTCACTTGCGACTTGGCATCCGGGCGCAGCCATGGCAAACGGCCGTCCTTGCGCAGCTGCGACTGGCGCTCGACCAGGCGGTGCGCGTAATGGATGGCGGCCGGCATCAGCTCGGCCGTCTCGTCGCAGGCGTAGCCGAACATCAGGCCCTGGTCGCCGGCGCCCTGGTCCAGGTCCAGCCCGGCGCCTTCGTCGACGCCCTGGGCGATGTCGGGCGACTGCTTGTCGTAGCACACCATCACGGCGCAGCCGCGGTAGTCGATGCCGTACTCGGTGTTGTCGTAGCCGATGCGCTTGATGGTCTCGCGCGCGACCTGGATATAATCGACGTTGGCGTGGGTGGTGATTTCCCCCGCCAGCACCACCAGGCCGGTGTTGCACAGCGTTTCCGCTGCCACGCGCGCCTTGGGGTCCTGCTCGAGGATGGCGTCGAGAATCGCGTCGGAGATCTGGTCCGCAACTTTGTCGGGATGACCTTCGGAAACGGATTCGGACGTGAAAAGATAGTCGTTTGACATGCAATACTCCTGTTACTGGCATTTAACAAGTCGCAGTAACCGGGTTGCCTGCGACGCTTTAGCGACATTTATATTCCGCTTCGCAAGTTGTCTATTAACTCGGCGGATCCTGCATACGTGGTATTTTACGCTCCTTGAGAAATTTTAGTCAGGCAACTGACGTTTTTTGAACCCCGTTCACCCCATGCTCGTCTTTTTTTTCCGTCTGTTATCGAAACTTCCATTGCCAATTTTGCATGGCCTGGGCAGCGCCTTGGGCTGGCTGGTTTACCTGGCCTCGCCTTCGTACCGGCGCCGGCTGCGCGGCAACCTGCGCGGGGCCGGCTTCGGCCAGCACCTGGCCAGCGCCATCGCCGAGTCCGGCAAGGCGATCGTCGAGCTGCCCTTCGTCTGGTGCGCCGACCCGGCCCGGGTCGCGCGCCACGCGACGGATGAAAACTGGGACTGCGTCCAGGCCGTGCTCGAGCGCGGCCAGGGCATCCTGTTCCTGACCCCGCACCTGGGCTGCTTCGAGATCACCGCCCAGCAGATCGCGCTGCGCACGCCGCTCACCGTGATGTACCGCCCGCCCCGCAAGGCGGCGCTCAAGCCGCTGATCGAGGGCGCGCGCGCGCGCCGCAACCTGCATCTGGCGCCGGCCACGCTGGCCGGCGTGCGGATCCTGGCCAAATGCCTCAAGCGCGGCGAGCCGGTCGGGGTCTTGCCCGACCAGGTGCCGCAGCAAGGCGAAGGCGTGTGGGCCCCCTACTTCGGACGCAGCGCCTACACCATGACGCTGCCGGCCAAGCTGGCACAGCTGGGCAAGGCGGCCATCATCCTGGTGTACGCCGAGCGGCGCGCGCGCGGGGCCGGCTTCATCGTGCGCTTCGTGCCGTTCGACGAATCGCTCGAAGGCGGCGCGCTGGAGCAGGCCACGACCATCAACCGCGCGATGGAACAGCTGATCGCGCGCTGCCCGGCCCAGTATTTCTGGAGCTATAACCGCTACAAGCAGCCCGACGGCGTGGCCGGCCCGGATCCGCAGGCTGGCGCATGAAGGTGCTGCTTGGCTTGATGTGGCTGCTGCACTGGTTGCCGCTGCCGGTGTTGGGGCGCTTCGGCAGCGCCATCGGCAGCCTGCTGTTCCTGCTGCTGAAAAAGCGCCGCCATATCGCGCTGGTCAACCTGCGCCTGTGCATGCCCGAACTGAGCGAGGCGGCGCGGGTCACGCTGGCGCGCCAGCATTTCCAGTCGTATTCGCGCAGCGTGTGGGAGCGCGCCATCCTGTGGTGGGCGCCCGAAGCGCGCCTGCGGCGCCTGATCCAGGTCGATCCGGCGCTGCCGCTGGCGCAGATCGAGGCCGGCCCCGCCATCCTGCTGTGCCCGCATTTCGTGTGCCTGGACGTGGCCGGCGTGGCCGTCATGCTGGAATCGAGCTTGTGTTCGATCTACGTGCAGCAAAAAAACAAGGCGTTCGACGAGGTGTTGCGCCAGGGCCGCTCGCGCTTTCGTCCGGTCCAGCTGTTTTCGCGCAAGGAAGGGGTCAAGCCCATCCTCCGCGCAATGCGCGACCACCTGCCTTATTTCATGCTGCCGGACATGGATTTCGGCGCCAAGGATGCCGAGTTCGTGCCCTTTTTCGGGATCCCGGCCGCCACCCTGACCGCGCCGGGCCGGATCGCCGCCGCCACCGGCGCGGCCGTCATTCCCGTGGTCGCCACCTTCCTGCCCGGCTATGCCGGCTGGAAGGTCAGTTTCTATCCGGCCTGGGAGAATTTCCCGGGCGACGACATGGCGGCCGCCGCGCGCCGCATGAATGCCTTCATCGAGGAGCGCGTGCGCGAGGCGCCGGCCGAGTATTTCTGGACCCACAAGCGCTTCAAGACGCGCCCGCCGGGCGAGCCTTCGCCCTATATCCAGTCCTAGAATCCGATATACTTGGCTGCATGAAAATCAAATTCACCAAGATGCACGGCGCCGGCAATGACTTCGTCGTCATCGACGCCATCAACCAGCAATTGGCGCTCAGCCCGGCCCAGTGGCAGCGCCTGGGCGACCGCCGCTTCGGCGTCGGCGCCGACCAGATCCTGGTGGTCGAAAAACCGCGCAGCGCGGATTGCGATTTCCGCTACCGCATCTTCAACCAGGATGGCGGCGAGGTCGAGCAGTGCGGCAACGGCGCGCGCGCCTTCGTCAAGTTCGTCACCGAAAAGGGCTTGTCGGCCAAGTCCGCGATCCGGGTCGAGACCATGAAGGGCATCATCACCCCGCGCCTGGAAGCGGACGGCAGCATCACGGTCGACATGGGCGCGCCCGTGTTCGCGCCGGCCCTGGTGCCGTTCAACGATGCCGGCCTGGCCGGCTCGACCGAAGGCCTGGAAACGCTGTACCCGCTGTCGCTCAAGCTGGGCGGCGCCAGCCAGACCATGTTCGTGTCGGTGGTATCGATGGGCAATCCGCATGCGGTGCAGGTGGTCGACAATGTCGATACGGCGCCAGTGCTCGAGGCCGGGGCATTGATCGAACACCTGGCGCGCTTTCCGAACAAGGTCAATGCCGGCTTCATGCAGGTGCTCGCGCGCGGCCACATCCGGCTGCGCGTGTTCGAACGGGGCGCCGGCGAAACGCTGGCCTGCGGCACCGGGGCGTGCGCGGCGGTGGTGGCCGGCATCCGGCGCGGTCTGCTCGACTCGCCCGTGCGCGTGAGCGCGCGCGGCGGCGAACTGTCGGTGGCCTGGGCCGGCGGCGACGCGCCGGTGTTCCTGAGCGGCCCGGCCGTGACGGTGTTCGAAGGCGAAATCACCCTCTAGCCCTAGGGGTCTGACCCCGGTTTTTCAGTTAGGGGGTCGGACCTCTCATCTTACGGCATAGGGGTCTGACCCCGGTTTTTCAGTTAGGGGGTCGGACCTCTCATCTTGCGGCATAGGGGTCTGGGTCCCGCCCTATGCCGCCATTTCGTAGGCGGGCGCTTCGGCCTCGTCGCCGCCGGCCGCCGCCGGCAAGACTGTCTTGAGGCGGTACAGGCGCTGGCGGTAATTGCCTTCCGGCCCGGCCGGCCCGCCATCGGCGGCGCCGAACTGCTGTGCGATCTCGTCGAGCGCGCGCCGCTCCTGGACCGTGGAGATCGCCACCAGACGCCGCTTGCTGCGCCCGTAACTGCCGCGAATATCGACCACCAGGCAATGGCCCTGGTCGGCCACGCGCACGTCGAGCAGCAGCGCTTCGGCCCGGCTCAATTGAAACAGCACCGCCAGCCGCAGCCGCGCCGCCAGCAGGGGATGGCTGGCCGCCAGCCCGGCCGGCAACTGCGCCGCCAGCGCGGCGAAGCTGCTACCGGCGCTGCGCGGCGCGATCTTGTGCAGTGCGGCGGCGGCCTGCGGGCAGCCCTGGGCCGCCGCCTTCTGCAGCCAGTACACGGCGCGCACATCGTTGTTTTCGTTTTCGCGGCGCGCGCGCCAGGCGTTGCTGCCACATTCGAGCTGGGCATCGCGGTAGCCCATCTCGGCGGCGCGTTCCAGGTAGCGCTGGGCATCGGCCACATTGCGCTGGGAGAATTCAGGCTTGATGAAGACGCGCGACAATGCATACCAGGCTTCGGCCAGGCCTTGCTCGCCGGCCAGCGCCAGCCAGCGGATCGCCTTCTTGAAATTGGCCGAGCCGGCGCCCACGGCGATGCGCTTGCCGTCGGCCTGCATGCGCGCCTGCCATAGCCCGACCGCCATCTGCGCATGCGGGTCGTTCTGGTCGGCCGCCAGCTCCCACAGGCGGCGCAATTCGCCGGCGCCGGCGCCGCCGCCATCGGGCGTGGCCGCCAGCGCCTGGGCGCAGCGCGACAGCAGCGTCACGTCGTCGGTGGCCAGGCTGGCCGGCGGCAAGCCATCGGCGGCGTGCGCCAGCGCGCGCGCCAGCGGCAGCGCCCGTTCGAGGAAGCGCGCGTGGTCGCCGGCCTGCCACAGGCTGTCGAGCAGCGACAAACGCGCCTGCGGCACGCCGCTGTCGGCGGCACGCCGCAGCCAGCGCTCGGCGGCCTCCTTGCGTTCTGGCGTGGCCGGCGCCGGCGCCGCGCCGGACGCCAGCATCGCCTGGCCGTGCTGGTAGCGCGCAAACAGCCACTGGGCGTCGGGCACGCCGGCCCGGGCTGCGCCTTCGAGCGCGCGCAGCGCCTTGTCGCGCCGCGCCGGGTCCGGCGCCGGGCTGGCCGGGTGCTCGAGCGTCAGCTGGGCCAGCACCATGCCGGCGCGCAGCACGCCGGCATCATAAGCGCGCTCATACCACTGGGCCAGCGGACGCGCGCTCTGGCGCGCCAGCTCCACCGGAATATGGGTGCCGATCAATTCACATGCTTGATTGCAACCTTGCTGTGCAGCACGATCGAGCCAGTGCAGCGCGGTCGGCAGGCTCTTCGGCAAACCGGCGCTGCCATATAGATACAGCCGGCCCAGCGCGAGCTGGGCGTCGGGGCGGCCGCCGCGCGCGCCGCGGATCAGTCCTAGTTCTTCGCGATTTGCCATCGTTGTCGTTCACCTGGTCCAGTGAGAGGGGGAAACGGACGTGCCGGACCGTTTCCGCAAACTTGCCGTCGGGCTTGGCCCAACCATGTCCCAAAGTCTACGTGAGGGCTGTGCCCTGCCAGCGCCAAAAGGAGGTTTCCTTGATTTTGCACAAACGCCGCGCACAAGAAATTGAACGGATTTGCTTGCAAGAAACTTCCATGGTCAGTCCCGGCGCATGCCCATGCCGGGTCCCGAGTTTCAAAAATACAACAGCAAACGCTGAATTATTGGCTTTCAACCAATCTGACCCTTCATAATTAGCCAACTCGTCAATCTTGAAGCAAGTTGCAACTAAGGTTTACCTATCCCGGGCGTTCAGTCATTATAAAAAACTCAACGCCCTATGGATTTCGAATGATTCACTTATTAAGGACTGGTACATGAAAAAATCTCTTCTGGCTCTGGCACTTCTGGGCGCGTTCGCCGGCGTAGCACAAGCACAATCGGCAGTGGTCATCTACGGCAATGTGGACGCCGGCATGATCAAGCGTACCGACCAGTCGCTGGCCATCGGCAAGCGCGCCAACAACACCCTGGGCTTCAAAGGCACCGAAGACCTCGGCAACGGCCTGTCAGCAATTTTCCAACTGGAAATCCGCTATGAGCCGGACACCGGCACCACCGAAAGCGCCGTGCGTCCGCTGTTCCAGGGCCAGAGCCGGGTCGGCCTGTCCGGCGGCTTCGGCACCTTGCGCATCGGCCGCGGCCTGACCGCATTCCAGGAATCGGCAGTCGCTTTCGAGCCGTTCCATGGCATTCCTTCGCCAGCCGGTTTCGCGACCGACCTGGCCGTCGGCGGTTACACCTCCGAGCCACTGGCACCAGCCGGCAACTCGATCAACCGCTTCTCGAACGCGCTCTGGTACAACTCGCCTGAATTCCTGGGCATCCAGATCAACACCACCATCGCGTCGAAAGAAGCGCTCGGCAACACCGTGGCCATCCCAGGCCGCGGCATCAACGGCGGCCCGCAATACCTGATCAACGCGCCAGCGTCGGCCAATCCTTACTCGATCAGCGCAACCTGGAAAAATGGTCCTGGCGCCCTGATGCTGGCTGCCGAGCGCAACGCCATCGAATCGCAAGTGAAATCGGTTGCCGGTTACGTGATGGTCAATCCTGACACCAAGCTGATGTTCTCGATCACCCGCCAGGACCAGTCGCACACCAAGGTCACCGACCAGGACACCAAATCGTGGCTGGTCGGCGCCAACTATACCATGGGCGCAGGCAAGTTCCTGGCCGGCTATGGCCAGAAGGATGCGGACGGCGCGGCCAAGGTCAAGCAGGCATCGGTAGGCTACGAGTACAGCCTGTCGAAGCGTACCTACGTGTACACCGACTTCTCGAACAAGAAAGGTGCACCAGCGATCGCACCGAGCACCAAAACCAGCATCAACCACCTCGATCTGGGTATCAACCACTCGTTCTGATGAGCGCCGGGGCCAGCCCCGGTTCTGGATCTGACGTTCAGGGGCGAGCCAGGGGAAACCCTGCTTCGCCCCTAATTACGCCCGGAGCCACCTTGGCAAGCTGACTGGAACGGCAATGGTTTGTGTCATTTCCGCAACCCCTTTTGCATCGGCTCGCCGGCTTTCTGTACAAGCCAGGTGAACGATGGCATATTGTTCAAAAGCGAATTAGTACGCACGTTCGTTTTTACATAAAATTTATCCTGGAGACGCAATGAAAACAAAATTACTCGCTGGTGTTATCGCTACCTGTTTTGCAGCCCCTGTGCTGGCCCAGTCCAGCGTTCAGATTTACGGTATTGCCGACGCCGGCATCATGAAAACCCAGGGCGAATCTACCAAGATCGTCAGCGGGATCGCCGACGGTTCGCGTTTGGGCTTTAAAGGTACGGAAGACATCGGCGGTGGTTACAAGGCGATCTTCAACCTGGAAGCGCGTATCGAACTCGATACCGGCACCCAGACCCCTTCCCTGATCAACAACAACGACGGCCTGTACCTGCTCAAGGGCATGCAAAGCCTGCCAGCATCGATCCGCGCCGGCCTGGCCGCGCAGCTCAAGGGCTTCGGCGTGGCCGCGGTCAATCCGGAAAAAGCGCTGTTCGACCGCACCGCGATGGTCGGCCTGATCACCCCGGTCGGCGCCGTGCTGCTCGGCCGTATGTACACCCCTGGCTACGAAGTATTCGCCGCCGCCGACACGTTCGAAAACGGCACCGCCGGCGCATGGGGCGGCATCACCGGCGGCTCGGCCGGCTTCACCGCACTGGGCGCAGACATCCGCTCGCAGAAATCGATCCAGTACCGCATCGCCACCCCAAGCGGCTTCGGCGCTTCGCTGATGTACGGCGCGAAAAACTCGGGCTACCTGGGTCGCTACAACAAGTTCATGGGTTCGGCCGTCACCTACAAGGCCAACGGTTTCGACATCGGCCTTGGCCACAACCGCGGCTACGACCAGGACGACAACAAGAGCCTGACCACGACCACCATCGGCGGTTCGTACACGATGGGCGACTTCAAGTTCTTCGCCGGCTACCACGACCAGAAGAATCTCCACTCGGTGCTGCGCAAGGAATACATCGCGGCATGGGACAGCACCGTGGCGCCATCGCTGGCACCGCTGGGCGTACCGACCGCAACGGCGCTGCGCAATGTGTTCGTGACCAACATCACCAACAATACCCAGATCGACGCCAACAGCGTCCAGATCGGTATGCACTACAAGATCGGCGCCGGCCGCATCATGGCATCGGTGGCACGCCAGAACGACCGTACCGCATCGAACAGCGACGCCACCCTGGTCGCCGTCGGTTACGACTACAACCTGTCCAAGCGCACCGACGTCTACACCGTGCTGGCCAACATCCGCAACAACAACGACGGCCAGTACACGCCTGGTGCCGCTGGTGCGCCAGGCGGCTTCGGCAAGGTCCCGGGCGAAGACACCCGCGCGGTCCAGGTCGGCATCCGCCACCGTTTCTGACCGGCCTCCCGGCCACACCGAAAGACGCCTTCGGGCGTCTTTTTTTATGGGGCGCGCAGGCGCGTCTCGGTTAGAATTGCGCTTATCTCACAGACCGAACCGATCGAAGACCTCAATGACCGCAACACTGGACTCCTCCGCCGTCGCCAGCTACCTGACCGACAATCCGAATTTCTTCGAAGAACACGCCGGCCTGCTGGGCCAGGTCCGTCTGTCCAGCCCGCTCACCGGCAAGGCCGTCTCGCTGCAGGAACGCCAGATGGAAGTGATGCGCGACAAATACAAGGCGCTCGAGCTGCGCATGTCCGAGCTGATCCGCCTGGCCCAGGACAATGCCACCATCGCCAACAAGTTCCACGCCTGGACCCAGGGCCTGCTCAAGGCGCGCCTGCCGTCCGCCATGCCGGCCGCGCTGACCAAGGGCTTGCGCGACGGCTTCGCGGTGCCGCAGGTGACCTTGCGCCTGTGGGGCCTGGACGGCGCCCACGCCGACGCCTGGTACGTGGCCGGCGTGTCCGAGGATGCGCGCCTGTTCGCCAGCAGCCTGCTGGCGCCCTACTGCGGCAGCAACCACGACTTCGAAGCGGTGCGCTGGCTCGACGATGCCGCCAGCGTGGCCTCGACCGTGATCCTGCCGCTGCGCAGCGACGGCAGCGCGTTCGGCCTGCTGATCATGGGTTCGCCCGACCCGGAGCGCTTCACCTCGACCATGGCGACCGACTTCCTGATCCACATCGGCGAGACCGCCAGCGCGGCGCTGGCCGCCCTGCGCGCCTAGCACGCCCATGGAGCGCGCCGCCAACGACGCAGCGCTGGCGCGCTACCTGTCCCAGCTGGCCACCCAGCGCCAGCTGTCCCCGCATACCGTGGCCGCCTACCGGCGCGACCTCGACCAGCTGGCCGCGCTCGTGCAGCACGCCGCCTGGAGCACGGTGGTACATGCCGACATCCGGCGCCTGGCCTCGAAGCTGCACGCGCAGTCGCTCAGCGCGCGCTCGATCGCGCGCAAGCTGTCCTCGTGGCGCGGCTTTTTCAACTGGCTGGCGCGCGACGCCGGCCTGCCCGCCAACCCGGTCGACGCGGTGCGCGCGCCCAAGCGCGCCCGCACGCTGCCGCGCGCACTGTCGGTCGACGACGCGGTGCACCTGGTCGGCACGCCCTCGCACGCGCACACCAGCCCGGAGCCGGCCGACCTGTGCAACCGCGCCATGTTCGAACTGATGTATTCGAGCGGGCTGCGGGTGTCGGAACTGGCCGGCCTCGACGCCGCCTACAGCAAGGGCGAGGGCAGCCTGCCCGCCTCGCTCGGCTGGATCGACCTGGCCGCGCGCGAGGTGCTGGTCACCGGCAAGGGCAACAAGAAGCGCACCGTGCCGGTCGGCAGCCACGCGCTCGACGCGCTGGCAGCCTGGCTGGCCGTGCGCCCGCCGGCCGCCGACGGCTCGCAGGCGCTGTTCCTGTCGAACCGCGCGACGCGCATTTCGGCGCGCGTGATCCAGCTGCGCCTGAAGGCCCACGCGCTGCGGGTCGGCACCGCCGTCAACGTCCACCCGCACGTGCTGCGCCATTCGTTCGCCTCGCACGTGCTGCAGTCCTCGGGCGACCTGCGCGCGGTGCAGGACATGCTGGGCCACGCCAGCATCACCTCGACCCAGGTGTATACCGCGCTCGACTTCCAGCATTTGTCGGCCGTGTACGACCAGGCGCACCCGCGCGCGAAATCCAAATAGCCGCGGCATCGGGCGCGCAGGCGTTGCCGGAGTGGCATGCCTGACGCCGGACTAGCATGATCGGCATCAAGTCAAGCGGACCCAATTGGAAGCATTTGCCAAATTGCGGCATAATCGCTCGATTATTCGACGCTCCTGCCACCAGACCACCATGTCCCTGATTCCCAGCACCATCCTGACCGGCTTTCTCGGCGCGGGCAAAACCACCCTGCTCAACCGTATCCTGCGCGAGGATCACGGCCTGAAAATTGCCGTCATCGAGAACGAATTCGGCCAGGAAAATATCGACAACGAGATCCTGGTCCAGGACCGCGGCGAACAGATCGTCGAGATGAACAATGGCTGCATCTGCTGCACCGTGCGTGGCGACCTGATCGTGGCGCTGTCGGCGCTGGCGCAACAGCGCGCGGCCGGCCAGATTGCCTTCGACCGCATCATCATCGAAACGACCGGCCTGGCCAATCCGGGCCCGGTGGCGCAGACTTTTTTTGTCGACGAGGAAGTCGGCGCGCACTATATGCTCGACGCCATCCTGACCGTGGTTGACGCGCGCCACGCGATGGCCCAGCTCGACGAACACGAGGAAGCCCAGCGCCAGGTCGGTTTTGCCGACCGCCTGCTCATTTCCAAGACCGACCTGGTCGACGCCGGCCAGCTGGCGGCGCTGACGGCGCGCCTGCAGCGGATCAACCCGCGCGCGCCCGTCAGCCACGTCGATTTCGGCCGCGCACCGATCGCCGAGCTGCTCGACATCAAGGGGTTCAACCTGAACGACAAGCTGGAAATCGACCCGGCCTTCCTGGACGCCGAGGACGCGCACGACCATGGCGACCACGGGCATGTGCACACCGACGCCTGCGAGCATGACCATGACCACGCGCACGCCGGGCTGGCCTCTGGCCACCACAGCGACGACATCGCCGCCTTTGTGTTCAAGAGCGCACGGCCATTCGATCCGGTCCGCCTCGACGAGTTCCTCGGCTCCCTGGTGCAGGTATTCGGTCCGCGCATGCTGCGCTACAAGGGCGTGCTGCTGATGCAAGGGGCCGACCGCAAGGTCGTTTTCCAGGGCGTGCACCAGATGATGGGCACCGATCTGGGCGCAAAATGGGGCGAAAACGAAGAACGTGGCAGCAAAATGGTATTTATTGGTAAAAATTTACCAAAAGATGTCTTTATCCGCGGATTGGAACAATGTTTGGTATAAACTATCCCGGTTTTGTGATGCGCGGCCTATCGACACCGGCTTGGATGACGCGCCAGGCTATCGTGCATTGCTGTTGTTTGACGACTGAATTGCCAACACGCCATAGCGGCGAGGGGAAGACATCGGGATGGCAATATGAAGGACACTGTGACGAAATCGGCCAAGAAACCAGGCAGCCCGGCAGTGGCCGCCGCCGCGCGCAAGACCGGCGTGGTCAAGGCTGTCGCGACGGCGCTGGCTAAAAAAATCGCCGGTGCGCTGGCGCCCAAGGCCAAGCCGGCTGCCAAGGCCAAGGCCGCCGCGCCGGCAGTAAAAAAAGCGGCCGCCAAGCCGGCCGCGAAAGCGGCGAGCAAGGCCGCGGCGCCAATGAAAACGGCTGCCGCCAAGCCGGCCGTCAAGGCAGCGCCAAAAAAAGCGGCCGTCAAGACCGTCGCCAAGGAAGCGCCTAAGCCGGCCGCCAAGGCGGCGCCGAAACCGGCAACGAAAGCAGCTGCAAAACCGGCGCCGAAGCCGGCAACGAAGCTAGCAATGCCAGCGGCAACCAAGGCAGCACCAAAAAAGGCAGCGCCCGCGGCCGCGGCACCCAAGGCAGCGAGCAAGACGCTCAAGGCGGTGGCGGCAACAGCGCCGCTTGCGGCCGTGAAAACGCAGCACAAGCCGGCGCCGCAAGCGCCCGCGGCAGGCACGAAAAAGACGGTGGAACAGCAGGCCGTCAAGGCAGGTGAAACAGGCGAGCGTCCCGCTGCAGTTGGCAGTGGCGCCGCCGAGTTAGCTGATAAAATGAAAACCTCTGTCGTATCGAAGGTAAGTGAAGTCATGACCAAAACAACTAAATCGACCGCAGCGCCAAATACCGATGGCCGTGTCATCTCCGAAGATGAAATCCGGGCCATGGGCGAGAAAGACTACATGAATCCGGCGCAGCTGGCCTTTTTCAAGGCGCGCCTGCAGCAGCTTGAAAAAGACCTGCTCAAGAATGCCGGCGAGACCACCGAACACCTGCGCGAAACCGTGCTGGTGCCCGATCCGGCCGACCGCGCGACCATCGAAGAAGAACACGCGCTCGAGCTGCGCACCCGCGACCGCGAGCGCAAGCTGCTCAAGAAGGTGCAGCAGTCGATCGCGGCCATCGACGGCGGCGACTACGGCTGGTGCGAAGAGACGGGCGAGCCGATCGGCATCCCGCGCCTGATCGCGCGTCCGACCGCCACGCTGTCGCTCGAAGCGCAGCAGCGGCGCGAACTGAAACAAAAGCTGTACGGCGATTGAGTCGCGTCCGTTTCAGCGATCGGGAAAAGCATGCGGCGCGAGTCGCGTGCTTTTTTTGTTTTCGGTCACGCTGCGGTGCCGACGTAAACCTTGCCTATGAGCTACACTAGCGCCTTGGGGCATGCAGATGTGAGCGCGTGACTCCTGACGGCACGCGTGCTACCGTGCTAAGGTGTCGCAACGTGCGCAGAGCCAGTCTGCGCACCGCGGCCAGGCAGACCGAACGAAACAGGGAATGACGTGGGAATTTTCTCCATTTTCAAGGGAAAAAATAACAAACCGGGTGGTGTCGAGGCACCGCCCGAATCGCGCCTGCGCGGCGAACCGTCACGCCTGATCCTCGACGGCGACGCCGAGCGCGCGCGCCAGCGCGAAATCGCGCGCGCCACCGCCGCCAAGATCGACGCCATCGAATCGGCCATGGCCGACGACATTTTCAATACCCCCGAGCCGGCCTGGGGCAGCGGCGCGCGGCGCGGCCGTCCGGGCGCGGCCAACCGTCCCGACGAAGCCGGCGACACGCTGCCGATGCTGGAGATGCAAACGACCGAGCTGCTGGCCGACGACAGCATGCCGGACGCCCCCGTGTATGCGCAGACCGCGCCGATCATCGAAGAAATCGCCATCATGTTCGCCAACGACCAGATGGCCGTGGCCGAGCAGATGCTGCTGGAAAGCCTGCGCGACGTCGGGCGCACCGACCGCACCGTCTGGTGGATGCTGTTCGACCTGTACCAGGTCATGGGCCGCCAGGACGAATTCGACAACGTGGCGATCGATTACGCCAGCCAGTTCGAAACCTCGCCGCCGACCTGGGCCCCGCCCCAGGTGGTCGGCGCGGACGAGGTGCCGTTCGCCGGCGTGACCCCGACCGAAGTGTTCGCCGGCGTGCTCGACGCCCAGGTCGCGCCGCGCCTGACGCGCTTGCTGCAACTGGCCGACAGCAACCAGGTGCTGCGCCTCGAATTCGGCCGCATCCAGGATGTCACGCCCGAAGGCTGCCAGCTGATGCTCGACACGCTGACCGCGCTGCGCAAGCGCGAACGCGAACTGATCGTGGCCGGCGCCACCGA
Organism: Massilia sp.; assembly: GCA_025359245.1. Taxonomy (GTDB): domain Bacteria; phylum Pseudomonadota; class Gammaproteobacteria; order Burkholderiales; family Burkholderiaceae_D; genus Telluria_A. Next base: position 50,397 of record JANYGW010000150.1, read on the forward strand.
GCTGTCCGAGCTGGTGCGCTCGACCATCGCGATCGGCCAGCGCGACGCGTCCGAGGCGCCGTGGCTGCTGCTGCTGGCCCTGCTGCAACTGCTGAACCGCGAAAAGGATTTCGAGGAAACGGCGATGGATTACTGCGTCACCTTCGAGGTCTCGCCGCCGTCGTTCGAAACGCCGCAGAACGTGGCCACCACCAACACCATCACGGCGCCGACCGGCACCGAATGCTTCATGCTGCCGGCCGTCATCAACAGCGGCGCCAATGCGCTGTTCGACGCGATCGACGCCTACGCGGCGCACGCCCCGACCCTGATGATCGACTGCTCGCGCCTGGCGCGGGTCGATTTCGGCGCCGCCAGCGCCATGCTGAACCGGCTGCGCCCGATCGCGGCGCAGAAAAAAATCGAGTTCCGCGACATGAACCATCTGGTCGCGGCGCTGTTCAAACTCCTGAGCTACGCCGACGTCGCCCGCCTGTTTCCGCACAAATACTGACCTTCGCGTCGCCCGCATTGCCGCCGTCGCTCACGTCACGCTTGCAATTTGCGTTTGCACCCCCACGTTTTGGGGGAGTTAACTATGAGGCGGATATGGAACAATTTCACGGCACCACCATCCTGTGCGTACGGCGCGGATCGCAAGTCGCGCTCGGCGGCGACGGCCAGGTCACGCTCGGCAACATTGTCATGAAGGGCACGGCGCGCAAGGTGCGCAAGCTGTACCAGGGCAAGGTCCTGTGCGGCTTCGCCGGCGGCACCGCCGACGCCTTCACCCTGCTCGACCGCTTCGAAGGCAAGCTCGAAAAGCACCAGGGCAATTTGCTGCGCGCCTCGGTCGAACTGGCCAAGGACTGGCGCACCGACCGCGTGCTGCGCCGGCTCGAGGCGATGCTGCTGGTGGCCGACCACGAATCGACGCTGGTCATCACCGGCAACGGCGACGTGCTCGAACCGGAAGACGGCATCGGCGCGATCGGCTCGGGCGGCGTGTACGCCCAGTCGGCCGCCAAGGCGCTGCACGAAAACACCGACTTGTCGCCCTACGACATCATCAAGAAGTCGCTGACCATCGCCGGCCAGCTGTGCATCTATACCAATATGTCGCACATCATCGAAACCCTGGACACGCCATCATGAACCTGACCCCCTTGGAAATCGTCGCCGAACTGGACAAGCACGTGGTCGGCCAGGGCAAGGCCAAGCGCGCGGTCGCCATCGCGCTGCGCAACCGCTGGCGCCGCCAGCAGGTGGCCGAACCGCTGCGCCACGAGATCACCCCGAAAAACATCCTGATGATCGGCCCCACCGGGGTGGGCAAGACCGAGATCGCGCGCCGCCTGGCGCGCCTGGCCGACGCCCCCTTCATCAAGATCGAGGCGACCAAGTTCACCGAGGTCGGCTACGTCGGACGCGACGTCGACACCATCATCCGCGACCTGATCGACATCGGCATCAAGCAGACCCGCGCGGCCGAAATGAAAAAGGTGCGCGAACGCGCCGAGCAGGCGGCCGAGGAGCGCGTGCTCGACATCCTGGTGCCGCCGCCGCGCGACTTCGGCTTCAACGTCGCCCCGGCCGGGCCGGACGCGAAGGACGGCGACAATACCCGCCAGACCTTCCGCAAACGGCTGCGCGAAGGCACGCTCGACGAGCGCGAAATCGAGCTCGAACTGGCCGACGCCGGCCCGCAGATGGAAATCATGGCGCCGCCCGGCATGGAAGAGATGACCGAACAGATCAAGTCGATGTTCTCGGGCATGGGCGGGCCGCGCAAGAAAGCGCGCAAGATCAAGATCGGCGAAGCGATGAAGCTTTTGGTGGACGAAGAAGCGGCCAAGCTGATCAACGACGACGAGACCAAGCAGAAGGCGATCGCCAACGTCGAACAGAACGGCATCGTGTTCCTCGACGAGATCGACAAGATCGCCTCGCGTTCCGAAGTGGGCGGCGCCGACGTCTCGCGCGCCGGCGTGCAGCGCGACCTGCTGCCGCTGGTCGAAGGCACCACCGTCAACACCAAGTACGGCATGATCCGCACCGACCATATCCTGTTCATCGCCTCGGGCGCCTTCCACCTGGCCAAGCCGAGCGACCTGATACCGGAGCTGCAGGGGCGCTTCCCGATCCGGGTCGAGCTCGAATCGCTGTCGATCGCCGACTTCGAACGCATCCTCACCAGCACCGACGCCTGCCTGACGGCCCAGTACGAGGCGCTGCTGGCGACCGAAAACGTGCGCATCGAATTCGCCCCGGCCGGCATCACGCGGCTGGCCGAAATCGCCTTTTCGGTCAACGAGCGCACCGAAAACATCGGCGCGCGGCGCCTCTACACGGTGATGGAAAAGCTGCTCGAGGAAGTCTCGTTCACGGCCAGCGAAAGCGGCGGCCAGAAGCTGCTGATCGACGCCGCCTATGTCAACGACCGGCTCGACAAGCTGGCCATCGACGAAGACCTGTCGCGCTACGTGCTGTAAGGAGGCGGCCATGGCCAACAAGGCGCTGGCGACGCGCCAGAAGATGCGGGTGACGGCGGCGCCGGCGCGCCCGCTGCTCAAGGTGCGCAATCCGGTGGCGGTGGCGGCCAGGCTGCGCGCCGCCGGCCCGCACGCCAAGGGCCCGGGCCCGGAACGGCAGGCGGCCAAGCGCGCGCTCAGGAAGGCGAAGCTGGAACCGGAAGACTGAGTGGAAAGTGACTGCGGAGGGCGGGCCGCCAGCGGAAGCCCGCTTGGGGGCTCCCGCTTTCTGGCCATCGGTACGTAGTCTCCCGCATTCGGGCCGCAAGTACCATCAGCTTGTGCGAAGGACCGTTATTCGGTACATTCGGTACTGTTACGCGGTACATTGACCCACACAAGGCCTTCCATGAGCTCACCCGAGCAGGTAATCACCGTCCTGCGCGCCGAACTGCGCGCAGCAAATATCACTTACAAGGCGCTGGCCGAGCGGATCGGCATGAGCGAATCCTCGGTCAAGCGCATGTTCGGCCAGAAGGACATGGCGCTGTCGCGCCTGGCGCAGATCTGCAAGGCGGCCGGGATCCCGATGGAAGACGTGCTGCGGCGCGCAGCCGACGCCCGCGCCCACGCCGACACATTGACCGCGGCCCAGGAAAAATCGCTGATGGCCAACCCCTTGCTGTTGCTGGTGGCGACCTGCTGCCTGGGCCACTGGACGCTCGACCAGATCATCGAGACCTATGACTTGAGCGAGCCCGAATGCATCGTCCTGATGGTCGAGCTGGACCGTCTCGGCGTGATCGAACTGAAGGCCGGCAACCGCTACAGCCTGCGCGTGTCGAACGCGTTCCGCTGGATCGCCGACGGCCCGGTGCAGCAGTATGTGCGCGAACATGTGGTGGGCGACTATTTCGGCGGCCGCTTCGACGGCCCCGGCGAAACGCTGATGTGCCTTCCGGCGCGCCTGTCGCAGGCCAGCGCCGCCGAGCTGGTGCAAAAAATCCAGCAGCTGGCCGGCGAACTGGCGCGCCTGCACCAGAACGACCGCCGCCTCGACAGCGACGAGCGCGACGGCTTCACCTTGCTGCTCGGCTTCCGTTCGTGGGAATTTGCCGCCTTCACCGCCCTGCGCCGCAAGTAGCGCACGGCAGATCGGCGCTATCGACGGCCTGCGCCGCCAATTCGGCCACCCGTCGCCGCGCGCGATCTTTCCGGCGCCAGCCTGCCTATACTTCGCTGCATCAACTTTGACCTGGGAGAGCCCATGCTGTTTCGATCCTTTGCCGCCATCGCGGCGTTCACCCTCGCCGCCACGGCCAGCGCAGCGGCGCCCGACAGCCTGGATGCCATCCTCAAGACGGCCATGGCAGGATCCAAGGTACCGGCCATCGGCGCCGTGATCCTGCGCGACGGGAAAATCAGCGAGCAGGCCGTGCGCGGCGTGCGCCGCAACGACGGCAAGAGCGCCGTCAGCGCGGACGATGTATGGCTGATCGGCTCGACCGGCAAGGTGATGACGGTGGCGATGATCGCGCGCCTGGTCGAGCGCGGCGTGCTGGCCTGGGATGCGCCGCTCGAGCAGATGCTGCCGGACCTGGCGCCAACCATGCACCCCGAGTACCGCAAGGCGACGCTGGTGCAGCTGTTGTCGCACCAGAGCGGCCTGCCGCGCGACATCAAGGACATCGCGGAGCTGGACAAATACTTTACCGATCCGCGCTCCACCAGCGCGCAGCGCCAGGCTTACATCGCCAAGGCCCTGACGGATGCGCCGGAAGCGGCGCCCGGCTTCAACTACAGCAATACCGGCTTCCTGATCGCCGCCGCCGTTGCCGAAAAAGCCACCGGCAAAAGCTACGAAGCGCTGATGCAGCAGGAAGTGTTCGCGCCGCTCGGCATGCGCAGCGTCGGCTTCGGCAATACCGGCAATGGACAGAACCGCGGCCACCAGCACGGCAAGCCGATGCTGAAGATGACCAAGGCCGACGACGGCGGACCGGTGATGTACGCGCCGGCCGGCTTCCTGCACATGCCGCTGGCCGCGTGGGCCCAGTTCAACCTCGACCAGCTGGCCGGCAGCAAGGGCCAGGGCAAGCTGCTGGCGCCGGCGTCGTACCAGCTGATGCAAACCGCGCAGCCAGGCAGCCCGGCGGGCCTCGACTGGGGCGTGCAGGCGTCGATTGCGGGACGCCAGGGCCCGGCGCTGGTGCACCAGGGCTCGGACGGCAACTGGCTGGCCATCGTGGCGCTGTTCCCCGAGCAGGGAACTGGCGCGCTGGTGGTCGCCAATGCGGGCCCCGACATGGGCGCGGACCAGGTGCTGCACAAGGTGTTCGTGAAACTATTCCCGGCCCTGAGCCCGGCCCAGATCAAACCCTAGGCGCGTACGCTACCAGACCGGCCCGAGGAACAGATACATGGTCTTGTTGCCGTCCTTGGTCGCGCCGCCGCCCACATAGACCGGGCCGAAGCGGGTGTCGACCGACAGGAAGGCGCTGGCCGCGGTCTTGAGCAGGCTGCCCTGGCCCGGCTGGGACAGGTCGAAGCCGCCGCCCGCCTCCAGCGAAAAACCGGCCCGCACGGTGCCGCCCAGCGTCACCGGCAAGGCGCCGATCCGGCGCGCCAGCACCATCCGCGAGAAGACCACGCTGCGGCCCTGGATCGAATCGGGCACCGTGCCCGACAAGCGCAAGAAGCCGCCCAGGCTCAGCGGCGAGGCCCCGGACTGCGCATGGGCGAACTCGCCGTACACGTGGCCGGCCCAGTTTTCGGTGCTGATCGCGCCCATGCCCAGCAGGGTCGAACGGGCATTCGCCGCCCCGCTCGTGGCATCGCCAGGCAGGCGTTCGATGCGCGCGTCGACCAGGTAGCCGCGGCTGGGAAAGCCCAGCGAATCGAGCGTGTCGATCCGGTATTGGGCGAACTGGGTAGTGCCGTAGCCGTTGAGCGCCTCGCTTGCAGGCGCCTCGGGAATCACCACGCGCACGCCGGCCAGCTGGCGCGTCACGCCAAAGCGCAGGTCGCCCCAGGTGCCCAGCTCGCGCCCCAGCACCATGCTGATCGAGCGTCCGGTGTAGGCGTAGCGGCGGATCCGGCGGCCTTCGCTGAAGGCGTCGAGCGAAGTCGAACCATATTGCGTCGACGGTGCCACGTACCACGGCGAACCGGCTCCCAGCGGCTGGTAAAGCTGCATGCCGAGGTCGCGCATGTCGCCCACCCGCATCACCGTGCGCAGTTCGCCGCCCCAGGGGTTGAGCGAGGTCTTCACGTGCATCATCTTCAGCGCGAAGGTATTGGTGTCGTCGAAATCGCTGGCCAGCTCCAGGCCCACCCGCAGGCGGCTGTTGGCCCAGTGCGCCTCGGTCGCCTTGATCGTCACCGTGCGCTTGCCCGCGTCGTCGTCGATGTCCGCTTCCACCCTTTCGATGTCGCCGCGCCCGTACAACTGGCTGGCCGCCTGGCGCACCTGCTCGCGCGTGAGCGACTGGCCGGCCGCCATGCCTGACTGGACTTCCAGGATCTTGGGGGCGATCTGGCCGGCGCTCTCGACCTTGACCGCGGCGATCCGCACCGGCTCGTCCGACAGCGGCGGCGGCGCCAGCCGGGTATTTTCGAACAGCGCGTATTCGTCGCGGCTCAGCGCCAGCGGCGCCAGGCGCGCGGCGAGCGCGCGCGCAGCCGCCTCGCCGGCCTTGACCGCGCCATCGACGTTATGGAAGTCCATGAAGCCGATCTTTTCCATGCCTGGAGCGATCAGGATGTCCTGGGCCCGCAGTTCCTTGATCGAACGCTGCACATTCTGCTCGGTCAGGATGTTGATCATCTGCTGCGCGACGCCGAGCGCGCTGCCCAGGTTCTTCTCCGGCGCCAGCGGGGTGCCCACGTTGACCGCGATGACAATATCGGCGCCCATCTTGTGGGCCAGGTCGATCGGCAGATTGCGTACCAGGCCGCCATCGACCACCAGGCGCCCATTGACGCGCACCGGCGCGAACACGCCCGGCACCGCCAGCGAAGCGCGCATGGTCAGGAACAGGGGCGTATCGACCAGGTCAACCAGTTCTCCGGTGACCAGGTCCGAGGCGACCGAGCGGAACGGCAGGGTCAGCTGGCTGACCGGGCGGTCGCGGGTGCCGGCCGGCAGCAGCCGTCCCAGCGCCTGCTCCAGCGCGGCATTGCCGGCAGCCGATGGCGGCAGCGAGATGCCGTCGCTGTGTACGCCGAATTCGATACGCGACGGCAGCAGCTGGTCTTCCTCGCGGCGCCGGAATTCGAGATCCTCGCGCGCCGGCCGGTCGGCCACGACGCGGTCCCAGTCGGTCTGGCGCGCCATCCGTTCGAGGTCGGCAATCGAGGCGCCGGCGGCATAGGCGCCGCCGACCACGCTGCCCATGCTGGTGCCCACCACCAGGTCGACCGGCACGCGCATCTCGCGCAGGGTGCGCAGCACGCCGATGTGGGCGAAGCCGCGCGCACCGCCGCCCGACAGCACCAGCGCGATGCGCGGGCGCGCCGCCGGCGCCACCACGGGCGCGGCCTCGGCCTGCGCCAGCGCCGCCGCCGTATGCAGCAGCAGCGCGCACGCGGCGCCGAGTACCAGACTGCGCAGCGGCGCGGCCACGCTTACTGGGTAGGCGGCTGCCCGCCCTGGCCGGACATGCCGCGGGTCGGCGCCGGCATCTGCACCGGCGGCGGCGGTGGCATGCCGGGCGGCTGGGCCGCCGGCACTTCCATCGGCTGGTTGGGCGGCACCGGAACGCTGTTGTTCGGGGCCTCCTGGATCGAGGTCGGCTGGATTTGTCCGGGCACGCTCGGCTGCTGCCCGTTGGCGCCGGGCGGCGCCAGCGCGAGGCTGGTCCCGGCCTTGCCGTCGCTGGCCAGGTCGATCCGTTTGAGCACGCCGCCCTCGGACAGCATCACGTATTTGGGATGGACTTCCTTGACCGTGACGCCGGCGGAGATATCGCGTCCGACTTGCAGCGCGCGCGGCGGCTGGCCGTCGGCCACCAGGATGGCCATGCTCTCGCGCCCGGCAGCAACCACGCCGGTCAATTGATAGTTGCTGGGGCCGGCCGCGAGCACCTGGCCGCCGAACAGCGTGGCGGCGGCGTCCGGCGACGGATCGGCCATGCGCGCATCGGCGATCGCGGCCATCGGCCGCTGCGCCGGCTTGTACAGCTCCATGCCCCAGAAGGCGATCGATGCGGACAGCGCGATCACGGCAAGCAGGCTCATTACTAAAGGCAAACGCTTCATTACATTCCTTGGTTACCGCTACAAAAGCCCCTTGGGCGGGGAAGCCTGCCTTGCAAGGCAGGCTCCGTCCGCAGGCGCGCGGCTGCGCCGCGCGAATTCCCTGCTACCGCACCAGCTGATTAATTTCGATAATAGGCATGAGCACCGCCAGCACGATCAGCAGCACCACCACGCCCATCGCCAGGATCAGCACCGGTTCGAGCAGACCCGCGATGGTCAGGGTGCGCCGCTCGAGGTCCTGCTGCTGCGAATTGGCGGCCCGCTCCAGCATGGCCGGCAGCTCGCCGGTGATTTCGCCGGCGCGGATCATGTGGATCAGCATCGGCGGGAAATGGCGCTGGGCCGACAGCGCGCGCGCCAGGCTGACGCCTTCGCGCACGCTGGCGCTGGCCTCTTCGACCAGCTCCTTCATGGCCACGTTGGACAGCGTGTCGCGGCTGGTGTCGAGCGCGCGCAGGATCGGCACGCCCGAGCCGGTGGTGATCGCCAGCGTACTGGCGAAGCGCGCCGTGTTCAGGCTGCGCTCGAATTTGCCGTACAGCGGCGCGGTCAGCAGCCACGCGTGCCAGCGCCGCTTGAGCGCCGGATTCTTGAGCGCGTTGCGCCACGCGAAGCCGGCCCCGATCAGCGCCACCAGCACCACCAGGCCGTACGCGCGCACGAAATTGGACACTGCCAGCATCAGCATCGTCAGCAAAGGCAGCTTCTGCTTGGTGTTGGTGAACACGGAGACGATCTGCGGCACCACATAGGTCAGCAGGAAGATCACGATCGCGAACGCCACCACGGTGACGATGGCCGGATAGGTGAACGCCAGCCTGACCTTCTGGATCAGCGCGTTGCGCCGTTCGATGTAGTCGGCCAGGCGCGTGAGCACGCGCGCCAGGTGGCCGATCTGCTCGCCCGAGGCGACCAGCGCGCGGAAGATCTCCTCGAAGTCGCGCGGGTAGCGCGACAGCGCGTCCGAGAACGAGGCGCCGCCCATCACTTCGGAACGGATCGAGGCGATCAGGTCGCGCACGTACGGCCGCTCGGCCTGTTCCAGCAGCGCGGTAAACGCCTGTTCCAGCGGCAGCCCCGCTTCGAGCAGGCTGGCCAGCTGGCGCGTGAACAGCGCCAGCTCGACCGGCGACAGCCGTTCGCCGAAGCCGCGCCGGGTGGCCACGCCGGTCGAATCGACCTGGGCCGCGATGGCCTCGACGCTGAGCGGCGTGAGGCCCTGCACGCGCAGGTCGGCGCGCGCCGAGCGGGCACTGTCGGCGTTGACCACGCCCTTGTGGGTGGCGCCGATGTTGTCGACGGCTTCGTAGCGAAATGCCGGCATGGTCCTAGTCCTTCGCCACGCGCAGCAGTTCGGCCAGCGTCGTGGTGCCGTCGCGCAGCCAGCGCTCGCCATCCTCGCGCATGGTCTTCATGCCGGTTTTCTGGGCGGTGGCGCGGATCTCGGCTTCGGACGCGCGGTTGTGGATCTGGGCCCGGATCTCGTCGGTCGTTTCGAGCAGCTCGTACACGCCGACCCGGCCCTGGTAGCCGGTGTGGCCGCACTTGTCGCAGCCGACCGCGTGCCAGGTCTGGCCGTCGTTGCGCTTGCAGTGCACGCACAGCTTGCGCACCAGGCGCTGCGCCATCACGCCCAGCAGCGACGACGACAGCAGGAACGGTTCGATCCCCATGTCGAGCAGGCGCGTGACGGCGGCGGCGGCGTCGTTGGTGTGCAAGGTGGCCAGCACCAGGTGGCCGGTCAGCGAAGCCTGGACCGCGATCTGCGCCGTTTCCAGGTCGCGGATCTCGCCGATCATGATCACGTCCGGATCCTGGCGCAGGATCGCGCGCAGGGCCTTGGCAAAGCTCATGTCGATGCGCGCGTTGACCTGGGTCTGGCCGACGCCGATCAGGTCGTACTCGATCGGGTCTTCCACCGTCAGGATGTTGGTGGTCGAGGCGTTCAATCGGCTCAGTGCCGCGTACAGCGTGGTGGTCTTGCCCGAGCCGGTCGGCCCGGTGACCAGCACGATGCCGTGCGGCTGGTTGATCAGCGCGTCGAATTGCGGCAGCAGCGCGCCGCTCATGCCCAGGTGCGACAGATCGAGCCGGCCGGCGTCCTTGTCCAGCAAGCGCAGCACCGCGCGTTCGCCGTGCCCGGTCGGCAGGGTCGAGACGCGCACGTCGACGCCCTTGCCGCCCACCCGCAAGGTGATGCGGCCGTCTTGCGGCAGGCGCTTTTCGGCGATGTCGAGCTGCGCCATGATCTTGATGCGCGAAATGAGCGAGGCGTGGATCGCCTTGCGCGGGCGCACCACGTCGCGCAGCGAGCCGTCGATCCGGAAGCGCACCACCGAGGTCTGTTCAAACGGTTCGATGTGGATGTCGGACGCGCCTTCGCGCAGCGCCTGCGTGAGCAGCGCATTGATCATGCGGATCACCGGCGCGTCGTCGGACGATTCGAGCAGGTCTTCGATGGCCGGCACGTCCTGCAGCAGCTTGGTCAGGTCGAGGTCGGCGTCGAACTCGTCGGCCACTTGCGAGGCGTCGCCGCCGGCGCCGGCGTAGGCGGTCGCGATGGCGGCCTCCAGGTCGGCCCGTTCCATCGAGCGCAGCGCGATGCGGCCGAAGCGGCGCGAGACTTCCGCGATCGCCGCCGGCGCGGTCGCGCCCGAGACCCACACTTCGACCGTGTGTTCGGCCTCTTCGCTGTGGCGCGCCAGCACGCCGTAGTCGCGGGCGAAGGCGTAGGGGAGAAGGTTACTCATCGCGGCCCGCTCAATTGTTCGGTGGGACCGGCGTGCCCGCCGGCTGCACCGCTCCGGGACCGGCGCGGGTCGGCACCGGCACCATCAGCGGGCGTGGCGGCACCTTGGCCATCGCGCCGCCGGGTGGCGGCTGACCCTTGTTCAGCGCCGGCAGCACCGGCGTGCCATAGTCCGGCATCACGATCGAATCCTGCGGCGCGGCCGCATTCTGGCCGGCCGAGCGCATGAAGTCGTAGCGGTCGGCGGCAATGGCGTTGCTGTCTTCCTTGCTGCGCACGATCACCGGACGCAGAAAGACCATCAGATTGGTCTTGGTGCGCTTGCGGCTGCGGTACTTGAACAGGTTGCCGATGATCGGGATGTCGCCCAGGCCGCGCACCTTCTCTTCGGCGTTGCTGGTGTCGTCCTTGATCAGGCCGCCGATGACGATGATCTGGCCATCGTCGGCGATCACATTGTTTTCGATCACGCGGATGTTGGTCGTCACGCCCGACGGCGAGGCGCGCGTGCTCTCGTCGACGTTCGAGGTCTCCTGGTAGATTGCCATCTTGATGGTGCCGCCTTCAGAGATCTGCGGGCGCACCCTCAAGGTCAGGCCGACGTCCTTCCGGTCGATGGTCTGGAACGGATTGGCCCCGGCGGCGCCGCCGGCAGCCGGCGTGGTGAACTGGCCGCTGATGATCGGCACGTTCTGGCCCACCTTGATGGTCGACAGTTCGTTGTCGAGCGTGAGCATGTTCGGGGTCGACAGGATGTTGCCGTTGCCTTCGGTTTCGATGGCCGAGGCGATCGCGCCCAGGCCGAGCGCGCCATTGATCATCTTGAACAGGCCGATCGACAGGCCCGGTGCCGGCGCTGCGGCGGAGCCGGCCGCGGCCAGCTTGACCAGGTTGCTGTCGCCGGCGCCGGTGAAGTTCTGCAGCGCGCCGACCCGGTACTTGCTGTTGGCGCCGCCGGTCAGGCCGGCCCACTGCACGCCGAACTGCGCCGCGTTGTCGGCGTTGACTTCGACGATCAGCGATTCGATGTAGACCTGGGCGCGGCGCGCGTCGAGCTGGTCGATGACCGAGCGCAGGTTGCGGTAGATCGCGTCCGGCGCGGTGATGATCAGCGTGTTGGTCGAGGCGTCGGCCTGGATGAAGCCGGCCGTGCTGCCGCCGCCGCCGCTGGACTGCTGGCTGGCCTGCTGGTTCATGGTCGACTGGCCGGCGCCGAGGCTCTGGCCGGGGCCGTTCTGCTGGCCGCCGGACGACTGCACGCTGCCGCCGGAGGTGCCCTGCTGCGTCTGCGGCAAGGCCGAGGCGTCCGACGACACGACCGCGCGCAGCGTCGCCGCCAGCTTGGTCGCGTCGGCGTTTTTCAGGTACACGACGTGCACATTGCCCGCTTCCGAAGTCGGCTGGTCGAGCTTGGAAATGAGCGACTTGGCCAGGTTGGCGCGCGCGCGCGACGGCGCCTTGACCACCAGCGAATTGGTGCGCGGGTCGGCCGCCACGGTGACGCGGCCGGAGTCGCCGCCGGCCGACGGCTCGAGCAGCTTGTTGACCAGCGTGGCCAGGTCGGACGCGATCCCGTAGCGCACCGGCACGATGTCGACGTCGGCCGCGACCGGCGCGTCGAGCGCTTCGATGATCTTGGTCAGGCGGCGCAGGTTGTCGGCGTAGTCGGTGATGACCAGGCTGTTGTTGCCCGGGTTGGCCATGATCGAATTGTTCGGCGAAATCAGGGGCCGCAGCACCGCGGTCAGGTTGGCCGCCGATTCATAGCTCAAATGGTAGATCTGGGTGGCGATCTGGTCGCCCTTGACGCTGCGCGCGCCCTTGCCGACCTGGGTTGGCGACGCTTGCAGCTTCGCTTCGGCTTCCGGCACCACCTTGGCGTAACCGTCGCCGGTGACGACCGCGTAGCCTTGCAGGCGCAGCGCGGAGGTCAACAGGCTGAAGGCCTGCGACTTGCTGATCGATTTTTCCGACACCAGCGTCAGCGTGCCTTTCACGCGCGGGTCGATGATGAAGGTCATGCCGGTGTAGTGGCCGACCGCCTTGATCACCGATTCGATGTCGGCGCCCACGAAATTGAGGGCCGCCTCGTCTTCGGGCGCCGCCCACAGGGGCGCGGGAACGGCCGCGACCGCGCAGCACAGCATGGCGCCGGCGACGACACGGCGCAGCGCCGGGAATTGGAATGTGCTTGCAGTCTGTTTTTTCATCATTTGAACTCTAAGGCGATTGTTTTCTTGCCACCCACCATTCGGCGCTGGCCCAGTAAATTCAGGAGATTACCCAGCGTTTCTTCGTAGCCATCGGCCGCCTGCGCCTGCCCGGAAAACTGGAAACGCCCATTGTCGAGCGATCCCTTCCCCGATAACAGCAGCGCGCCGCGCACCGTACTCAAACTTAAAGCGGCCTGCTGCCCGCGCCAGTCCATGCTCATCTCGTAGCTGCCGAGCGGCTTGACCGGCGCCATGCGCGAGCCCATATCGTTCAGCGCCAGCATCGTGTGGCCCGTCACGGCCATCCCGTTGCCGGCGCGCGCCAGCTGCAGCGCGCTCCAGGACAGCTTCATCGCCCCGGACGGCGCCAGCGTGTTGAGCGGCGCGCCCAGTCCGGCCAGGCGTTCGGCCGGCAGCAGCAGCGCGCCCGGACTGACTTCCCACTGCGACCAGCTGCCCGTCAGCGTCACCGGCGCGCTCAGCGCCTCGGCGTTTTCGAGCGTCATGTCGACCTGGCCGAGCAGCACCATGGGCGACAGCCGCCACGAAAAGCGCCCCGCCAGCAGCGGCGTCACCGCCCCGCTGGCGCCGGCGGCGCCGCCGACATAGGCCGAGCCGCGCCACAGCGTACCTTGCGCGTCTCCCAGAGTCAAACGCCCGCCCGTGCGGTCCTCCACAATGGAGCCGAGCCAGGTGGCGGGCAAAAATACCAGCACCGTCAGCGCAACGGCCGCGGCGATCGCCGCCAACCATAGCACGGCGCGCTTCATCGGGCCGCGTCTCCGGTGTTCTGGCGCAGCGTCAGCACCGCGTCGACCTGCCCGGCCGGGGTCGCGGCGGTCACCGCCACGTCCTCGGCGACGATGCGGTTTTCACGGCGCTGCGCGTCCAGCCAGGCGTACATGCCGGCAAACGACACGCCGTTCAGCTGCAGCTTGGCGTAGTCGCCCGAGATGATCAGCGAGGTCGGCGTGATCGAGCGCGCCGTCAGGCCGGCGCTGACCGACTCGCGCGTCATGGGCGCCACTTGCGGCACCGGCTGGCGCGCCAGCTCGCCCGCTTCCTGCCCCAGCGCGGCCATTTTGGCGGCCTCCTCGCGCAATTGCGGCAGCTGCGCGCGCAGCTTGGTGCGCCCGTCCAGGGCCGGCGCCACGAACAGCAGGTACACCAGCGCGGCCAGCACGGCGACGCCGCCCACCGACAGGTACTTGCGTTCCTGCTCGGTGCGCGCCAGCCAGAACAGCGCCAGTTGATCCTTGAAGTGGGTTACCACGGTCGTTGCACTCATTTTTTTCCTCCCGCGGCGCGGATCACCCAGGTGCCGGAGCCCGAGTCGGTCAGGTCCAGGCCGCGCGCGGCCAGCGCATCCTTGATCGCCTTGGCCGCGCCCGGGTCGGCCGACTCGGGATTGACCTTGACCGTCATCGCGCGTTCGCGATAGGCCAGCGAGGCCAGCACCACAGGCCGCGGCGCGGCGCGCGCCGCTTCGCCGAAGGCCGCCGCCATGAAGGTGAATTCTTCCGGCGTGACCTGGCCCTGCAGGACCCGGGCGCGCGCGATGTTCTGGCGCATCTGGGCCGCCGGGTCGCTCGAGATTACGGTCTCTTTCGGGTAGGCGGTCTTGAAAGTCTGGGTCATGCCGGCGCTGATGGCCTGGGCTTCGCGCTTGAGGCGCATCCATTGCACGTTCAGGCCGACCAGGTTGACCACCACGGCCAGCAGCGCCAGGCGCAGCGGCCAGCGCCATTTTTTCCAGTCGCGCACCTGCGCGCCGGCCGCGCCCAGGCCCGGCACCAGGTCCAGCGTGGTGCTCTTGGCGCCGGCGATCCAGTGCGCCCAGTGTTCGGCTTCGACGGCGATGCCGGGGCCGGCTTCGGCCACCAGCGCCTGGTATTCGCCCAGCTGGGCCGGTTCGACGTACAGGTTCAAGGGCGAATCGCCGGCCAGCGCGCGCACCGTCTGCAGCGCCATGGCCGGGGTGCCGGCCATGGCCAGGCCCAGGCCCTGATGCAGGCCGTGGCGCAGCGTGATGCCGGTCGCGTCGATGGCGCCCGACACGTTGCCCGGCGCGAGCGGCAGGCACAATTGGGAAGGCACCGCGCCGACCGTGCGCGCGCCCTGCGCCAGCAGCGCCTTGACGATCGCCTCGAGCCAGCCGCGCTGGGCCACGGCGACGGTGCGGGTGCCGTCGTCGAGCTGGGCCGGGGCGGCCACCAGCACGCAGTCGTCCGGGTCGCCCAGCACCTGTTCTTCGACCAGGCTGGGGAGCGCGGCCTTCAGGCGCGCGTTCGACAGCGGCGGGGTTTTCACCTGCAGCAGCGTGACGTCGGCGGCGGCCAAGAGCAGCACCACATGGCGGCTGGCCGCGACCACGTCGCCCATGCTGCGCAGTGCGCCTTCGCCCTGCTGGATCAACGCGCCGCCGTCGGCGACCAGCGCGAAGCGCGCCAGGGCGCCTTCGTGGTCGGCGCGCGCCGGAAGCCGGATATATAAAGTAGTCAAACAGTCTCGCTTTCGTTCTAGTTTTGTCGCACCCAGACCGTCGTGGTCTTGAACTGCTGGGTACTCAATTCACGGTACACCAGTGCCTCGGCATCGAGCGCGGCGCGGTCCAGGCGCACCCGCGAGCTGACCAGGAACCACTCGCTCTTGACATCCACGGCCGCCGGCACGGTCAGCTGGGCCCCGAACAGCTGGCCGGTAAAATCGCTGACCTGGCGATAGTATGCCTGCTTGCGGCGCGCCACCAGCGCGGTCGCCTGCGCTACCGAATAATTCTCCACCAGCGCCGCGATCACTTCGGGCGGCGCCGTATTCACATTCACCGTCACCGCGTTGGCCGGCAGCACGGTGACGAACTCGCGCAGCTTGTCGACGATGGCGACCGTATAGCCGGGAATGGCCAGCAGGTCGTCGAGCTGGGTCAGCGCGATCGGCGCCTTGGTGCGCACCGGCGGCGTTGGCTGCCCGGTCTGGGGCGGCAGCGGCGGCGTGCCGTCCGCCACCGCCTGGGCGGTACGCATCGCGAGCGCCTGGTCGATCTGCAGGTTGGCCAGCAAACGCTTAAAAATGAGCAAATGCCCGGCATTGATCTGCGGTCCGGTGGTCAGGTTGGTGAGATTGTAACGCGAGGTGGCGTCAATAATCCGCCCTGACAGGCTCGCATCGAAAATTTCTCCTTCGACACGCTCGCGTTCGATGTACTGGTCGAGCCGGGTTTCGGCCAGCGGCGTGTTCCACACCGCCGTCAGCGATGTAAAGGTCGGGCTGTCCATGCCGTCCTGGCGCAGCACCAGCCGGGCCCAGTCCAGCGCGCCGCGCAAGATCCATTTGGTCTGCAGGTGCAGGCGCTGGTTTTCCATGGTGCGCACCTGGACCTGCTGCTGCCAGAACAGGCTGGCCACGATCGTGATCGCCAGCGTGGTCAGCAGCAAGGCGGTGATCACGGCCACGCCGCGCTGCTTGTGCGGAACGGGGCGCATCACAAGCCCCCCATCAGGAACGATTTGGTCATCACCAGCTGGGTGTCCTTGGTCTGCAGCGAGACCCGGATGCCGGTCGGGTCGAGCGACAGCGCGGTCGGGTTGCTGCCGGGCGGCTGTCCGCCGGGCAGCCAGTGCTTGTTTTCCCACACTTCCGTCATCATCGCCGTCACGCCGCTTTGCAGCGCCACCGGCGCAGTATTGTCGGTGTCGGTGGTGGCGGCCTTCCACAGCTTGTCGAGCTGGATCAGGTCGCGCGTGCCGGCCGACTCGCGCCGCAGCAGCACGCCATCGACCAGGCTGTAGGACACCACCTGCAGCAGCGCCGCCTCGTTTTCGCGGTAGGCGGTGCGCACCAGCGTCATATGGTTTGCCGGGGCCAGCAGGAAGGGCCGCGGCTGCGGCTGCGGCGGCACCTGCTGCAGCAGGTCGGCGGTGGCGATGTGCTCGATGTCGCTTTGCATCTGGGCAAAAGCGAGCTGCATGCCGCGCGTGGCCTCCATCTGGCTGGTCAGCGCCACGCGCGCGCGGATGATGCCGTCCAGGCCGCGCCAGCCCAGCACCGCGACAATGGCCAGGATGCTGATGGCCACCAGCAGTTCGATCAGCGTAAAGCCGCGGCGGCGATCGGCGCGCATCAGTCGTTGAGCACCAGCTGGACCAGCTTGATGATGCGCCGGCCCGGGTCGGTCATGTCGACCACGCCCACTTCGACCCGGCGCATGCGCGGGTTCGGGGTCGGCAGCACTTCTTCCTGGCACACCAGTTTCAGGTCGCCCTGCGGGCACTCGAAGCTGCGCTTGCCAATCGGCGGAAACACGTGTTCGAGGCGGATCTGGACCAGCCGGTTCTCGGCCGACCAGGTGGCCATCATCGAGGAGCGCAGGCTGGCGCTGTTCGAGGTCAGGCTGCCGACCGCGCGCAGCGAGGCGCCCAGCGCGGTGCCGACGATGACCAGCGCCACCAGCACTTCGAGCAGGGTGAAGCCGCCGTTTTTAGGGAGTCGATGCTTCATTCGACGACAAAGTGCCCGATGCCGTCGGCGCGGATGGCGACCCGGTCTTCGCCGATGGCCATGCTCAGCACGAACGGCTTGTCGACCGGTTCGCGCCCGAAGGTGATGCGCATCGGGTTGCCGCTGCCCACGCCCGGCGGGTCGATCGACAGGTGGATCGGGCCGCCCTTGAACGGGCGCTCGCGCAGCAGGTCGTCATTGGTCACCGCATCCCAGTGGTTGTCGTTGCGCACCAAAAAGCGGTAGTTGTCGGCGTCCGCCTCGAACGCCACCAGCCGGTTGCGCACGATGGCCTCGTCGCGCGCCAGCTGCAGCAGCAGCGCGATGCGGCGCGCCTCGCCCTGCAGGTTCTGGTGCGCGCTGGGCATCGCATTGAAGGACACCATGCCGAGCGAAATCCCGATGATGGCCAGCACGACCATCAACTCGACCAGCGTAAAGCCGCGCATCGCGCGGCCTGGCAGCATCCCCGGCAAGGCCGCTCCCTATTCCCAGGAGCCGATGTCGGCGTCTTCGCCGGTGCCGCCGGGCTGGCCGTCGGCGCCCAGCGAGAACAGGTCGACTTCGCCCTTGACGCCCGGCGACAGGTACTGGTAAGGGTTGCCCCATGGATCTTTTGGCAGCTTGTCGACGTAGCCGCCCGCTTTCCAGCCGTTGGCGGACGGGCCGCTGGTGGGCTTTTCGACCAGCGCCTTGAGGCCCTGCTCGGTGCTCGGGTAGCGCTGGTTGTCGAGCTTGTACAACTTGAGCGCCTGCATCAGCGTGCTGATGTCGACCTTGGCGGCGGTGACGCGCGCTTCGCCCGGTTTGCCCATCAGTTTAGGCACGACCAGCGCGCCCAGGATGCCGATGATGACCACCACCACCATGATTTCGATGAGGGTAAAGCCGCGCTGCAGCCGGTGTGGGACGTTTCGCATAGTTAATCGTTAGTCAAAAAAGTGGAACGCAGAGTATAAGCCGAATGGCGCCGCAGTGACGACGCCTTGCGAGAACAATTGTCAGGTAATTGTAATCGACGCCAGCCCGGGACCGGCGCGCACGCGGGACGGCTCTGAGCGTGCGCGGCGGCGCCGGGACAGGTTCCAGCCTAGTCCCGGCGCCTTAGCCTTGGCTTAATGGCGCTTGGCGCTGCCCGTGAAGCGTTCCAGGGCTGCTTCGTTGCCGCCGGCGGCGATCGTCGCCGACACCGGCGCGAGCGGTTTCAGCAAAGGCGCATCCTTGACGAACGGGGCAATGCCCAGCTCCTTGTCGAGTTCGTGCGGATACACCAGGTAGCCGCGCGTGATCACCGCCGCCACCTTGCGGATGTCGCCGATGTCGCTGGTCGGGTCGCCGTCGACCAGCACCAGGTCGGCCAGCTTGCCGGCCGTCACCGAGCCGCGGTCGTTGCTGGTGCGGGTGTAGCGCGCGCCGTTGCGGGTCGCCACCTGGATCGCCTGGGCCGGCGTCAGGCCGGCCTTGACCAGCAGTTCGAGCTCGGCTTGCAGCGTGAAACCGGCCATTTCATCGGTGCCGGCCACGATCGGCACGCCGGCGCGGTACAGCAGGCCGACGAACTCGACCATCTTGGCGTACGATTTTTCATAGCGCGCCAGGGTGGCGGCGTCGGCGATCTTCATGGTGCCGGCATGGAAACCGCGCTTGACGTCGGGCGGCATGTGATCGGCGATCGGGATGAACGGGGTATTCATGTCGCCATCTTTCTGCTTGAGGAAGGCGAAGGTGGCCAGCGTCGGGTCGATGACAGTTTGTTTCATTTTGAGCCTCAAAATGAAATTTTTGACCACCGGGGAATTGAAGTCCAGGCCCGCCACTTTCTCGGCCGGCAAGATGAACCGGTCCAGCGTGCGGGTATCGGTCTCGGGCGTGGCGAGGAAGTTGAGCATGACCTGGTTGATGTGCTGGATCTCGTCATAGCCGGCGTCGAGCGCCTCGTGCGCGCGCAGCCCGACCGGGATGTGGCCGGACACGCGCATGCCGCGCCCGTGCGCGTAGGCGATGGTGTCCTTCAGGATCGCCTTGGGGAAGGAGTTGTAGATTTTCAGCTGGGGATAGCCATGCTCGGCATACCAGTCGATCGCGTTCCTGGCCTCGGCCAGGTCCTTGATGACGAAGCCGTTATTGGCCGACATCGGGCTGGCCCCTTCGAGGAAGCCGCACGGCACCACTTGCGGGCCGAGCAGGCGCCCGCCCGCGTTTTCGTCGAGCATCTGCTGCATGGTGGCGTTGTCGTTGCCCATGTCGCGCACCGAGGTCACGCCGGCAGCCAGGTTCAAGCCCCCTTCCCAGCGGCCCACGTGGCCATGCATGTCGAACAGGCCGGGCAGCATGATGCGCCCGGCGGCATCGATCTCGTTGACGGCGCCGCGCACGGGCGAGCCGGCCGGCAACACCGCCGTGATGCGCCCGCGCAGCACGTAGACGTCGGACGGCGCGCCCACGGTGGCCTTGTCGCTGTCGAAAATGCGCGCGTTGCGCACCACTGTCAGGCCGTCGAGCTTGTGCTGCAAGCGCGTGGCCATGTCGGCCAGCAGGCCCGCCTCGGCCAGTTTCTGGCGCGCCGCCAGCGGCTTGGCGGCGTCGGCCCAGCCTTCTTCGGTCATGGCCATGTAGCCGGGCGCGACGAAGGCGAACAAATGCGGCTTGGCGCCGGTGGTGGCCCACATGAATTGCGGCGACAGGCCCAGCCCGGTCAGCGCCAGCAGCTGCACGGTCTGCGACTTGGCGCCGCTGGTGACGACCATCTCGTCGAGCTTGCGCTGGCTCAGCTGTCCGGACGGCAGCAGCGCCAGCGGCTGGCCCGGATGCGCGGCCAGCGCGGCGATCGCCACCGAAGCGGTCTCGAAGGAGGAGCTGAGCGGCACGTACATCGCGCCGCCGGCGCCGGCCTTGGTCCCTTGTTCCGACGTCGAGTGCCAGCTGGCGGTGCCGTCCTTGATTTCGAAATGCTCGTCGATGACCGAGCCGAAGGTGGAATTGCCCGTGACCGCGTAATCGCTCATGGTGCCGTCGGCGCCGACCTTGAAGCGTTCCGCCAGCTCGGGGCCGCGGCCGTTGTCCTTGTAGATGAACTTGACGCGGGTGCTGCCGTCGTCGTCGCGCTCGACGACCTGGCCGCCGGCCCGGGTGCCGTTTTCCAGGTAGATGTCATAGCGGGTGGTCTGGGTGGCGGCGTGCGCGGCGGCGCCAAAGGCGGCGGCGATGGCAAGTACGAGGATCTTTTTCATGTGGACTGCGTCTCCTTGGGTGAACAAACGGGACAAACGGGATTGCGGGACAAATTCATGCTGGTCCATTCCATGGCGCGCCCGTCGAGCAGCAGCAAGCGCCCGGCCAGCGACCGGCCGACCTGCATCACCAGCTTGAGCGCTTCGGCTGCCTGCAGCGCGCCGACCACGCCCACCAGCGGCGCGAACACGCCCATGCTGCTGCAGGCGGCGTCGGTGAAGCCCTGGTCTTGCGGGAACAAACAGCAGTAGCAGGGCGAATCGGCGCTGCGCGGGTCGAACACCGCGACCTGGCCGTCGAAGCGGATCACCGCGCCCGACACCAGCGGCACCCGGTGCGCGACACAGGCGCGGTTGACCGCGTGGCGGGTGGCGAAATTGTCGCTGCAGTCGAGCACCACCGACGCCTGCGGCACCAGCTGGTCCAGGCGCGCGCAATCGACCCGCTCGCGCAGCGCGACGACGGCGATCTCGGGATTGATGGCCAACAGCGCGGCGCGCGCCGAATCGACCTTGGGCTGGCCCACGCGCCCGGTGGTGTGCATGATCTGGCGCTGCAAATTGGTCAGGTCGACCTGGTCGTCGTCGACCAGCACCAGGCGGCCCACGCCGGCCGCCGCCAGGTACAGCGCGGCCGGCGAACCGAGACCGCCGGCGCCGATGATCAGGGCGCTGGCCGCGAGCGCGCGCTGCTGGCCTTCGATGCCGACTTCGTCGAGCAGGATGTGGCGCGAATAGCGCAGCAGCTGCCGGTCATCCATCTATTTGGCGGCGCCGCTTTTCGGTGCGGCCGGCAGGGCCGCCGGCGCGGCGGCCACTTCCTTGTCCTCGGCCACTTCGGTCTTGGACAGCTTGACCGGCAAGCCCTTGAAATGGTTGATCGCCTGGGCCAGCTGGAAGTCGTCGGCGCTGCCGAATTCGGTCGGCCTGCGGCTCTTGGTCACGGCCAGCGCGCGCTGTTCGTCCTCGAGCAGGTCGCGGCGCGCCTTGATGGCCGGGTCGACCGGCTTGCCGCTGCCGTCGGACAGGTGTTTTTCGAGGTCGGCTTCGCGGATGCGCAGGCTGTTGAGGCCATCGCCGTCGGCCGTTTCGTCGACCATCATGTCCGGCACGATGCCCTTGGCCTGGATCGAGCGTCCGGACGGCGTGAAGTAGCGCGCCGTGGTCAGCTTGACGGCGGTGTCGGCGGTGAGCTGGCGCAGCGTCTGCACGCTGCCCTTGCCGAAGGTCTGGGTGCCCATGATGATGGCGCGCTTGTAGTCCTGCAGCGCGCCGGCCACGATTTCGGACGCCGAGGCCGAGCCGCCGTTGACCAGCACCACGATCGGCACGGTTGTCAGGGCGGCCGGCAGGCGCGCCAGCGGATCGGCGCCGCCGCGCATCGCATAAAACTCGCGCCGGCCGTAGGACACGCGGTTCGAATCGGCCAGCTGGCCGACCGTCGAGACGATCTGCGCGTCGCGCGGCAGGAAGGCGGCCGAGACCCCGATCGCGCCCGGCAGCAAGCCGCCCGGATCATTGCGCAGGTCCAGCACCAGGCCCTTGAGCTTGGGCTCCTGCAAGTACAGGGCGCCCAGCTTCTTGGCCATTTCGTCGAGCGTGAGCTCCTGGAACTGGGCGATGCGCAGCCAGGCGTAGCCCGGTTCGACGATCTTGCCCTTGACGCTCTGGACCCGGATTTCCTCGCGCACCAGCGGCACGATCCACGGCTTTTCCTCGCCCTTGCGGGCGATCGTCAGCACCACCCTGGACTTCGGTTCGCCGCGCATTTTCTTGATCGCCTCGTCCAGCGTCAAGCCCTTGATCGGGGTGCTGTCGATGCGGGTGATCAGGTCGCCCGGCTTGATCCCGGCGCGAAACGCGGGCGAATCCTCGATCGGCGAGACGATCTTGACGTAGCCGTCTTCCATGGCCACTTCGATGCCGAGCCCGACGAAGCGGCCCTGCATGCTTTCCTTCATTTCCTTGTAAGCTTTTTTGTCCAGGTAGACCGAGTGCGGGTCGAGCGAGGCGACCATGCCGGCGATCGCTTGCGACAGCAGCTTGTCGGCCTCGACCGGCTCGACGTAATCGGAGCGGATCATGCCATACACATCCGTCAATTGGCGCAGTTCGCTCAGCGGCAGCGCGGACGCCGCCGCCGGGGGCGGGCTCTTTTGCGCCTGCGCGGACAGCGGCAGCAGCGCCGAACAAGCGGCCAGCGCAACGATGCCGACCAGGCGGAGATGTGTGACGTTCATGCCGACCCCTTTAGAAACTGACCCAGGCGGCCGGATTGAAGGCCGCGCCCTGGTGCCTGAGTTCAAAGTATAGCCCCGAATCTTCGCCCCCGCCGGTGTTTCCGGCGCTGGCAATCGCGTCGCCGCCCTTGACCGCATCGCCCACGCGCTTGAGCAGCGCCTGGTTGTTTCCGTAGATCGACAGGTACTCGCTGCCATGGTCGATGATGATCAGGTTGCCGAAGCCGCGCATCCAGGCCGCGAACACCACGCGCCCGGCCGCCACGGCCTTGACGTCGCTGCCTTCGGCGGCCTTGATGAACACCCCTTTCCAGCTGGGGCCGCCGTCGCGCTTGGCGCCGAACTGGGCGACCAGCTTGCCGGCCACGGGCGCCCGCATCTTGCCCTTGAGGCTGGCAAAAGCGCCGTCCGGCGCGGCCGGCGCGAGCGCGATGTCGGCCGGACGGGCCGCTTCCGGTTCGACCTTGTGCACCACTTTCGGCTCGTCGGCGTCGATCGGGTCGGGCTTGAACGGCGCCACAGGCTTGGCGCCCGGCTTGGCCGCCGCTTCGCGCGCCAGGCGCTCCTTGTCGGCGCGCGCCCGGGCCAGCACGGCCGCTTCCGCGGCGACCCTGGCGCGCGCGGCGGCGACCGCTTCGAGGCGGCGCTTTTCGACGGCGGCCGCCTCGGCCTGCTCCTTGATCAGCTTGGACAGCTTGTCGACCAGGCCGGCCATGCGCTGCTCATCGCGTTCGAGCGTGCCGATTTCCTTGCGCTGGGCCACCAGTTTTTTCGACAGCGTGCCGAGCAGGGCGGCGCGGCGCGCCTTTTCCTTCTCCAGCACGGCCTTCTGGTCGCGCTCTTCGCCGGCGATCTCGTCCAGTTCGGCCTTGGCGTTCTGTTCCTTCAGCTGGTTGCTTTCGATCGCGGCCAGGTTCTTGCGCAGCGATCCGAGCAGCTTGGCCTGGGCTTGCGACACGTAGGCCATCAGCTGCAGGTCGCGGTTGATGCGGTTCGGATTGTCGCCCGACAGCAGCAGCTTGATGCGGTCTTCGTTGCCGGCCATGTAATGCTTGCGCAACAGCACCGCCAGCTGTTTTTTCTGCGCGTCGATGACGCCGGCCAGGCGCGCCTGCTCGCCCGACAGCGCGGCCAGCTTGGCGTTGGTCTCGACTTGCTCGGCGGCCAGCTCGCGCAGCTGGCGGTTGGCGTTCGAGATCGCTTCCTCGGACTCGGCCAGCGTATCGGCCGCGTCTTCCTTCAAATCTTCGGTGCGCACCACGTCGGTCTTGAGGCGCGCCAGTTTCTGGGCGATCTCGACGCGGGTCTGTTCGGCGACCGCTTTCTGCTTGCTGCGTTCGGTGATCTTGGGGGCGGCGCCAGCGCCGCCCACGACAGCGGCCAGGACCATGCACAAGATGGCCCTGCCGCACAACTGCTCAAGGGTACGGGTCAATTACTTGGCCTTGCCTTGGTTGGCCACGGCGGCCACCGCGGCGGCGATCGCGTCCTGGTCGCCCAGGTAGTAGTGGCGGATCGGTTTCAGGTCGGCGTCCAGTTCATACACCAGCGGCTGGCCGTTGGGGATGTTGAGGCTGACGATGTCGGCGTCGCTGATGCCGTCGAGCATCTTGATCAGCGCGCGCAGGCTGTTGCCGTGCGCCGAAATGAGGACCTTCTTGCCGGCGCGGATGGCCGGGGCGATCTCGTCGTCCCAGACTGGCATCACGCGCGCCACGGTATCCTTCAGGCATTCGGTCAGCGGGATGCTGTCCTTGGGCACGCCGGCGTAGCGCGGGTCGTGGAACGAGGTGCGCTCGTCGTCGGCGGCCAGCGGCGGCGGCGGCGTGTCGTAGCTGCGGCGCCATACCAGCACCTGGGCGTCGCCGTACTTGGCGGCGGTCTCGCCCTTGTCCAGGCCCTGCAGCGCGCCGTAGTGGCGCTCGTTCAAGCGCCAGTCGTTCTTGACCGGCAGCCACATCATGTCCATGTCGTCCAGCGCCAGCCACAGCGTGCGGATCGCGCGCTTGAGCACCGAGGTGTAGGCCAGGTCGAAGGTGAAACCGGCCTCTTTCAGCACCTGGCCGGCGCTCTTGGCTTCGGCCACGCCCTTCTCGGTCAGGTCGACATCGGTCCAGCCGGTGAAGCGGTTTTCGAGGTTCCAGGTGGATTCGCCATGGCGCATGAAGACGATTTTGTACATTTGCTGTGTTCCAGGAGTGATGGGATTAGTCGGTTTTAATGCAGATTCCGCTTCTATTTTATAATGCGCGCATTGTGTGTGTCTTAAACCATTAACTCATTGGAACCCCGTGAAATTTATTCTCGACAATATTTGGGCTGTCAGCCTGGCCCTGGCCTCCGGTTTCGCCCTGCTGCTGCCGGCCCTGATGCCGCGCGGTAAACGCGTTTCGCCCCAGCAGCTGGTACAGATGATCAACCGCGGCAAGACCGTGCTGGTCGACGTGCGCAGCGCCGAGGAATTTGCCGCCGGCCACCTGCGCGACGCGAAAAATATTCCGCTGGCAGACTTTGGCACCCGCATTGGCGAACTCGACAAGTCCAAGACCAAGAGCATCGTGGTCGTGTGCCAGACCGGCGCGCGGGCCGACAAGGCGCTGCGGCTGCTGGCCGGCGCCGGCTTTGCCGACGTGGCCGGCCTCGACGGCGGCCAGGCAGCATGGCAGGCGGCCAACCTGCCGACCACCAAGTAAGGAAGGAATGCCATGACTGCCCGTGTTGTGATGTACACCTCCGCCGTGTGCCCGTATTGCGTGCGGGCCGAACGGCTGCTCGACGCCAAGGGCGTGACGGTCGAAAAGGTCCGGGTCGACCTCGACCCCGAGCAAAAAATGCTGATGATGCAGAAATCGGGCCGCCGCACCGTGCCCCAGATCTTTATCGGCGACACCCACGTGGGCGGTTTCGACGATTTGTATGCGCTTGAGCAGGCTGGACGCCTCGATCCCTTGTTAAATGGCGCTTGAGCCACACATATGCAGCGTTGTAGTGGATTGATTGCACAAAACTATTTGTAGCTGGTTGGTTTTGATACAATTGCCGTCGCGTTTCAACCCAAGCACACTGGAACGGCGTTTTCGCCGTTCTTTTTATTTCTCAACGAAAGCGTTCCATGTCTGACGAAACCTTGCAACCTGTTTTCCAAATCCAACGCGTCTACCTGAAAGACATGTCGCTGGAGCAACCGAATTCCCCGGCCATCTTCCTCGAGCAGGAAGCCCCGACCATCGAAGTGTCGCTCGACGTGGGCGCCGAAGCCATCGCTGACGGCATCTACGAGTCGACCGTGACGATCACCGTGACCGCCAAGGTCAAGGACAAAGTCGCCTTCCTGGTCGAAGGCAAGCAAGCTGGTATCTTTGAAGCGCGCAACATTCCTGCGGACCAGATGGATCCCCTGCTGGGAATCGGTTGCCCGAACATCGTCTACCCTTACCTGCGCGGTAACATCGCCGACGTCATCACCCGCGCCGGCTTCCCGCCAGTGCATCTGGCAGAAATCAACTTTGAAGTGTTCTACCAGCAGCGCCGGCAGGCCCTGGCAGAAGCAGCAGCCGCAGCGCCAGCGGACAGCGCAGCACACTAAGCAACACGCATCAACGTTGTATCGACAGGACGGGCCTGCTGCCCGTCCTGCCATTCCCCGGCGAAGGCCACTCCATGACTAGCCCACGTTTGATCGCAAGCGCCCTGCTCCTGCTGGCCTCGGCATACGCGCACGCCGTCGATTTCAAATCGGTCGGCCCGGCACCCGCCATCCTGTACGACGCCCCGTCGCTCAAGGGCAGCAAACTGTACGTTGCACCACCCGGCATGCCGGTCGAAGTCGTGCTCGGCTATGGCGACTGGGTCAAGGTGCGCGACGCCAGCGGCGAGATAGCCTGGACCGAAGCGAATCTGCTCAGCGCCAAACGCAATGTCGTGGTGCGCAATGCCGACGCCAAGATACGGCCCACACCCGACGACAATGCCGTGCCCCTGATGATGGCCGACAAGGGCGTGCTGCTGGAGCTGGCCGACCCGCACGTGTCGGCCTGGGTCAAGGTGCGCCACAAGGATGGCATAATCGGCTACATCAAGGCGGTCGACGTCTGGGGCATCTGACCCTGTTTTACTCCGGGACACCATGGTAGACACAACAACTCCCCTCCGCAAGATTACCGTCCTCGGCGCTGGCGCCTGGGGCACCGCCGTCGCGCTGGCGCTGGCAGCGCGCAACGACGTGCTGCTGTGGGGGCGCGACAGCGCGGCCATGGCTGCGATCGATGGCGCGCGCGAAAACACCCATTACCTGCCCGGCTTTGCGCTGCCGGCCGCGCTGCGCGTGACGGCCGACTTCGACGCAGCCGTGGCGCACGCCGGCGCGCCTGACGCGCTGCTGATCGCGGCCTGTCCGGTGGCCGGGCTGCGGCCCCTGTTGCAGCAACTGAAGGCCTATCCGATTCCCAACATCGTGTGGCTGTGCAAGGGCTTCGAAAACGGCACCGGCCTGCTGCCGCACCAGGTGGCGCTCGACGTGCTGGGCGACACGGTGCCGGGCGCGGCCTTGTCGGGACCGTCGTTCGCCCAGGAAGTGGCGCGCGGGCTGCCGTGCGCGCTGACGGTGGCGTCCGATTCGGCCCTGCTGCGCGAGCGCGTGGTCGCTGCCGTCCATGGCGGCAACATCCGCGTGTATTCGTGCGACGACCTGGTCGGCGTGGAAGTGGGCGGCGCGGTCAAGAACGTGCTGGCCATTGCCACCGGCGTGGCCGACGGGCTGGGGCTGGGCTTGAATGCGCGCGCCGCGCTGATCACGCGCGGGCTGGCCGAGATCACGCGGCTGGGCGTGGCGCTGGGCGGGTCGCCTGGCACCTTCATGGGGCTGACCGGCATGGGCGACCTGATCCTGACCTGCACCGGCGACCTGTCGCGCAACCGCAAGGTGGGACTGGGGCTGGCGCTGGGCAAGCCGCTGGACGTCATCGTGGCCGAGCTCGGACACGTGGCCGAGGGCGTGCCGTGCGCCAAGGCAGTGCGCGAACTGGCGCGCGGCCTGGGCGTGGACATGCCGATCACCAATGCGGTGGCGGGCGTGCTGTTTGATGGCGATACGCCGCAGGCGATGCTGACGCAATTGCTGGCGCGCGACCCGCGCGGCGAGTAGGAACCCGGGCCAGGAAGCCAAGGGTCAGCCCCCCCCGGTGTCGCAGGCGCCAACACAACCGGGGTCAGACCCCTAGATCAGCGCACGCTGGTTCAGCAGGATCGTCATCAGGGCCACCGCGTCTTCGTTGGCGCTGACCGCGTGCGGCACGCCGCCCAGCAAATACAGCATTTCGCCCGGCCGCAACACGGTCGACGTGCCGTGTGCGTCGCACACGATTTCACCCTGCAGGCACAACAGCGTCATCTCGCCGTCGACCTTGTGCAGCGGCATCGCGCGTTCCTTCGGCAAGACCAGCCGGATCAGCTCCATGTGTTCGGTCTTGGCCAGCGCCACCGACGTGAAATGGGCGATGTCGTCTTCCGTGCGTTGCAGGCGGATCAGTTCGCCCGAGGCGGCGTGTTGCAAGGCCATGCTAGTCTCCTAGTCTGCGGTGGGGGCGACTTCGACTGCGCGCAGCCAGGTCACCAGCGGTAAGGCATCCTTGTAGGCGGCCGCCAGTTGCGGCACCAGCAAGTGCGGCGCATTCAACTTGAGCTTGACCTCGGTCCACACGAAAAAACTTTTCAGTTTCAAATACTCGACGTGCGGATGGTCGGGGTCGAAGCCCTTGGGCGGGCGCTGCAATTTGTCCTCGGTCTGCAACTCGCCAAAGGTGGCGCGCAATGGCTTATTTTTGATGAGTTTGGCAAACCCTGGCGCATCGTTGACGATCTGTGCGCGGATCGCTTTCAGGCGCGGCGGCGGCGGCAGGTATTCGCCGGCGCCGATCAGCATGGTGCCGTCGCCGTCGATATGGAAATAATAGGTCGGGCCGCCGCCGGCGCTGGGACGGCGCAAGTCCAGCGGCGTGATGCCGGCCGAAAAGCGCGTCTTGTAGGGCCGTTTGTCGTTCGAAAAGCGAATGTCGCGGTTGATGCGGAACATCGCCTTTTTCGGGTTGCACGCCACCACCTGGCGGTCGAAGCGCGCCAGTTCGGCGATCAGTTCGGTGACCACGGCCAGGAATTCTTCGCGCAGGATGTCGTAGCGCGGCTTGTTCATGATGAACCAGGGGCGGTTGTTATTCTCGCCCAGTTCGGTGAGAAATTGCGTCAGGTCGCGCAAATGCATGCTGGAGTTTCCAATGAAAAAATTATTCGGCCGCGCGGGGGCGCTTGGCGACGTTCACTTCGACGGCGCTTTCGCGGCTCTTGCGCATGACCGTCATTGTAGCTTTCTGGCCGGGAGCGAGCTGGGCAATGAGATTCAGCGTCTCGGCGGTGCTGGCCACCGGCTTGCCGCCCACCGCCAGCAAGATGTCGCCGGGCAGGATGCCGGCGCGGTCGGCCGGGCCGTTGCGCACCACGCCGGCGATGATCGCGCCCTTGTCCCTGGCCAGGCCGAAGCTTTCGGCCAGCTCGGGCGTGATGTCCTGGGTTTCGATGCCGATCCAGCCGCGCACCACCGAGCCGTGCTCGATGATCGCTTCGAGCACGGTGCGCGCGGTCGACACGGGAATGGCGAAGCCGATGCCGACCGAGCCGCCGGTTTGCGAGTAGATCGCCGAGTTAATCCCGAGCAGGTTGCCGCTGGTGTCGATCAGGGCGCCGCCCGAGTTGCCGAAGTTGATGGCCGCGTCGGTCTGGATGAAGTTTTCGAAATGGTTGATGTGCAGGTTGTTGCGCCCCAGCGCGGAGATGATGCCCATGGTGACGGTCTGGCCGACACCGAACGGGTTGCCGATGGCCAGCACCACGTCGCCCACGCGCGCCTGCTCGGCATGCCCGAGCACGATCACCGGCAAGTTCTTGGTATCGATGCGGATCACGGCCAGGTCGGTTTCGGGATCGGTGCCGACCACCTTGGCCGGGGCCTTGCGCCCGTCGGTCAGCACGACCTCGATTTCGTCGGCCGCCTCGACTACGTGGTTGTTGGTCAGGATGTAGCCGTCGGTGCTGACGATGACGCCCGAGCCGAGGCTGGACTGCTGCTCCGGCCTGGGCGCGCCGTCGCCGAAGAAGCGGCGGAAGAACGGATCCTTGAGCAAGGGATGGTCGCGCCCGAGCGACTTGCTGGTAAGGATGTTGACGACGGCCGGCATCGCCCGCGCGGCCGCCTCGCGGTAGCTGGCGTTGGCGCCGCCGCAGTTGCCGCCGCAGCTGCTGGGCAGCAGCGGCGCCTGCAAGACCGGCACGGTATTGGCCAGCGTGCCGGCCGGCGAGCGCTGGCCGCCCCGCTGCAGCCATTCGGGACGCATGGCCGCGACCACGAAGTACAGGGCCAGGGCCACGGTAACGGTCTGAGCAAACAATAACCAGTAGCGCCGCATCGGGAGGGTGTTTGCCTATTTTTTCAGCGCATCGCGAATTTCGCGCAGCAGCACAATATCTTCGGGGGTGGCGACCACGGCCGGCGCAACCGGCTCATCGCGGCGCAGCCGGTTCATCAGGCGGATCATCTGGAAAATGATGAAGGCCAGGATGACGAAGTTCAGCAACACCGTCAGAAAGTTGCCGTAGGCCATCACCGCGCCCTGCTTCTTGGCCTCGGCCAGCGCCAGGCCCATCGCCTGCCCGTTCAGCGGCAGGTAGTAGTTGGCGAAGTCGAGGCCGCCGAACAGCTTGCCGATGGGCGGCATGATGACATCCTGGACCAGCGAATCGACGATCTTGCCGAAGGCGCCGCCGATGATGACGCCGACGGCGAGGTCGACCACGTTGCCCTTCATTGCGAACTGCTTGAATTCGGCCATCATCGTCATGCTTGTCTCCAGGTTGGGTGAATGTCATGCCGATCATACATCGAAGCAGTTAGAAACCAAACAGGCGGCGGCGGTTCCGGCGCTGCCGGACCTTTTTTAATTTCGTTGAAAAAGCCCGGTTTCGGCGCGCAAGCGGGTGCCAAAGTGGCCGAAAAGGACCGCTCCGAGACGTCAAGCAACATTTTTGCTTCATTTCGCCTGCCGCTTCCCTTATAATTTAAGGTTGCTAGAAGCTCTAAGTAGCTTTTTAAGATTTCGCATTTTGACTGATTGGGGTTGGTATGAGTAACGAAAAGCAGGTCGATTCAGGCCGCCGCATTTTGCTCGCAGGGACGTGCGCCGCGGGCGGCGCGGTAGCTGTAGGCACGGCGGCAGCCTTGGTAAGCACCTTCCAGCCGTCGGAACGGGCGAAAGCCGCCGGCGCGCCAGTAGAGGTAGATATCGCCGGCATGGCGGTGGGCGAGCAGCGCACGGTCGAATGGCGCGGCAAGCCGGTATGGATCATCCGCCGTTCGCCGGAGATGATCGAATCGCTCAAGAAGACCGACGCCGACGTCGCCGATCCGAAATCGGAGCGCAAGCCGGACGAATTGACGCCCGAGTACGCGCGCAACGAATACCGCTCGATCAAGCCGGAATACCTGGTGGCCGTGGGCATCTGCTCGCACCTGGGTTGCTCGCCGAGCAGCCGGTTCGCCGCCGGCGCCCAGCCCAACCTGCCTGACAACTGGGCCGGCGGTTTCCTGTGCCCATGCCACGGTTCGACCTTCGACCTGGCCGGCCGCGTGTTCAAGAACAAGCCTGCGCCGGACAACCTGCAAGTGCCACGCCACATGTTTGCCAGCGATACCAAGCTGGTCATCGGCAAAGACGAGAAAGGCGAGGCATAACCATGGCCGCTTTTAAAGAAACCAAATTCCCGGCCGACGCGCCGATCGCCGACAAAGCCCTGGGCTGGGTCGACGACCGCTTCCCGCTGACCAAGCTGTGGAATGACCAGTGGGGCAAGTACTACGCTCCGAAAAACTTCAATTTCTGGTACATCTTCGGTTCGCTGGCGATGCTGATCCTGGTGTTGCAGATCGTCACCGGCATCTTCCTGACGATGCACTACAAGCCCGATGCCAACCTGGCCTTCGGCTCGGTCGAATACATCATGCGCGAAGTGCCGTGGGGCTGGCTGGTGCGCTATATGCACTCGACCGGCGCGTCGGCTTTCTTCATCGTGGTTTACCTGCACATGACGCGCGGCCTGCTGTACGGCTCGTACCGCAAACCGCGCGAACTGATCTGGCTGTTCGGCTTCGGCATCTTCCTGGTGCTGATGGCCGAAGCGTTCTTCGGCTATTTGCTGCCGTGGGGCCAGATGTCGTACTGGGGCGCGCAAGTGATCGTCAACCTGTTCGGCGCCATTCCCTTCATCGGCCCTGACCTGTCGCTGTGGATCCGCGGCGACTACGTGGTCGGCGACGCCACGCTGAACCGCTTCTTCGCGTTCCACGTGATCGCGATCCCGCTCGTCCTGCTGGGCCTGGTTGCCGCGCACTTGATCGCGCTGCACGAAGTCGGCTCGAACAATCCTGACGGCATCGAAATCAAGGACAACCTGGGCGCCGACGGCCACCCGGTGGACGGCATTCCGTCGCATCCTTACTACTCGACGCACGACATGTTCGGCGTGTCGGTGTTCCTGCTGATCTTCTCGGCGGTCGTGTTCTTTGCGCCGGAAATGGGCGGCTACTTCCTCGAGTACAACAACTTCATCCCGGCCGACGGCCTGAAGACCCCCGCGCACATCGCGCCGACCTGGTATTTCACGCCGTTCTACTCGGTGCTGCGCGCGACCACGGCCGACTTCATGTACGTGCTGATGGGCGGCACCGCCCTCTACGTCGCCTTCATCTGGCTCAAGGCGCGCATCTCGTTCATGGCCAAGGTGGCGATCGCCGTCGTCGCGCTGCTGATGATCGTGGGCATGCTGCCACAGGTGCTGGACGCGAAATTCTGGGGCGTCGTGCTGTTCGGTTCGTCGGTGATGATCCTGGGCGCGCTGCCATGGCTGGACCAGTCGCCGGTCAAGTCGATCCGCTATCGTCCGGACTGGCACCTGTATGTCTACCTGGTCTTCTTCGCCGCGTTCCTGGCGCTGGGCTGGCTCGGCACGCAATTGCCGACCGACACCAAGACGCTGGTCGCGCAAGTGTGCACGCTGTTTTATTTCAGCTTCTTCCTGCTGATGCCGTGGTGGAGCTCGATGGGCACCTTCAAGCCAGTGCCGAAACGTGTGACGTTCCATCCGCACTAATCGACGACATCACACAAGCGAAAAAGGACCTTACATGAAATTTGCGAAACAACTGATCGCTGTCCTGGCATTGCTGCCAGGCCTGGCGTTTGCCAACGAAGGCGGCCATCCGCTGGACAAGGCGCCCGAGCGCGCCAGCATGACGTCGCTGCAGAACGGCGCCAAGCTGTTCGTCAACCATTGCCTGAACTGCCACGCGGCGGCCTCGATGCGCTACAACCGCCTCAAGGATCTGGGCCTGACCGAGGTGCAGATCAAGGACAACCTGCTGTTCTCGGCAGACAAGGTCGGCGAAATGATGACGACCGCGCTGCGCCCGGCCGATGCCAAAGCCTGGTTCGGCGTGATTCCGCCGGACCTGTCGGTGATCGCGCGCGCCAAGGCGTCGCCGGCCGGCAGCGGTCCCGACTACCTGTACACCTACCTGCGCACCTTCTACAAGGACGACACCCGTCCGACCGGCTGGAACAACCTGGTGGTGCCGAACGTGGCGATGCCGCACGTGATGTGGCAGATGCAGGGCGTGCGCACGCTCAAGATGGTCGAAGAGAAAGATCCGCATGATCACACGAAGACCGTCCACAAGTTTGATGGCTTCGAGGAAGTGACCAAGGGCACGATGACGCCAACCCAGTTCGACGAAGCGACGGCCGACCTGGTCGCCTACCTCGAGTGGATGGCCGAACCGGCTGCCAGCACGCGCAAGAAACTCGGCGTCTGGGTGCTGTTCCTGATGTCGACGTTCGCCCTGTTCGCCTGGCTGCTGAACAAGTCGTACTGGAAAGAAGTTAAGTAATAGGCTAGCGTTCATTCATTGCCCGTCACGGCGGGCAATCATTTCGGGGTGATCCGCTCGTCGTTTCACCCCCTTTGTTTCTAAGGAACTATAAAAATGATGGTTCTCTACTCCGGCACCACGTGCCCATTCTCCCAACGCTGCCGCCTGGTCCTGTTCGAAAAGGGCATGGACTTCGAAGTGCGCGATGTGGACCTGTTCAACAAGCCAGAAGACATTTCGACGATGAACCCGTACGGCCAGGTGCCGATCCTGGTCGAGCGCGAACTGATCCTGTACGAATCGAACATCATCAACGAATACATCGACGAGCGCTTCCCGCATCCGCAGCTGATGCCGGCCGACCCGCTGATGCGCGCGCGCGCGCGCCTGATGCTGTTCAACTTCGAGAAAGAACTGTTCGTCCATGTGCACGTGCTCGAAAGCGAGCGCGCCAAGGCCAACGACAAGAGCCATGACAAGGCGCGCGCGGAAATCCGCGACCGCCTGACCACGCTCGCGCCGCTGTTCCTGAAGAACAAGTACATGCTGGGCGACGAGTTCTCGATGCTGGACGTGGCCGTGGCGCCGCTGCTGTGGCGTTTGGACCACTACGGCATCGAACTGTCGAAGACGGCAGCGCCGCTGATGAAGTACGCCGAGCGCATCTTCTCGCGTCCGGCCTACATCGAAGCGCTGACCCCCTCCGAAAAGGTCATGCGCCGTTAAGCGCAGCCTGCAGCCCCCACCACGCCAGTCTGCGCTTGCGCGCAAATCGCAGTAGACTGGCGGGTACTCGCATCACAGACAAATGAACATGCCCGATATCTCAACCAAGCCCTACATGCTGCGCGCCATTTACGAGTGGTGCACCGATAGCGGCTTCACGCCCTACCTCGCGGTGAAGGTCGATGCCGGCACCACGGTGCCGATGGAATACGTCAAGAAGGGCGAGATCGTGCTGAACATCAGTTTCGGCGCCACCTCCGGCCTGAAGATGGACAATGACGCGATCCACTTCCACGCACGCTTTGGCGGCGTGTCGCGCGAAATCTACGTGCCCGTGCATAACGTGCTGGCCATCTACGCCAACGAGAATGGCCAGGGGATGGCGTTCGAGGTCACGGCCGCCGGCGACACCGGGCCGGGCGAGAGCGCGCCGGAAGCCGTGCTGAGCAGCGTTCCATCGCTGGCGTCGGTGCCGAGCGCGGCGCAGGACATGGCCCCGGCCACGACGGCGACGGCGCCGGACGACCACAACGAGCCGCCCAAAAAAGGCGGCCGCCCGACCTTAACGCGGATCAAATAGCGTATAATCCGGGGCTTGTAAAAGTTTCGCCGACTTAGCTCATTTGGTAGAGCAGTTGATTTGTAATCATCAGGTGGCCAGTTCGAAACCGGCAGTCGGCACCAAGAATACGTTTCAGAGATGCACGGAAAAACCCAGGAAAGACCTCTCTCATAGGGGAAATCCTGGGTTTTTTTACGTCCTGGTTTGCGGTAGAGCCCGGTAAAACTCCCCTTTTTGGACTACCATTTGCCAAAATTTGCCAAAAACTTTGGCAAAACCTTCGATGTCCAACGTCTTTTGGCTGGAGGTTGCGATGACCACACCGATCAAAGATGGGACCCGCTGGCGCCATAGAATCATGGTGGGCGGCAAGCGCGTTTCGGGCACGTTCGACACCAGGCAGGCAGCACTCAAGTGGGAAGCACATCAGCGCGTTCTGCTTGGCAGCGAGCCCGTTGTCTCAGTTACGGAAACATGCGCTGACGCCTTTCGGCGCTACGAACTCGAAGTTTCAAAAAAGAAGCGCGGCTACAAGTGGGAGGCCGGCCGACTGTATGCGATGGCAAGCACGCCACTTGGCAAGGTGCGTATGTCCGAGGTCAATGCGTCGCACATCGCCGCTTGGCGTGACCAGCGGCTGCGCGAGGTCCAGGGCGGCACCGTGACACGCGAAATGAACCTGCTATCGCATGTATTTTCCGTCGCCAGAAAAGAGTGGAAGTGGATCACAAGGAGCCCAACGACGGATGTCGCCCGGCCGAAATCCAATCCCCCTCGCGAGCGGCGCATCACGCAGGAAGAGATTGAACAGATCTGCCTTTCGCTCAACTGGCGGTACGACGCAGTCGACGTGAAACCTTCCACCAAACAACAACGCATCGCCCTCGCCTTCCTCTTTGCGATTGAAACGGCAATGCGGGCCGGCGAGATCTGCTCGCTTCGCAGGGGGGACGTTACTGGCTCGGTCGCCCGACTCCATCACACGAAAAACGGCTTCCCGCGCGACGTGCCGCTGTCGCCTCGCGCGGTACAGATCTGGGCGATGGTCCCGGACGGATTCGAGATCTCGACGGGGTCGCTGGATGCCATGTTCCGTTATGCGCGCGGCAAAACTGAAATCGAAGGACTGACCTTCCACGACACAAGGCACGAAGCCATCACCCGCCTGGCCAGCAAACTGAATGTGTTGGACCTGGCCCGCATGGTGGGGCACCGGGACATCAAGCAGCTGCAGACCTACTACAACGCGTCTGCTGCCGATATCGCCACGCGTCTGTGATAGCGCAGCATCCGGATCAGATGAGCACCTCACAGGCCTTGCTGGGCCTGTGGGTGCGGGCAGAATGAATGGAGGACGGACCCGTGACATCGCCACCGCATCGCGACCAGTTCGACTGCTATTGACGCTCTGCCCGCGCGATCACCTCGCGGGCCTTGTACAGCGCATGGGCGCGAGTGGCTGACCGCACAGGCAGGCGAATCGGTTTCGGAAACGTCGGGAGCGTCACGATATCGTCGCGTACGGTGTCCACCGACCGTTTCAAGTACGCGGCAATATTGCGGGTGTCCCACAAATCAATCGCCACTGGCAACGGCGCAAGCGCCGGTGTGGAAAGCTGCGCCAGTAATCGTTCAAGCATCTCCTCAGTACTCATTTTGGTCACCGTATCAGTAGCGTCCCCCCATTGTGTTACGGCCAAGCGACTCTACTTGACGATATATCAACTCATTCGCGCTGCCAAACGGCACTATTTCTACCGCGAACGACTTAATTCACGAGGTAAATTCGAACAAACCCCAGGCAATCTAATGTTCCGTTTTCACTCCAGATATTTGCAAAGAACGTAAAAATGGAACATACTGTCACGACGATGCGAGCCGACACCCACATTCAACGAATTCTTGACCTTGCAAAGAAACAAGGAATCATCAGGTCGAACGACCTCGATGCCATCCGGGCGCCACGCGTCGCGCTCACACGAATGACACAAAGCGGTCAGCTTGAAAGAGCTGGCCGGGGCCTATACCGCCTGCCAGGCGCGCTTGGTTCCGAATCGGACAGCCTATCGATTGTGGCCGCAAAGGTACCGAAGGGAGTTTTCTGCCTCCTGACCGCTCTGCAATTTCACGAATTGACGACTCAACTTCCACGACGCGTCTGGATTGCAATGCCGCGCGGCAGTCACCTTCCGCAAATCGACTATCCCCCGCTTACCATGGTCCAGTTCAACGATGAAACGCATGCAGCCGGCGTTGAGATCCATGAGCGCGACCAAGTCACACTGCGAGTCTACGGTGCCGCCAAGACCGTTGCCGACTGCTTCAAATTCCGGAATAAAATTGGACTCGATGTTGCGCTTGAAGCGCTGAAAGATGCCCATGCCAAATCGAAAGTGACAATCGATGAGCTTTGGCATTTTGCGCAAATATGCCGGGTTGCAAACGTCATGCGCCCTTACCTGGAGTCACTTCCATGAGTAAGGACCTGGCTGCTTCAGTACGGGGACGCTTGCTCAACATCGCCAAGGCAGAGCAATCCGATTTCAATCAAGTGTTAGTGCGCTATGCATTGGAACGCATCTTGTACAGAATCAGCGTGTCTGCGCATGCCGATCAGTTTCTCCTAAAGGGCGCGCTCCTGTTTGCGCTTTGGTATGACATGCCACATCGGCACACGCGAGATGCAGACTTGCTCGGGTTTGGGCCGAGCGACCTGGCCACGATCGAAAACACATTCCGCGAAATCGCCTCAATCCCGGTAGACGATGGCATCGCGTTCAACCCCGACAGCGTAACGGTTGAAGAAATTCGCAAGGATGCCGGGTACGGCGGCGCCAGGGTGCATATCGATGCGGAGATCGCCAGGGCGCGCTGCAAGACCCAGATTGATATCGGCTTTGGCGACGCCGTCACGCCGGCGCCAGTGTCCGCGAGCTATCCGGTTCTGCTTGCTGAATTACCGGCACCGCAATTACGCGTCTACCCGGTCTACACGGTGATCGCCGAGAAATTACATGCCATCGTGTTGTTGGGGATGGCTAACACTCGCCTGAAGGATTACCTCGACTTGTACGTGCTGCTCGAGCGCGAGGTGCTTGACGACGACCTCCTCTCCCAAGCGATACAGGCGACGTTTACGCGGCGTAACATGAACTTGCCGAGCGCTGTTCCGACAGGCTTGACCGATCAGTTTGCATTGGATGCATCACGGCAGACCATGTGGAACTCGTTCTTGAAAAAGAACGAGCTACCGCTCATCCCACTAATCGCTGCTGTTGCCGCAATTCGGGCGCGAATAATGTCCGCGATAAGCTAAGCATTTAGGAGTTGTCATCAAGTGTCCGATTGGATTCGAATCAGATTGCATTCAGGGGACGGAGCGCCGGCCCTTGCGTCAACGAATACTGCGTATTCCAGTGAGCGCGCCCACCCTTTCCGGTCTATCGCGCCAATTTTGAGGGCCTGACCGGAATCACTAGGCGCGATACCGGAATGGCTGGGCACGGTAGACCGGAACCAGTGGGCACGATGGACCGGAATACCCAAATACGACCGGCAGCTCTTGGCCGATATTGCGCGGTCACCGCCATGCCATCATCAGCTCCTGGCACCCGGACCAAAACAATCATACGCGCAACATTAATGGGAAGCCATGTTTTCCAAGTGGTCGTTCGCGGCGCGGCTACCATCAATGCCACTCTCTCCCTTGCGGGCGCGGCACCTCCGTCGATCAAGCGTTATTAGCTTGAGTTGTCCTCGAAAACTCCGTTAGATTTAAGGTTTTTAAGTGCCCATTTGAGTATGGTCACTCAAGCTGATGGGTATCGGCGCCGTTTTGATCACGTAGCGCGATGGGCGATGGGGTGACCCCGG